>PRDJ01000024.1 GCA_003345555.1 Candidatus Thorarchaeota archaeon
ACCTTTTGCCAACTATGATCATCGGCATCCTTGCCTTCACTGGCAGCATCCTCCAATATGGCGGCCTGTTTGGTTTCATCGTTATGGCAATCCCATTCAGTCAAGCAATTGTGTTCCTCAACGGCGTTCTTTCTGGAGTCGCCACTCCGATGAGCCTTGCATTCAATGTTCTCTACATGTTGGGCTTCACGGCCGTCTTTCTCATCATCGGTGCAAAGCTATTCGAGAGAGAAGCCATAATCAGCTAGCAGACTCAATCAAATGGCGGGTCCGAAGACAGCACAAACAAACCAAGTTGAGAACAAACAGGGATTAGCCAACGGGCCATTTTGTCTCTATTCTCACACCTGCTCGAGACAGCAGTTCAGTTTGCCGCTCATTAGCCTCATCCATGATTTCGGCTTCGTTCAATGTCAAGAGATGCTTTCTCTTCATTAGAAGACTGCCGTTGACCACAACGGTATCCACGCACTTGCCGCTGGCCGCATACACGAGATTGGAGACGGGATTGCATGCGGGTGTCAAGCCGATGTCTCTCATGTCAACGAGGATTAGGTCAGCAAGCTTGCCCGATTCCAGTGACCCTATTTTGGTCTCGAGGCCAAGGGCTACTGCTCCTCCAATTGTCGCCATTTCTAGGACCTCCTCTGCGCTGACAACAGTTGGATTATTCTGAACGGATTTGTGCATCAGGGCGGCCAAGCGCATCTCTCTTATCATGTCGTAGGTGTTGTTGCTTGGTCCTCCATCGCAACCAAGTGAAACCGGGACACCAAGTCTCAGCATCTCGGGTATTCTAGCAAAGCCTGACGCCAGCTTCATGTTGCTAGCTGGACAATGAGACACATTGGACTTGGTCTCGGCTAGGTTCTTCAAGTCTGCATCATCTAAGTGCACACCATGTGCAAACACGATGCTTGGCCCCAAGAGACCCATGTCCTTCGCGAAGCTAGTCAGGTTGGGGTAGTTCTTCTGCTTAGCATATCGGACATCATCTAAGACCTCGCCCAGATGCATTGTCATTCTCATTCCGTGAGCCTTTGACCTCTGAACAACCTCCTTGAAGAGGTCTGTGCTCACCGCCCCCAAAGAGCGAAGCCCGTACCAGATCTGAATTCGGCCATCCGATTTGCCGCGCCACTTCGCAAACATTGAGTCTGCTTCCTTCAGTGACGCCTCCTTCTCCTCGACCATACCCGGATACATGATATCGGGGTTGTCGGCATAACCCGTAGAGTCCATGACGATCTTTGATAGCGCAGCCCGCATGCCTGCCTCCTCTACGGCTTTCGCGATTCCATCAAACCCATATCGGGTGTGAATCATGCATTCAACAAAGGAAGTTGTGCCGGTCCTGATCATCTCAGCCATACATAGCTTAGCGGAGGCCCTACCATCCTCCAGAGTGAAGTTACCCTGCAGCACCCATACACGATTCTTCAGCCAGTCTACGAGCGCCACGTCGTCAGCGCAACCCCTCAGTAGGGCTTGAGCAAGGTGGACGTGGGTATCTATCAGCCCTGGCATGACTAGCATGTTCTTTGCGTTTATTACTGTCTCTGCATGATGCCCTCGAATCCTGTCAGTCTTATCCACATTGATAATCTTGTTGTCCTCTACCAGTACTGCACCATCGCGAATAATCCGTCTCTCTGGATTCATTGTGACAACATAACCATTCTTGATGAGAAGCGACGCTTGAGTCGGCAACTTCCAATCCCAGCTTACCCGCAAATCCGCGCGGGCATGAACATAATGATTGTGGTGAGCCGGGCTTTACTACTGGGACATCACCAAGAAGCGGACGCGGACTTCGAGCCCCTGTTCAGGGCTGCCTGCTACTCTATCTTTGGCTTCGACCCAAGCACCATATTTGTCAGCAAGTCTGTGGACAAGGTGGAGACCAACACCACCATATCGACGCCTAGGGTCGAAGAACTGCCTCTTCTTCGAGTCAGAGAGACCCGGACCGTTGTCAGCGATTCGCAGCTCGAACGTACTCCCGGAGAACTCTCCATTTATCCATAGGTGCTTGTCAGGAGACGAGTT
This sequence comes from Candidatus Thorarchaeota archaeon, assembly GCA_003345555.1. Lineage (GTDB taxonomy): Archaea > Asgardarchaeota > Thorarchaeia > Thorarchaeales > Thorarchaeaceae > OWC5. The sequence continues at coordinate 2,050 of PRDJ01000024.1, forward strand.
GTGCTTAACGGCATTCTCCATCAGGTTCCATAGGAGGTGGTTAAGCGAGCTGTCAGCCAATATGTAAAGATGCTCAGGGAGAAGACCGACCTCCGGTTCTACCCGATATTGTCTCGATAGCAGATGTATCTCAGCATCAAGCACGTCCATAAGATCGACAGTCACAAGCGGTTCGGCCTTTGCTTCCTCTGCCCTTCTGACCTTGTTTATGAGCTCAATGCACCTATTGGCGCCCTCAGTTACATAGCGTCTGGCATTCTCGACCTCTGGCGTGACTGAACCGTTGTCTAGAAGGTCCGCACCAGCAAGAATGAGTTGCAGTTGATTGCCAACGTCATGGAGAAGAAGATCGAGCAGAAACCTTGCTTCCTCTTCTGCGCTCTTCAACTCGGAGACATCCGTGAAGATCGCAAAGCTGCCAAAGTACTTCCCAACCGGGTCAAACAGAGGCGACGCAGCGACCATCGCGGGAACAAGTGCTCCGGACTTGCGGATGAGGTCTACATCGTAGTGTTCCACTCTGCCCGCACGTCGGGCTTTCATCTTTTCTTCGACGTCCTCTTTGGACCATCCATAAATCATGTCAGTTATCGGTCGACCCACAAGGTCCTCGCTCGAATCGTAACCTAGCATCCTGCATAATGCTGCATTCACAAGCACGATGCTACTCTTATCGTCATCTACGGCCAGTCCTGAATCCATTGTCTCAACAAGAGTCCGGTATCTATGCTCGCTAGTCTGCAGTCTACTTTCCCGGTCTCTCTCTTCTGTGGCGTCAACCGCCTGTGCTACCGTCTTAGTCTGACCTCGGCGACTCGTAATTGTTCGACTGGTGAATTCAACAATGCGAAGCGTGCCATCTTTGTGAGGGACCTTTATGTCATATTCTGCAGGAACCTGCTCTCCAGCTTGCCTCCGTCGGTACCTTTCTGCAGTGAGCGCAATACTATCGGGATGCAGAAACTCACGAAAATCATGTCCAAGTATCTCACTTCTACTAGTTCCCGTGATATCACAGAGTGCGTCGTTAGCGTATTCGATTTGATACTTATCATCGATTACACATATGCCCACACTGGCATGCTCAACAAAGGCGCGAAGTAGATCCATTTCCTCTCCAATCTTCTCTTCCTTTGCTGCTCTACGCGATAGGTCAAATATGTAGGCCAGGAATCCGGTGACTCTGCTGCCAGACTTCAATGGTTGAGCAAAAACCTCCGTGAGAACCTGAACGCCATCTCTACGCAACAGCCTGAGGGACATGGAAGTAGGTTTTGCACCGGCGGCTAGTTGCTTCAGACCCTCATGGACCATTCGGACCTGCTCTGGAACGACAAGCTGATCTGCGTGAACACCTGCTTCGATATCAGAAAGTTTCAGCCCGAGCAAGTCAAGAGCAGAACTATTGACATGCACAATATTCAGATTGGCATCGAGCTCGATGACTGCTAAGGGCATCTCTTCTGCAAGCTGCCTGAACTGAAAGGGGGCTAGACTTGTAGGTTTCGTCGGACTCGAGCCTTTCATGGAGGAATCCACTCTAGAACTACTTCAGATGCGTGTCAGCTCACGACGCGCAAACCAGCGGACAGTCAACATAAACAGCACTTTAGTACTTTCTCGTGATGAAGGGCAGGCATACAATAACAATATCTTAAATGGACAGATGACCTGTGCTCAGAGGCTGCGCTGCGACTCTTGGAGCGTTCTGAAGGCTTGAGCAACATCCTTGTCATCGATTTGGGACTATGTACCGGGTGCCGGAATTGCGAACTTGCTTGCAGCCAAAAACACACGTCAACCTTCAATCCCCGTAGGTCAAGAATCCAGGTGCTCAAAGACGAATCGAGGAATGTCATCCTTCCTCTCGTATGCCTGCACTGCGAAGTTCCTCTCTGTGCGGGAGCATGCCCGACCAGTGCCATCATCAAGGATGATGCTGGAACATTGGTTGTTGATACAAAGAAGTGTGTGGGCTGTTCTGATTGTGTGACTGCGTGCGTCTATGGTGGAGTCGTACTAGATCCTATGACTCAGAGAGCCATAAAATGCGACCTATGTAGTGGTGACCCAGCGTGTGTAAAGGCATGCCAATACGGGGCAATCACAATGCTGCCCAGAGAATTACGTGGACTTCGAGGAAGGTACGAGGGGACGAAGAGAGTATTGCAGTCCTATCTCCTCATTGAGGAGGGGACCTGAGGATGCCGTTCCCGTACAAGGGGTATGCAGGTTACTACCTTGAAGTCGACCTGACAAAGGGGAATCTCTACAAGCGAGAAATGGAGAAAGAGTGGGCAAGGCGGTATCTTGGTGGAACTGGTATAGCCGCTCAAATCCTATGGGAGCGGACAGGTCCTCAAACCGAACCGCTCTCACCTGAGAATGTCCTTGTCGCAGCAACGGGGCCCCTTACCGGTGTCATGTTCTCGCCCTCAGGCAGGATGATGTTTGCTTCAAGGGGACCCCTCACGGGCATATGGGCCGAGAGTCATGTGGGCGGGTTCTTTGGTCCCGAAATGAAGTATGCCGGGTTTGATGTTGTCATCATACATGGAAGATCCTCAAAGCCGGTCTACCTTTACTTGTGCGACGGAAAGGCGGAGCTGCGTAATGCATCAGATCTCTGGGGCCGAGAGACAGATACTACAATTCAGATGATTCGCGAAGAGCACAAGGATCCCTCGATAGAGACGGCCGTCATAGGACCAGCTGGCGAGAATCAAGTGCTCTTCGGATGCATCAGTGTCGATGCGCACCGCTCTGCGGGCCGAACTGGACTTGGAGCAGTAATGGGTTTCAAGAATCTCAAAGGAATTGTTGCGAGCGGCTCATTTGGCCTTGAAGCCTATAATACGGAGGCCTACCTGAAAGCGAATGAGCAGGAGACGGCAAAGCTCAAGGACCCATTGTGGAAAGAATCCATTGCATCATTGAAGGATTACGGCACCACCGGTCTCGTCACCATGATCAACGAAATCGGCAGGCTTCCCACCAAGAATCACTGGACAGGTTTCTATGAAGAAGCAGAGCAAATCGGCCCTGAAGCAATCTCGCGCGGGTATAGGATTGCGGAGGAAGCATGCTACGGGTGTTCGATAGGGTGCAAGTATGTCTATAGAATCAAGGAGGGAAGATTCGCAATCGGACCTGTCGGGGGTCCAGAGTATGAGACCATCATGGCCTTCGGCTCCAACTGTCTCAATAGCAACCTCCAATCCATACTGTATCTGGGAACGAGATGCGATCGCCTTGGCATGGACACAATATCATGTGGAAAGACTATTGGTTTCGCCATGGAGTTGTGGGAGAAGGGAATACTCACATCCAAGGACACCGGAGGGCTCGACCTCACGTGGGGAAACGTGGACTCGATGGTCAAGCTTGTAGAAATGATTTCGAAGAAGGAAGGGATTGGGGCTATCCTGAGCCAGGGAACAAGACTGGCCGCAGAAAAGATTGGAGGTGATGCGGCAACCTATGCTATCCATTCAAAGGGCTTGGAGGCTTCAGGACAGGATCCGCGGGCGCACCAATCGGTTGGACTCACATATGCCACCAACGTCAGAGGAGCAGATCATCTCAGGAGTCTCTCAAGCTTGGAGGAACTCGGCTATCCTGATGTTATCATCAAGAGATTCGGAAAGGACAAGTTTAAGGAGATAATGAAGATTACATCACCAATTCACAAGGGTGAGGTGATCAAGGACATAGAGGACCTGTATGCCCTCGTCGACTCAGCAGTAATATGCAAGTACGGAACAATGTGGCCCCCGGTTTATTACTTTGACACTTTTGTGAATGTCATCCCGCCTCTCACAGGCATGGCAGAGTGGGGCGACCCAAGAATCGTTCGTGAAGCTGCAGAGAGGATCTGTCATCTTAGGAGAGCATACAATCACCGACTTGGTATAACAAGGAAACAAGAAACGCTGCCAAAGAGGCTTCTTTCAGACCCCATGCCCACAGGACCAGCAAAGGGCGGATTTCCGCAACTGGATTACATGCTTGATGAATACTATAAGTTCCGAGGCTGTGACACTAAGACGGGTCTCCCCAAGAAGGAGACTCTGATTCGATTAGACATGGGTCCGGTCGCCAAGGAACTTGAGGCTAGGAAAATGCTTGCACCCGCACAATCCGCCTAGGGTGCAATATGGCAGAACTCTTATGTCAGATGCATCTTGAGAATTGACCATGGCAGACCTCGCCGTAACAATAGCCGGGATTCAGTTCAAGAATCCGGTCCTGACAGCAGCTGGCCCCACAACACGTGATGGAGAATCTCTCTTGAAGGCCGCTTCAGGAGGAGCGGGCGGTCTCGTAACCAAGACTGTAAGCGTCAAACCTGCGGCCGTGGCTAAACCGAACATGGCAGTCTTGCAGCCCGGCAAAGTTGGATCCAGGCGTGGAATGTTGAACGCTGAACTGTGGAGCGAACTCCCGCTTGATAGGTGGATTAAGTATGAATACCCATTGGCACTTGGTTCGGGTTTGCCTGTGATAGCAAGCATTGGATACACACCTCAGGAAGTCTCGCAGATTGGGCCCATGGTCGAGGAGGCGGGGGTCAGTGCCATTGAATTCAGCACTCACTATGTCGGGGGCCACAAGGAGATTGCCAAGACTCTGAGAGACTGTGTCTCAATCCCCATATTCGCTAAGCTTAGTCCACAGGTCGATGTGGCAAAGGTCGCCAAAGAACTCGAGCAAAGTGTCGACGGAATCGTAGCGATTAACACGCTGGGGCCTTGTCTACATATCGACATTGAGACAGGTAGACCTGTGCTTGGGGGCGAGAAGGGCTATGGTTGGCTGAGCGGGGCCGCAATCAAGCCTCTTGCGCTCAGATGCGTTGCAGACATTGCACAGACTGTCAAGATACCAGTCATTGCAGTTGGCGGAGTGATGAGCGGCGAGGACGCAGTGGAGTTCTTTATGGCTGGCGCCTCGGCGGTCCAAGTCTGCACGGCAGCAATACTTGACGGACCGAGCGTATATGGGAAGATATCAACGGAGATTGGCGATTGGCTAGACAAGCACGGTCACAAGTCTATCGAGTCAATTCGTGGTCTTGCACTCAGCAGTATTGGCAAGACGACTGCGTTCACCTACCCGCCCACAGTAGATACTGCAAGATGTAATTTCTGTGGCCTATGCTCTAAGTCGTGTGTCTACTCTGCCATATCCGTAAACAAAGAAAAGGAATTCTTTCAGATTGACCGGAAGAAATGTGCTGCATGTGGACTGTGTGTAGCGATTTGTCCTCAGTCTGCTCTCAGCGCTAGCTAACAGAAGCTGTTGGGCCTCACAGTGATATCACGTCATCCAACCCTAGCGTTAGGCGTTTGGCCTTTCCTTTCGTTACGGCATAGTCATTCTCAACACGAATTCCGCCTACCGCCTTGAGATAGACGCCCGGTTCGATGGCCATGACGTGTCCTTCAGAAAACCTGTTGGCATATCGGTACATGCTGGGGTTCTCATGAACCTCAAGGCCAATACCGTGACCCAAGCCGTGCATCATACCTTCAGTCGCGGAGGGGTTGAGACGTCTTGAGTCGAAACCGCGATTCTTCAAAACGTGGAAACACGCCATGTTGACATCATCAATTACAGCTCCGTCTCTTAGAGCATCGATAGCTGCATCACCGGCCTCCATTACTGACTCGTACATCACTCGAACCTTGTCGCTGAGAGAGCCCTTGACAACTGTGCGGGTGACATCAGCCACGTAGCGGTCAAGCTTGAGCCTAGGGTAAACGTCTATGATTACAGGTTCACCTGCTTTGAGCAGATCTTTTGGAGCACCCAAGTAATGCCAGTCGAAGGCCTTTCGTCCCACAGCAACAATCGTGTCTTCGGCCGACTCGGCACTTCTCTCGAGCTGGGCACGTTCAAGAGCCAATTTGATGTCGTTCACAGTGAGAGGCACTCCACGATGGAGCAGTGTCTTGTTCGGACCGACCTTTGATTCCTTTATCATTTGAATGGCCTGCGACACACTCTCGATTGTGGCATCTCCTGCCCTCTTGATTGCCTTAATCTCCGTACTCGACTTGGTAGCACGAGCATCCTTGAGCAAATTGGGAACAACCTTGACTGCATACCCCAGCTGCTGAATTGCCACAAGTACCCTTGCAGGGATGTGGTCCGGCACACCCACGACCTTGCCAGTGAACATCTTTCTCATGATGTCTCCGTACACCACATCGGGGCAGTCTTCTGCTCTCTTGTTCTGCCTCATGAGTTGAGTGAGTAGGTCCGTGAGATCGTATGTGCGTGTGACGAAGCTCTCTTTGTGAATGCGATCCAGTGTATTGAATCCTGCAGCTACCAAGCCGTTGTCGCCTCGGGCCTTGAAGTAAGTAATCTGGTCAGGAGACCGAAAGCCAGTCAACCAGTATATGTCCGGAGTCGTGAATGCATTACCCTCGACAACGATAGCATCGATACCTGCGGCTTCCATCAGTGGGTCTAGGTCTTCAAGCATTGGATGTCCTCAGAAAGAGACCTCAGACAGGAGCGAATGAAAAAGCCTTCCATTGATGAGTACGTGTAGAAGGAACCCCGATTCTGATTCTCCTCTTCTTGAGTGAAACTCACCGGGACAACGTCGAAGGGGGAAGTTGTTATATCAGGCTTCCGGGGGAGGTGAGAACAACTAACGGTGATCCAAGCTTGAGGATACTGTTTGTAGAGCCGCCCAAAGTCTTCTGGTTCGTGATGGGTGAGTACCTTCCCCCTCCGCTAGGGATTCTGAACCTCGCAGCGTATTTGCGGCGTCATGATTCCAATCTCGACATAGAGGTTCTTGATTGTCAGGCAGAGGGAATTGACTGGAGAGCCTTAGAGGGACGGATTGAGGCCTTTGGACCAGACGTGGTAGCACCTAGCTCCCTTACTACATGTAACGCATACAGGGGACTCAGAATCGCTGAACTCGCAAAGAAGATCAATCCCGACACAACTACGATTGTAGGGGGACAGCACTATACTGCCTTGGCCGAAGAAACACTTGAAATCTATCCAGAGATTGACGTGGTCGTAAGAGGAGAGGGGGAGCAAACCTTGGCAGAAGTGATAGACGCTCTGAAAGGAAACCACAATCTATCGCAGGTCAAAGGAATCTCTTTCAGGAAGAACAGGACAATCACGACGACACCGGATCGTCCGCTCATTGAGAACTTGGATGACCTGCCTCTTCCGGGATACGATTTTGTTGAGAAGCAAATGAAGAAGTACCATTTCTCATTGATGGCAGGCGCAAATACCCCCTACGCGCTCATTGAGGCCTCGAGGGGCTGCCCTCATGATTGCTCTTTCTGCTCGCAATGCGCGTTTTGGCAATGGCAATGGAGGCTCAAGTCTCCCAAACGGATTGCTGATGAGTTCGAGTACTGCTATACCAAGTTTGGCACACGGTTCTTTTGGTTGACCGACGATAACTTCGGCCTTGGCCCAAGAACGCGAGAACTATGTGGCGAGATTCAGAAGAGAGGAATTGCGGATGATATCATGTGGTTCATGCAGGCACGATGTGATGATATTGTCAATCAGCAGGACACTCTGCCATTACTGCGGAAGTCCGGATTGATGTGGATATTGGCAGGCGTCGAGAGTCATAGCCCGGAGATACTGAAGTCATTCAACAAAGGAATCGAGCCCTCCATGTCAAAGGAGGCATTTCGTCTCCTGAAACTCAGCGACATCTTCGCGCAAGCCACACTAATCATAGGGTCACGCAGCGATTCTCACGAAACAATTCGAGGACTTCGAGCCTATGTCAATGATCTTGACCCTGATCTCGCAATATTCATGGCTCTTACGCCATTTCCAGGAACTGCATTCTACGATGAAGCCAAGAGGAATGGCTGGATAGAAGATACGAACTGGGCGCACTACGACATGGCACATGCAATCATGCCAACTGAACATCTTACGCGTGCGGAAGTACAAGAGGAGCTCTATCACTGTTTCCGTGGTTTCTATGGGTCATGGAACAGAAGAATGACCGGACTGTTTTCACGTAACAAACTCAAGAGGAGAACATACAGATACATGGCACGGCAAGGAGTCCTCCAGGCATTACGAGGTATGTTCTAGTGGCGCGCAAGCGTGAACCCGGCGGAATGCATGCATATTGGTACTTGGCAGTGTCTTTGTCGAGCCTCGGTATCATTCCGCTCATAACATTCTCAGGCAATGCAAGTCAGGCCATGTCCATTGAGCAATCGCGACTAGTCTGGTCTGTATTCACACTGATTTGTGTGGCTGGCACGATTGCAGGCGTAAGACCTTCGAGTTGTTCCAGAAGCTCGGAGACCGCTCAGACCCATGATGGGGCAGAACGACCGGGTTTGACAAGTGATGGGATTAGAGTAGTACGCAGAAAAGGGCATCACTACTCATGCGACCGTTACTCAGGACACGTCATCTCCGCCCGTGATAGAGTCTTTTGTGCGGGATGCACGGGACTTGCCATAGGGGGGACAATCGCTGCATCTGGGAGCCTGCTGCACATGACCGCAGGCCTCTCATTGGGATCAGGCATGTTGCTGTTCTGGCTCGGCTTCACAGGCGTAGCAGTCGGACTACTCCAGCATCCACTCTACAGGGTCCTCGGCGTACAGAACGGGTTCGTCCGCGTTGGTGTCAACGTGCTATTCGTTAACGGAGCGTTCCTTCTTCTTACGGGCGCTGATCAACTGGTCCAGAGTCTCTCCCTTGACACCTACATTCTCATCGTTATTCTCTTTTGGATTTCAACCAGAGTCGTAATGTCAAGAAGGGAGCATCTCAGAATCTGTGCGGAATGCCCTGAGTTGTCTTGCACTGGACGGTAGTCAGCAAGAAGAAGGAATTCATCATGGTGCTCAAACCAAGCATCCTTGCACACCGTTCCGCGCTAGCCAGAGAGGACATCTGAGCTTCGGTCTAGGTCACGCCTTGTCAGGGCGGCCAGTGTAGATAGCGAAAGAAAGGGCCGTCCGCATCAGGACTGGCCCTAATCCCGTGAAGTAGTGGACCAAGTTATGTCACTCGCTTTCTACGAGTGAGACCGTAGATTGCGCCAGCCAAAATGAGCAAACCGATGGCTATGACGAGGAACGGTCCTGCCGTACTGGTCCAGAACAGAGAAAGGTCGTAGCCCAAGTACCAAGACACACCGTAGATCACGATGAGCGCTCCGAAAACGAGGCCCGCAATCGCGCCTCCATTTGGAAGACCGAAACACTCGTCAGCGTCCTTGTCGCGTTTTCTGAACGCCGCTCTTGATCTGTCGGGATACAGTTCGGCACCGCATCGCGTGCAGGTCTGAGCGTCATCTGGATTCTGTTGACCACAGCTATGACAGTACACCATATATCACACAACCATCTGCATGGAGCATAAGACCACCTATAAAACGATAACGCTGGGCGGAAACAAAGCAACTCCGGCTGACATAACACAAGGGACAAGAGTATGATCCGGGCGGACTAGGTTCCTTCCGCTCATAAGTGCAAGTAGGACTCCATTCTCGATTCGACCTGTTTTCGAGTGGGCATATTGTAGGGTCCCACAGTCTCTAGATTGTAGGAAGCACAGGTTGCTCCAAACAGTCCAGCTCTCCGGATGTCGCCCGTACGCATATACTCAAGAAGAAAACCGATAGTGTACGTGTCTCCACACCCCGTCGAGTCCACAAACTTGTCAGCCAAAACGAGCGGGATATCGATGCGTGAGTCACGAGTGAATATGATTGACCCTCTTCGGTCGCGAGTCACTATTACCATGCGAGGCCCAGATATGGTGATCTGTTCAACGGCGGATGCCTTGGGCACGTCGCCGTAAGCTGTCTTCAGTTCTTGGCTGTCAAACTTCAATAGGTCAACATATCCTAGTATGTCATCTCTCTCTTCCCATTCCCGAGGGACGACCTGATCGCCTTCTATTGCTCTGAGGTAGCCTTGAACGTCAAGTGAAACCAAAGCCCCGCTTGCATGTGCCTGCTCAAGACAGGAGAGGTCCAGCTCGCCAGCCGTAAGAGGACAGAAATGGAATACTCTGGAACGAAGATGCTGCTTTGAGTAGTAATCGGCAGTCAAGCGAGGTGCAACAGCCTCTACACGCTGCGTCCGGTTGCCGGCTGAGTCATAGATGTTCACGAACCGTGTGGAGTGAGGGCCTCTTGTCTTCAAACCTGTTAGGTCAAGGCCAGACTTCTTGAGAATATCAATGTACTCCTGCTCGAAATCATGGCCGACGCAGCTGACTATACCCGCACCCTTCGCACCTACTGCGGGAGCCAACATGGCATAGGCAGTTCCCCCTCCAAGACTTTCCCGAGTTATTTCTGGTGAAACCAGTAAGTCTCTACTCAGGTGACCCACGACGACGATCTCTGGGCTGGGCCGCGTCGGTGACATTGAGTTCCAGCAGACAGGGGATTGCTGTCACCTATAACTTCACTGATAATGGAGGGGACCAACGAACATACAAGTCAACAACGTAACTACCCATTTGGGACGTTGAATTCGAATCATTCTCAGCGGGTTGGTCAGTCAACAACCATTAAAATGCCTTAGTCCAACTGTAAAAACGGGTCAATTCCGTTGGCAACAGTGACTGTGAAGTTCTTTGCGACTGTGCGCGAAATCACAGGCACAAAGAGCGTCGAGATTGATGCACACAATGTTGAACAGCTGCTACAGGAACTGATTCGTACGTTTGGAAAGCGGTTCTCGGACGCAGTCATGGACCCTAAGTCCGGAGGGCTCAAACGATTCTATTCATGCATGGTGAATGGCAAGCGAATCGAGCTCCTCAATGGCTACCAGACAGCGCTAAATCAAGGTGATACTGTGGCACTGTTCCCACCCGTTGGAGGAGGATAGACTTGGCTCGCTCCGGCTCCACAAAAAGCGCAAGCATAGGCAAGACCGGGTCGGTCCAGCTTGTGATAAAGAATGCCAAGATGCTGATGGAGTCCGGCATCCTCAGAGGAGGAGTCGCCGTGTCCAATGGACGTATTTGTTGTGTGGCCACAGACGAACATCTGCCGCCTGCTGAGACAGTGGTCGATGCTCGTGGACAAATCCTTATGCCAGGACTCATTGATGGTCACGCCCACATTCATGATCCGGCCAAGGCGGACCACGAGGATTTCACAACAGGTTCACGTGCAGCTGCGGCTGGAGGGGTGACCACGGTCATAGATATGCCTTTGACAAGTTCGGTGGTCACGCAGAAACAGATTGAGGAAAAGGCCAGTCAAGGTGCGGCGATGTCCATCGTTGACTTCTCGATGTACGCGGGCATGATGAAGTCAGACAATGTCGCCGCGATACCGCTCTTGATTGAGAACGGCGTCGCTGCTTTCAAGGCCTTCACCTGCGAACCATACTATGCGAACGACGGGGTCTTAACGCGATTACTAAGCGAGGTTTCAGAGCACGGCGGCCACCTTACCGTTCACTGTGAGAATCAGGGTGTGCTCGACGAGTTCAAGAATGATATGGAGGGAGAATGGGATGCTCCCATCAGTCATTCGCTGGCCCGACCCAATCTAGCAGAGCAAATCGCCGTGCGGCAGACCATTGGCATAGCCCAACAGACAGGGGGGCATCTTCACATAGCTCACGTCTCAACGCGTGAGGCGATTCATGAAGTTGATTATGGAAAGCGCGCGGGGATTTTACTCACTTCGGAGGTGTGTCCACATCATTTAGTCTTCAACAGAGACGACATGAACAGGCTCGGGCCAAAGAGCAAGATGAACCCACCCTTGCGATCCAAGGAGGACAGGGCTGCTCTATGGTCAGCCCTCCTCATGGGGACCATTGACATTGTTGTGAGTGACCATGCCCCTTGCCCGATCGAAGAAAAGAACAGAGGAGCAAACGACATCAGAGACGCATGGGCAGGAGTAGACGGTATCCAGATGATACTCAGGGTTCTCCTCTCAGAAGGAGTCAACAAGGGGAGACTGTCTTTTGGACGCCTCGTTGAAGTTGCATGTAGAAACCCCGCAAGAATCTTCGGACTCTATCCCAAGAAAGGGGTACTGCAGGTTGGCTCGGACGCGGACATGGTGATATTGGACCCCACGCGAGAGGAAACGATTAAGTCGGATATGATGTTCTCGAAGTGTGGTTGGACCTTATACGAAGGAATGAAGATGAAGGGAGCCCCTATTGCGACATTCGTCAGGGGAGCTCAGGTCTTCAATGAGGACAGAACCACTATGAAACCTGGTCATGGCACGTTTCTTAGGATGGGTGAAGGCAGTGCGCCATTTGAGGAATAGGACATGCCGGATCTCAAGTTTGCCTTTGGCGACCCAATGGTATGCACCGGTTGTATGATTTGCGCCAACGTGTGCAGCATGTTCTACTTCAAAGTGCTAGGTCCGACTAGGTCGAGAGTCAGGGTCTTGCGTTTCGAAGATGGGCTGGATTTTCCCCTATTCTGTCGCAACTGTAAGGATGCTCCCTGTAAGGATGCTTGTCCGGAAGATGCAATCATGCGCACCTCTAAGGGAATCGTGACTGTAAACAACTCAAAGTGCACTGGCTGTGGAGCGTGCGTCAAGGCTTGTCCATATGATGCTATCTTCATCAACCCCGACTCGAACAAGGCCATCAAGTGTATTGCATGTGGCGAATGCGTGAAGCGGTGCCCGGTTGGAGCCATAACGATAACGACAGAAAATGATCTCAAGGAGAGAGACAAGGTAGGTAAAATCTCCGGGTTCTACGAGAAACACAAGAGAGATCTGTACTCTAAGGGGGAGTTCCTCTGATCAAGGGCGTGGGTGGCCGCTTTCTCCGGGTCGACCTGATGAGTGGGAGAATCGAAAAGAAGCCCCTGGACGAACAGCTCGTTCACAAGTATCTGCTCGGGGCCGGATTTCTCTCGAAGATGCTTTTCGACATGATTCCGGACAATACCGATCCATTTTCACCCGCGAATGTTCTCGGTTTCGCCACGGGATTGCTCACAGGTTCCATGTTTCCTCAATCCTCAAGGCACGTTATAGCTGCTCTGTCTCCCTTGACAGGAATATGGGGTGAGAGTCACGCCGCAGGCTTCTGGGGTGCTGAACTGAAGTTTGCTGGCTATGACGCCATAATCTTCACGGGTGCATCTGAGAGACCCGTATACCTCCTTGTTGAAGACTCAAACGTGCAGTTGCTTGAGGCGTCTAGTATATGGGGCAAGGATGTCTTCGAGACCGATGGTGCACTGAGAGCCAAACATGGAAGGCAATCCAGAGTTCTCTCCATTGGCCAAGCAGGCGAGAACTTGGTCCGCTTTGCGGCCATAATGAACGACAGGGACAGGGCATCTGCACGTTCGGGTCTTGGTGCAGTTATGGGATCGAAGAAGCTGAAGGCCATTTGCGTACGTGGTGGCGGCAAGCTGGAGGTTGCGGACCCAGCCAACTACCTTAGAACAATGGATGAGCTATACAAGAGAATGCTTGCCAATCCCTTCACGAGGGGGCGGGCGGAGTTCGGCACGACAAGTCTAATCGAACTGATGCAGCATATCGGTCGTCTGCCGACTTACAACATGCGGCAAGGCGTATTCGATGGATACGAGAAGATTGGCGGTCACGCTATCAACCGAGGATATCTCATTAAACCTAGAGCAGATTGGAGTTGCCTTCAGAGATGTGGTCGTTTCACATCAGTACCAGATGGTCCGTATGCGTACACAGGTGGTTCACCCGAGTTTGAGAGTCAGGCGGCCTTGGGATCGCGATGTGGCAACGACAACATAGAATCAGTTCTCTATAGCCATCATCTGGCAAACAAGTATGGGATGGATACTATATCGCTCGGAGGCACCATAGCGTGGGCGATGGAGGCTTGGGAAAAGGGAATCCTCACAGCCAAAGATACTGGAGGAATAGACCTCAGCTGGGGGAATCATGAGTCGATCGTTAAACTGACCGAGATGATTGCTTTCAGGAAAGGATTCGGGGACCTGCTTGCCGAGGGAAGCTTCAGGGCTGCCAAGACGATTGGGCGTGGGAGTGAGAAGTTTGTCATGGCCGTGAAGAAGCAGGAAATTGCGGGGCAGGAACCCAGAGCCCAAAAATCAATGGGGCTTGCTGCCGTTACAGCCGCAAGGGGAGCCGATCATCTCTATGGATTCCCAGTGCTCGATGAAGTCGGCTTCGACGATGAGATAAAGAAGCGCTTCGGCTCCAAGTACCTGCCACAGATGGCGGACAGACTGAATCCGACTTACAAGGGCATAATGGTTAAGGAATGCGAGGATTACATGGTTGTCGTGGAGAGTGTGGGCCTCTGCAAGTACGGCACACAGATTCCCCCAGAGTTCTACTACGAGGACGTCGCCTTGGGTCTGAAGATCCACAACGGACTTGATTTCACAGTCGAGGAACTGAAGAGAATCGGGGAACGAATTGTCAATCTGAATCGCTTGTTCAATGCCAGGTTCGGAATCACAAGAGATGATGATGCTCTTCCTGAGAGGCTAGTGGAAGAGGAAGCACCGGTTGGCCCTTCGAAAGGGCAGGTCGTTGAACTGGAATCGATGCTCAGTGAGTACTACTCCCACAGGGGATGGGACTCGAAGAGTGGCCTACCGACAAGAACCACCTTGAGGAAACTCTCCCTTGAACAGGAAGGGCAGAGTCTCACGCGGCACTAGAAGTAGCTACAATCTGACCCACTGTGGCGTCTAGTCGCAAGTAGCACACACATTCGTGACAGTATCGCGAATTCCGTCGATTTTCCTCAGAGTGTCGACAACAAATGAGCTCAGAGCCTCGGGCGTCTTGAATGATGCTTTCAGAAGTAGGTCGTATGCACCATAGATGATGTACGCCTCCTGAACTCCATCAATCTTCTTTACGCGATTCAGGACTTCGCGTGATTTGGAGGATTCAACCTTCGCCATGATGAATGCTAGCACCACCACTATCACACACCGAGATTATCACAATGCCTAAAGTGCAAGCTCCACTCCGATAATAAAAGCAGCTGTCTTCAAGACTCTG
Source organism: Candidatus Thorarchaeota archaeon (assembly GCA_003345555.1). Lineage (GTDB taxonomy): Archaea > Asgardarchaeota > Thorarchaeia > Thorarchaeales > Thorarchaeaceae > OWC5. Next base: position 17,069 of record PRDJ01000024.1, read on the forward strand.
GTCAGACTGGCTCACGACGAGACAGACAACACTCTTGACACATGATGTCCTCAAATCAGGAATGTTAATTAGATTACGACGAATCCGGGCTTTGATGCCCACGGGGGTCACAAACAGTTTGACGGCAGCCGGTCATAAGGCGACCAGCAGTCAGAGGCAGAAAGCTAGGGGAGAGAAGGACTTCGAGCCACGGATTCTGGCTTTCTGCTGCAACTGGTGTTCCTACGCAGGGGCAGATCTGGCAGGGACAAGTAGAAGGCAAATGCCTCCGAATGTCAGGATTATCAGGGTGAATTGCACGGGACGAGTGGACCCATCGTTCATCTTGGATGCACTGAACCAAGGTGCGGACGGTGTATTGATTTCTGGCTGTCACCCAGGGGACTGCCACTACACAAGTGGCAATCTAAAGATGAAGTCACGTTTTGCCCTGCTTCAGAAGGTGTTGGAGGAAGCGGGCTTCGAGCCCGAGAGAATCCATCTGCAATGGGCGAGTGCCGCGGAAGGCGATGTATTCACTGAAGGCATTACATCAATGGTCGAGCGTATCAAGGCATTAGGACCGAATCCCGCAAGGAAGGACTAACAACACATGACTAAGCGTATTGCCATGGCCCAGCTGACCTCTTGTTGGGGATGCGATCAATCTCTCTTAGACTTACATCTGGGCCTTCTCGAAGTCCTGCCTGAGCTGGAAATAGTATTCTGGCCGGCGGTCGTTGACTTCAAAATCAAGGATCTCGAATCAATGCCGGATGAGTCGATTCACATCGGTCTTGTCGAGGGCAGTTGCAGGACAGAAGATGACGTGCGCTTGCTCAATCTGATGAGAGCTAAGAGCAAGATTCTGGTTGCATGGGGTGTTTGTTCCTGTTATGGGGGCATACAAGGCCTGGCCAACCAATGGGAACTTGATGAGCTGGTTGACAGGAAGTTCATGAAAGCAGACACGGTGACTGACCCAAGGATACCTTCGGAGAATGTTCCTGCATTTGTGCCACAAGTGCGGCCGAACGTAGACGTGGTTAAGTTCAACATCTTGCTGCCAGGCTGCCCGCCGACAAGCAAGAACATTGTCGAGGCACTAGCTGCTATTCTCACAGGGAAGCCTTTCGACCTTCCCGAAAAGAGCGTATGCGACCAGTGTCCGAAGGTGAAACAAGACAAGCACATCACGAAGTTCCACAGGAGCCATGAGGGCAGAATAGACCCCAGCAAGTGCCTCTTGGACCAGGGATACCTCTGTCTGGGATTTGCCACCATCGGGTTCTGCGGAGCAATCTGCCCGACAGTCAATTCACCATGCAAAGGCTGCTTCGGTCCAGTGCTCAGAGTCAAGGACCATGGTGCCAAGATTGTTTCAGCTCTTGGTGCAATTGCCGAAATGGAACCCGAGCAGCTCAAGGATTCATTTCCGGATCCCATCGGTTCCTTCTACTTCACGGACTACGCAGCGTCTTATCTGTCGAGAATGCGCGACAAGGCGAGGAGCAAGAAGAAGTGACCGGGGAGAAGGTAGTAAGGATTGAGCCCGTGACCAGGCTCGAGGGTCACGGCGACGTAACCATCAAGATTGGAAAGGACGGCAGAGTAAAGGACGCGCAATTCAGTGTTACGTCGACCCGGTTCTTCGAGAAATTCCTAGAGGGTAGGTTCGCCGAGGAGGCGCCCAAGTTTGCCTCAAGAATTTGCGGGATTTGTCCTGAGCCACATCATCTGGCCGCAGTGAAGGCTGTCGAAGCGGCTTGGGACATAACTCCGCCCGCACCAGCCGTGAAACTGAGAAGGCTCTTGATTAATGCGAAGCAGTTCAGCAGTCATGCACTTCATTTCTTCGCATTAGCCGCTCCTGATTTCTTGGCTGGTCCCTTTGGGGATCCTGCTAAGAGGAATCTGGTCGCCATAACCAAAGCACTGCCGGATGTTAGCAAGATGGCGTTGCAGATGATGCAGTTCGGCCAAGAACTCGCTGCGGCGATAGGTGGAACAGCGATTCATCCAGTCACAGCTGTGCCCGGAGGAATGCTCAACCCATTCTCTGAGGAGAAACGCGATCAGTTCCTGAAACGGATTAGCGATGTGAAACAGTGGACAACAAGCACCGTTGCCCTAGCGAAGAAGATCATGGATGACTACGTGGATGTCGTCACTAAGCTCGCCGTGGGACCCACGTACTACGTTGGGACACACAGCAAGGGTGCCTTGGAGATTTATGATGGCAGCATCAGGATTATGGACACTGCGGGCGAAATCGTGGAGGATTTGAAACCAAAGGACTACAGAAAGTCCTTCGCCGAGTACGTACCCGAGCACTCCTATGCGACCCATGTCTACTACAAGCCCGTAGGATACCCCGCCGGCATATGGCGGGCTGGCTCGTTAGCCCGAATTAACATCGCCGATAAGATGGCTACGCCTCTTGCTCATGAAGCCTTGGAAGAGATGAGAGCCAAACTCGGACGCCCGGTCCATGCCACATTTGCTTACCACTGGGCTCGAATAATCGAGCTTGTCCAAGCGGCGGAGGAAATCGAAGGTCTTCTCAAGGACCCGCAGATTGTAAACAATGACGTTAAGCTTCTGGACGTCAAACCGAAGAAGGGAGATGGTGTAGGGTGCGTGGAAGCACCAAGAGGCACTCTAATACATCACTATTGGACTGACGAGCAAGGCCTCATCACAAAGGCAAACATGATTGTGGCCACCAACAACAACATCGGTGCCATTGAGAAGAGCCTGATGGAAGTAGCGAAACAAGTGTTCGAACAGAAAGCTCACCAGAAACTGAAGCTTCCAAAGCCAGTAATCAGTTAAGGAGGATACGAATGAAAGAAGATATCGACGAAGGACTGCTCAACCTTCTTGAGATGGTTGTGCGCTGCTATGACTGCTGACTCTCGTGTGCCGCTCATATCGTCGTTGTTGATGATGAGGGGCACACGATAGCAGAGAAGGAATTGACGGCAGGCGACGAATGAAGACTCGGGCGAAAAACCTTGGCCCAGTCTGACAACTCTCGCAAGAGCTTGCCTGCCTGAGTCCTGTGAAACCTCTAGAACCCATTGTGAGCCTTACGAAGCCAGAGTCAACAGCTTTCGGTAATCCGGAATCTGTCGGGAAGGCTGAGCCTACTCTAGAAAGAGCGATACTCTGCCCGGAAGAGCGAACCGGGCCTTGTTCTGGGGATCGTATGCTGGTTTCTCTGCTGAATGTACAACTACTTCCATGCCCAACTCAGATTGTATGTAAGAAGCAGAGCTTCTCAGGGCATGCTGTTCGTCTTTTGCACTCGCGGAATGACCCCAGAGGCCGTTCTCTTTTGCTATTCTGTCGACAATCACTTTGACTTCCTTTGTGTAGGGCTTGAACTCTGCAACTGACATCAGATGCTTCATTATGTCGCCGACCTTGATTGGAAGATTCGCTTCACGGATACTCCGCATCGCATCAAACATCCAAGCCGGAGCAATGTAGACGTGAACCTTCTTTGGCTTCTCACCCTTCATGAGTTTCATAATCTCTCGCACGTCCCGGATCGTAGATTCCACAACGGCCTGTGCATCTTCGATAGCTGAATCCATGAGTTTACTATCCGGCTCAGGCCAAGGCGCCAAGGAGACGTATCCTTCACGCTTCATCTTCGACCACACCTCCTCGCAGATGTGGGGAGCCAGCGGTGCAGCTAGACGAACCCATATGTCACACACGTAGGCTAAGGTTGCTTGCTTTTCCTCTGCAGGAACCTCTCTCCTATTGAGATAATAAGTAACGACCCGCGGCATCTCTGACATCACCAGCAAGGCGTAGTCGCGCAACTTGAAGCTATCAAGACTCTCGGTGCATTCCTTGGCTATCGTGTTAGCTTTGGAAAGCAACCAACGGGTTATCATCGTGGGCTTGTCCTTCTTCGCGTATACGCGAGGGACCTTGGTCGCATACTTGTTTACGATTTCCGTGAACTGGCTTACCTTGCTCTTCACAGTGGGCACATCTCGCTCTCGCCAGTCCATGAGCGTGCCGGGTTCTGCTGCAGATACCACGTAGGTTCGGTAGATATCGGCTCCGTACTTCTTTGGAATCTCAACAAGGGGAATCACATTCCCCTTGCTCTTTGACATCTTCATACCTTCCATGTTTACGTGCTCGTTGAGACTAATGCACTTCAGCCAATGCTCCTTTGGGAATATGGCCACATGATGGAAGATCGCGAAGCTAAGATGGTTCGATATGTGAGATGGGGCCGTGTGTCGTTGATCATTTGGGTACCAGTACATGAACTCATCATGCATCGACTTGAGTAGGGCAGACTCTACCCCGGTCTCCTTCGAAACGTCCCTCAGATTGCCGATTCCCAAGAACACGTAGTCGAAGAAACTGAGAGTCAGCTGTTCGGGTTTCAGCCTGTTGCCCGTTATCTTGTGGGCGATAGTATAGAATGCCATGTAGATTGTTGAGTCTGATAGTGACTCGATTATCCATTCGGGATCGAATGGAAGTCTGGTACCTATACCTCTCTTGCGGGCGCACGGTCTCTGAGTCAACCAGTCGAAGGTCGCCTCAAATTGATGCCGGAATGTATCGGGGACTATCGACATAGTATCCAGTGCTTGTCGTGCTTTGTCCTTCCAGCCCGGACTCAGATAGTCCAGAAACCATTGTCCTGCGAAGACACCCACTTGGACATTCGTTCCACACTTGCAGACTACAGGACGCCGGTCAGGCTCGTAGAAAACGTCGCAAAGCTTCTTCGATTTCATCCATGCAACGACTTGGTCCTTGACATCTTTGATGGCCCGGCCAGAGAACTGACCACAGTTGTCCTTCATCACTCCGCCGTAGAACTCTGCCTTGTAGATCTCCTGAGTTGCCTCCTCGAGGCGTTCCGCTTCAGCCTGAGATTTGATCCCTCTTTTTTCCACAATCTCTTTTGCAGGGAACTCCCCGTAGCCCTCGATAGCAATCATGCCAATCATCTTGATGGCTCGGATATTGTCTGCAGATATTCCGTACCGTGCGACGCTCGAGGGATTGTCCCACAGGTCTTGCAATGCTATATAGTCGAATGGCGCATGTCCCGGGACAGAATAGACAACACCTGTGGCATTGTCCGCGTCAACGAAATCCGCCGGCAGAATAGGCATCTCATGCTGATCGTGTACGGCACGAAACTTCTTGCCGATGATTCTCGCTCCCGGGAAGGTGTCAAGAACCTCGACCTTCTTTGCCTGCAGCTTCAACTTTTCGGCCGCTGCTTGAGAGATCATCCATTTTTCGCCGTCAACACGCGCCCAGACATAAGTCGAACTTGGATTTATCCACATGTTGGTGACGCCAAAGATGGTTTCAGGACGTAAGGTCGCAGGGACAATGAATCCATCTTCAAAACCGAACTTGATCGCCGTGAATTCCTTGATCTTCGCATCCTCGCCTTTCAGCAGGTCGTCCTCTCCCACAGGATTGCCGTCATGAGGACAGTACAGAATCGGGTAGGCGCCTTGACGAATGTAGCCTTTGTCCATGAACTTGTGATACTGCCATGTAACAAACTGATTGTAGATCCGGTCCCCTGTCGTGAACTTCCTGCGCCAGTCTATGCTGTAGCCTAGTGCCTTGAAATCTGCGGAGATTGCATCCGCGAAGAACTTGGCAGTCACCCAGGGGTCAGTGAACTTCTTCAGTTGTGCATCGACTGCCTCTTCGCTGTCAAGGTAGAGGCGAAGGTCTCGCTTGTACTGCTCGATTGCATCATGATCACCCGCTTTGATTCTCTCCACCATTCCCACAATTGGAGTGCCCGTCATGTGTGATGCCATAGGAAAGAGAACATTGTAGCCACGCATTCGTTTGTATCTAGCTATCAGATCTCCTACGGTGTAGGTTCTACCATGGCCGATGTGGAGTGCACCATTGGTATATGGATACGGCACAGTGATGAAGAACTTCGATCGCTTTGGGTCAGGATCAGCTTCGAAAATCCTATCTCGTTCCCAGCGCTTTTGCCATTTCTTCTCAACCTTGACATATTCACTCATTTGTAGAAGCCTCGGCACATGTCTTGGGAATTAAAGGAGCCACAAGTCATACACGCTATAAAGGAAACGCAGAAGGAGTGTCGTCTATGACCTGAGAACGCAATCCATCCTTGGCTCACTCGGACTTCAACACATACTGGCCTCTTATTAGAGCTTTGGATGACTCCATTTGACCAACCCACCTGCGTCTACGGGAATAGAATGAAAAGGTCCTCGGAGGCCATGGACTTATGGATACTGGTTGGATGAGAGACTCGAGTGGGGAGTTCATAGATATCCACAAGGATCTCCTTACCTATGAACAGGCCCTATCATTCTTCCGAATGATAGAAGCTGAAGGTAGTATCAAGGAATACTGCAATGGCGGGAATGCAGGAGGAAGGTGGGTCTTCCAGATATTCAACAGCGAGTTCGTCGCTGAACTTGCAGATGTAATCAGATTGTCGCTCATCGCCGTACCAAGTAAGGGGCCCGTCTTGGAAGTTATGGCAGGTGACGGAAGACTCACTGAGTTTCTGACGCCGCTCGTGAATCGTGAGATCATTGCGACCGACAGTAAGGATGGGCGTTATGATATAGCATACCCCAAATGGGTGCAAAAGATGGAGGCACATGACTCGATTGAACACCATCACCCGTCATTCGTAATATTCAGCTGGGAACCGTTTCTCTCCGAGGCTGGGTTAAGTGTGGTTCGCAGTGGATTGCCGACTGCATGGATTGGTAATCCTGAACGGTGCGGCCACGCGGATCTCTTCAAAAGAAAGTACATCAAGAAACAAAGCCGCTACGCACTGTGCAGGCACGATTCATTTACTGACAGCAAATTCGTGAGCGACCTCTATCTCTTCAACTGCAAAGAGAAATGGTTCTCATGACCGGACTCACGACCTTGTGATAGATGACTGACTCCCCAGCCGTGTAATGAAGCCCGTGTCATACACTCCTTCATATTGAATGCGACAGAGAAGACCGCAGCAGTCCGAAGAAGGCCGACGCATGGTTAAACCGGAAGTGGATGCTGTTGACATCGACGTAAAGACCGGCAATACTCTTGGGTTCTATAGATTCGGCACTGACCGGCCCAATGTGTTCATTCTCTCCGCAATGGATGGATCTTCAGCCACAGGTGTATATGCCACATACCTGACAATGAAACACTTGGAGGGATTAACCAGGATTGATGGCTCACTTACGTTGCTGCCCGTGGCAAACCCACTGTCATTTAGACTGGGGGCAAAGTTGTCGCCTCTGGACTCTCTTGATCTTGATGCCGTATTCCCAGGCGATGAAAGAGGAACCGTCACGCAGCGCACTGCTTGGGAAATATGGAGAAGGGTATCCCAAGCTGACTACGTCATAAATCTAAGGACAGGATGGCAGTCTTGCATGAGTCACATAGTGGCAATGCATCGTGAGTATATTCACGTAAGGAACATGGCAACTCAAATCGCCCTTCCACTAGTCGTTCAAGCACCGGGAAACAGAGGTTCGTTGACCACAGAAGCAGCACATGAGGGAATCGCGGTCGTTAGTATTGAGACCAGAGGAACGAAACACCAAGTCGATCCACAAGCTGCTGTCGAGGTCAGGGAGGCGATACTCAATTTCCTGAGAATCAAGGACATGATTCCAGGGGAGAGGATTGAGACGTCCTGTATTCTTGCCGGAAGGACGCAGTCAGTCAATACGGACAGAGAGGGATTCTTTGTTCCTACTACGCGTCCGGGAGAAGCTATCCGTCGCAACGAGGTTATTGGCCAGATTCAGGACAAGGGCGATGTAACATCGCCGTATGAGGGCAGGGTCGTGTCCCTGAGTGATATGAATTTCGTATTCGAAGGAGACATCATTGGAAGAATCGCAACACCTGTGGCAGAACAGCGAGCCGAACCGGAACCAACCGAAGAAAGGGTAGCACCCAAGAGAAGGAAATGGTAAGCGCGTGCCAACCCCACCACTTGGCCTATCTTTTCCTCAGTGACGGCAGCATGAACCCTGCTTTCTTCTTGTAGTCCAGATATTCCTGCCCATAACGAACGATTAGCTTTCTCTCCTCAAGCCGCGCGCCAATTAGTACGTAGACGCAGAATGATAGAGAGAAGACTATGATTCGTGGGAACGGATACAAAGCGATTAGTGCAAGAAAGAGCAGTATCGTAGCCAAGTACAATGGATGTCGTACGCGCCTGTATATACCTCCAGTGACCAACTCTGGTTTTCTGTCCGTCCGCATGTCAGCCACGGTACTCACAGAAAGCACTCTAGAAGCTGCCACCGCTATCGTGGCACCTGCTACTATCAGTGTGACTGCAATCAGGAAGTATACTAGGTTTAGTGGGTCCAGAGAACGAATGAAGTAGAACCAATCCCAGAAATTCAACGACAAGAAAGGAGGAACGAGCGCGATTATACTTGTCACCTTGTATATGTTTGCATAGGCCGAGACACCCCACTTGTCAATTATCCTCGACTTGATCCTTAGTGCCGAGAGGCCACTGTGTTGAAGACCGAACAGCGTGACGCAAAACACGATGACTAGATACTCGTTCAAGAGATAGGACCGGCCCACAGGACGCGCCGCCTCTGAATAAAGCCATGCTTGTAGGAAGAGTAGTGTGTTAACGTACCCGGTGACGGAGTGAGAAGAAACTCACAATGCCATAAAGTTATAAGTCTAGAAGCCGATTCTTAACAATAGTTAAGAATCAGGTGATTGTGATGAAGAACGTACCAATGAATCCATTCGTTCCCATAGAAGCATGGGACGACACGACCGTCACCGTCAAGGAAGGCGATGACGACAAGAAAGTCGACGCTAAACGCTACTACGTTCGATATGTCGTCGGCGAGAGCGACGATAGAAGATTCGTAGATAGTGGCAACGATGTACCAGATCAGGTAGATGAGAAGACTATCTATATGGCGCCTTCTATCCACAAGGTTGCCGGGGAGCCTTTCCACTACGACAGGGACAGAGTGTTAGCGATGACCGGACAAGACAAACTGGATAGCTCCAAGCGCCTCGTCCGTAGCAATGCATGTTCCGAGCATGAGAAGATTGAGGTCGTATTTGAGAGCCCCGGAGTCGAGTGCTGTGCCATGTCCAAGGAAGAGGCGGACCAGCAGGTAGTACCCACACAGTATCTAGCAGGCTACCTTCTAGGTAGAAGTGAGGGACTGTTCAAGGTAGCTCAGTCGAAGACCGTACTGGACGACGGAACAGTATACTACGATAACATCCACATCATTCCAGAGGAGATAGTCAAGAATTGGTCGTGCGTCGACTAGAAACAAAAGCATCAACTTTTATTTCTGGAACTCAAATCCAGAGATTCGGGCGGATTAACCGAGCAGTGAATGGCTCATCCGCCCGTCTTTTTTGCGATTAAGGTTGGGCGGGCGTTACCTAAGCTAAGTTGCCCTCTTTGAAGCCAGAGCGGGTCGTAAGAGGCACTCATACGCTTAAACTTATATATCCATGTAACTCCGTCACGGAACAGCTTTCCCGGATAGCAGTTTTGTTTGCTGATTGTTGGCTTCCAATTCTGGGGCCAAGTCGCCGGGGAGGCAAATCAAGGTGAATTGACATGGCAAAACCAGCCCGCGCTATGGCCGACAAGCGACAAGGCCTGGCAGTGTGCTCCATATGCGGCGGAAGCCAGTTCTACGAGGACTTGACCCGAGGAGAGAACATCTGCATTTCCTGCGGCTGCGTCATCAATGACAGAATCATGGATACAGGACCAGAATGGAGGGCATTCACTGCTGAGGAAAAGAACGCTAGGGCCAGAACCGGATCACCTTTGACGCTCACCATGGCAGACAAGGGCCTAGCCACGACCATAGGGTGGAGCGACAGGGATGCCAACGGTCGTTCTATTGCTGCAAACAACAGGGCCGCAATCTACAGAATGCGGAAGTGGCAAATCAGAACGCTCGTCCACAGCTCTCAGCATCGGAACCTCAGCATTGCGATGAGCGAGATGGATAGGCTCACGTCGCAGCTCGGTATCCCGGGAGAGACAAAGGAGACCGCAGCCCTGATCTACAGGAAAGCTCTTGGCAGACGCTTGGTTCGAGGAAGAAGCATCGAAGGCATGGTAGCGGCTGGGATATACCTGTCCTGTCGGATTCACAAGATTCCTAGACAGCTTGATGAGATAGTCACTGAGGCAAGAGTGAACAGAAAGGAACTCGGCCAGTGCGTAAGACTGATTCTACGCAACGTCGACATCAGGGTTCCAATCCCCTCTGCGAACGACTTGATGCCACGAATCTCTGCGGACTTGTCCCTTGATGGCAAGACCCTACGGTGCGCAATGGATATCATCAACAAGGCCAGAAAGCATGGCCTCACAGCAGGCAAAGACCCAGGTGGCCTGGCAGCTGCTGCGCTCTACATTGCGGGAATAATAGAGAACGACAGACGTACTCAGAGGGAAATTGCTGAGGCGTCCAACGTCACCGAAGTGACTGTGAGGAACCGCTACAAGGATCTCGCACAGAGTCTGCAGATCACAATCAGGCCTTAGTGATGCTCTCGGTTCCCTCAGGTTTGCCATGAACTTGCAGAGGGAATCATTCTTCTGCACAAACTGTGAGCAAGAGGAGTAATCAGATGACGAAATTCCTGCTTGCTCTGTGCGGACTGCCGGCCTCTGGAAAGACAACTCTTGCAGAGGAGGTCAGAAAAAGCCTGAAGTCGCGCTCAAAGGTCGAGATTGTTAGCACCGACAAGTGGCGCGACCAAGACTACTATGCCAAGTTCACGCCTGAGAAAGAACATACTGTCAGGCAGGCTGCACTCGAGACGACGACGAGAATCCTCTCAAGAGGAACATCGGTCATCCATGACGACACCAACTACTACAGCAGTATGCGTCACGAGCTCTATTCAATCGCGAAGGAGAGCAGGTGCGCATTTGCTGTAGTCCATATTTCCACCCCGCTTGAAGTTGCACTGAACTGGAATCTGTCAAGAGCAGATCCGCTACCTGAGGAAGTCATCCTCAAGATAGCACGCAACTTCGAACCGCCTGGATCCAAGTACGAATGGGATAGGGCAGTCGCAGTTGTGGACCTATCTCAGACCAAGGCTGAGGACGCGGCACGAGAGGTCGCTAAGATAATCCGCACACTAAGGACAATCCACGAAAAGACCAGGGAAGCCGGCGAACCAGTGGTGGATTTGCTGGATATCGCCACACGCCAAGCGGTTGCTTCGTTCCTTAGCGAATTCGAGACGTACAGAAGTGATCCGAGAGTGCATAGAATCAGAAGAACAATACTTGCGGAATCGAGGAAGAGAAGCGCAACACCAGAGGAAGCAAGAGACCGTGTCACAGTCGAACTGAAGCGGCTATCGTCCTCATAGGGCCCGCTGACATGACTACACCCTTGGTAATGGCGGCCCCCCAAGAGAATCGAACTCTTATCGCTTGCACGATCATGGGTTTGAAG
>PRDJ01000025.1 GCA_003345555.1 Candidatus Thorarchaeota archaeon
TATCAAGCTCCTTCGACTTCATTCAGTCGATTACCAAGCGGAAACTCATTGACGACCTCTTCGTGCTGAACTCGACAAGCTTGTCGTGTGCACTCGAAGCAAGTCCCGCGAAGATTCAGAAAACGCGTGCCAGTTTGCCAAGTTGGATACTCACGTTGACCGTTTCGGGACACGGCATCCTAGCCACCGATGAGTTGGAGTACAGATTAGCTGACACTCTTGATGTAAGCAAGGAAACTAGTGTAGAACTCATGGAGCAGATTGGTGGCGTAACCTCTGCTCGAGTTGGAGCTCTTCTTGGAGTCCCAAGTGAAGAACCTTACTGGAAGCTCAGACTTCGAGGTGGATGTCAAGAAGTGTTCTTCATCACGACAATAGATCACACACCCGAGTTCTGCTCAATCTTCGAGCAAACCGCGAAAGAGGAGGGCTTCCGTGACAGCGATATTGGAATCTATATACAACCGACGCTTCATGGCACGAATGCCCACTGTAATTTCGACATTTACTTTGACCCAATTGACAAGGCAAGAGTAAGACTGGCACAGCGCCTATACTCTAAAGGCTGCGAAAGGCTCCTCGCAAAGGGCGCTTTCTTCAGCAGGCCATGTGGCCCCGTGACTGAGGCAGTCTTCAAGAAGACGCCGCCTGAGAATGTCACTGCAATGAAGAAAGTCAAGGACATATTCGACCCGAAACATGTGCTCAATCCTGGCGCTTTGTGCTTTGAGGAGGCTAAGAAATGACACTTGCTGATTACCAACAAATGATGGACCGCTGTGTCCGCTGTTCCAAGTGCAAATTCCTTGATGGCATTCTAGTCAAGAGCAAGCAGTACTCCACCATTTGCCCATCGATTGAAAGGTACAATCTGCACGCCTACTCCGGAGGCGGCAGAGTCATCATGGCCAACGCGATCCAGCGAGGCAGGGCGAAGTTCAGTGATGAGATGCTTGATGCTCTCTACAGGTGCACCAACTGCGGCGCCTGTGAGGTGGCCTGTAAGATGTACTACGACATCGAGCCGAACGAAGTCATCCATGAACTCAGAGTTGCGGCTGTCGAATCCGGAGTCGGACCGATGCCGAAGCACAAGAAGTACATCGACTTGGTAGAAAGGACTCACAATCCGTATGGTGAGTCGCCCATGAACCGAGAGGCATGGCTGCCAGACGGCGTCCGGGTTGACGAACGCTCAGACACTATCTACTGGGTTGGTTGCACGGCGGCCTTGCGGCGACAGGAGATTGCCCAAGCCACTGCACGAATCCTGAACGCTGCTCATGAGCCATTTGCCTTGCTAGGCTCAGACGAGTATTGCTGTGGAAGCCCTGTGTATCGCGTTGGTGACAGAAGCCGGGCCATTGAAATCATGAAGGAGAATGTTGAGAGATTCAAGCAGCATGGCGTGAAAAGGATCATCACCAGCTGTGCCGGCTGCTACAACATGTTGAAGGTCGAGTACCCTCGCTTTGTTGACCTAGACATCGAAGTGGTCCACATATCACAACTGATGGAATCGCTTCTGGCAGATGGCAAGCTTAGGCTGACAAGAGAGGTCCCTATGAAAGTCACTTATCATGACCCGTGTCACCTCGGTAGGATGGCAGAGCCATATGAGAAATGGGAAGGACAAATGGTCGAGGTCCTTGCACTTGTCTACATGGCAGATCCCCCAAAACCGGTCAGGACTGGGGGGCACGGAGTATATGATGCTCCCAGAAATGTACTCAAACAAATCCCCGGCGTTGAGCTCGTGGAGATGGAGCGAATCCGGGAGTATGCGTATTGCTGCGGAGCAGGCGGAGGTGTGAAAGCCGCCTACCCGGACTTTGCAGTCTGGACTGCAAAGAACAGAATGGAAGAGGCTGAATCAACCGGGGCGCAGGCACTCGTTTCATGTTGCCCATTCTGCTCCACCAACTTCCACGATGGAATCGAAGAGCGAGGAAGTCAAATGGAGTATTATGACCTCACAGAGCTAGTGGCAAAAAGCATCGGAGGCGACGAGTAGGTGCTCGAGGATAAAATCTATGCTGCACTGAAGAATATCGTAGGCCCTGAGAACATCAGTAGAGACCCAGCGATTCTTGAGACCTATGCATACCAGTGGTGCAATGAAGTTGACAATACGCTCAAGGGCAGGGAGCCCTCAAGATTCGGACAGAGACCAGAGGCGGTCGTATTGCCCGGCTCAGCCGAAGAGGTGCAGGCGATTGTCAGACTCTGCAATGAACACGACATCAAGTTCAAGGCCCTGAGCACTGGTCAAGGAGCATGGGCAGGCGTTACTGTCCCAAGGGCCATCCAGATTGATCTGAGAAGAATGAACAGAATTCTGGAGATTAACGTTCAGAACAGGTATGCTGTAATCGAACCCTATGTGACCAACGCTCAGCTACAGGCTGAACTCGTGAAGCACGGTCTCATTCACAATGCTCAGGGTGGCGGACCGCAGACTTCTCCTCTTGCTAGTCACACTTCATTTGTAGGTCCAAGCTTCACTTCATCTCATACTGGTTTCAGCGGACGGAATCTGTTGGGCGCCGAGTGGGTTCTTCCAACAGGCGACATTGTGCGAGTAGGTTCATTCAATTACAGCGGCGAATGGTTCTCTGGAGATGGACCTGCATTCTCACTCAGAGGTGTGTTCAGAGGAGGCTATGGTGCATACGGAGGCCTAGGTGTATTCACCCAATGCGCCATCAGGTTGTTCTCTCTGCCCATTCCGAAGGACTGGAAGTGGGAAATCAAAGGCACGGTTCCTGACTACGAGTGGAACCTGCCGCCATACTGGAAGATGTTCGTTCTGAACTTCGCCGACTGGGACACTTTCACTGAAGCGTTCTATGAGGTCAATGACCAAGACATGAGCATGATGGCCATGGCGTCTTCCGCAGAGGGACTTGCGACCATGTTCACGAACACTAGAGAAGCCGCACTTGAAGCCATATTCGCTGGCTTGCTCGTGAAGACCCAGAGATACTTCGTCGTGATGGTCACGGCTCACACTGAACGCGAATTCGATTACAGAACCAAGTTCCTTCAGGCGATACTCAAGAAGTACGGCGGACAGGACCTGATTGAGGAAGGAGTGGTGACCGCTCAGCCAATGCACTACGCCGAAGGTCTGCGGAACAGCCTCGGCAACCATGCGTTCCGATTCACCAGTTGCTTCCAGAGCACGCATGGGGGCCTAGACACAATCGCAATGAGCGTCAAGATAGGAATCGTCAATCAGCCAATCAAACAGAAGTACATAGAGAAGCACGTCATCGGCGACGATCGTGGAGAAGGAATTTGGATAACTGGGTATGAGGGTGGACACATGGCCCACTTGGAAGTTCCGACTGTGTACGATCCTTCTTCGCCCGAATCCTGTCGGGGCTACGCCTATTACCAGGATGAGTGCAACAAGGCGGACATCTCGAACGCACTTGGAATTCCATTCTTCATAGTGGGTGATGCATTTCACGACTCATACGGGCCGAATGTAATGGACTATCCCCGTTGGCTTCGCAAGATCAAGGCTGCATTCGACCCGAAAGGAGTCTCGGACCCGGGCCATTATGTCTCCTCAAAGCCACGCGAAGGTTCGACCTGACATCTGTGCACATCAGCATCATCTAGCAGCAGTACAGCGCTCCATGCCGAGCCGTGCTCCAAGCTCAAAAGCTTCAACCATCTTATCGCGAGACGCAGAGGCTGGCGGATCCCCGCCTCCTTTGGGATCCAGCGAGCAGTATATCACAGTGTGCAGACTAATCCCATAGAATCTGCATATTCTCTCGAAGAATGCGGCTGCGGACTGGTAGTGATGTCGGTACCCCAGGATCACGACATACGTCTTTCCAACAAAGCTCCTTTCCGGTATCATGGCTAGAGCCTCCATCCGGTCAAGTACCGCCTTGAGCTGGGCCGTCAGGTAACCCCATATCATTGGGCTCGCCCAGACTATGAGCTGGGCCTCAATGAATGCCGGATAGATAGTCTGCATGTCGTCATCAATAGCGCATTTGGCATCTTTAGACCGGCCGCAGCTCTGACACATCTGACAAGGACGTACGTTGATTTCGTTGGTATAGACATGACGAATGTCATGACCGCCAGTGGATTTGAGCCCTCTAACGAAGCTTTCAGCCAGTGTGTCTGTGTCACCATTTCTGCGCGGGCTGCCATGCAGAACAAGTACCTTCATACTGAACCATCCTCTGAGGCGTGTGTCCACAGAGGATGTAGGACAGAGATATCAACAGTACCAACGCAGCAATCATGATAACAACTAATAACCCAGTAGTCTCTATCAAGGGCAAGCCCATGTCGAGGGAGGCGCACTTCCCTATGACCAATTTCCAAGTTGATGAATCAACTCTTCTATCCACCTTGAAAGAGCTCATTGCTATCGAGTCTGTCAATCCCTCATTAGTGCCCAGCGGAAAAGGAGAGGCCGAGATTGCAGAATACATAGGCCATCGTCTGGAGGGTATAGGTCTTGAAGTGCAGTACCAACAACTCAGACACAATCGAAAGAACGTCGTCGCCATGATGAGAGGCCGAGAAAGCGGCGGCCAATCATTAATGCTCAACGGTCACACGGACACTGTGGGTATAGCAGGAATGGAAACTCCTGCACTGACAGCCACTTGTAAGGAAGGCAAGGTCTACGGCAGAGGAGCATTCGACATGAAAGGAGGCCTGGCGGCAATGATATGCGCCGCAGAGTCGCTTGTGAAAGCTAAGACCAGAATGAAAGGCGATCTCACATTGGCTTTCGTAGCAGACGAGGAGTATGCCAGCCTAGGGACAGAGGAACTGGTAAAGGAGTACACGGCTAGTGCCGCCATAGTCACGGAGCCAACGAATCTTGACATAATCGTAGCACATCGCGGATTTGCTTGGGCCAGTGTGGATGTCTCCGGCAAGGCTGCTCATGGCAGCCGATATGACATTGGAGTCGACGCGATTGCGAAAGCCGGCAAGTTCCTTGTGGCGCTGGAAGAGATGGACATAGGATTCAATGCTTTGAAGCCCCATCGTCTCTTAGGTCGTCCGTCAGTCCATGCATCGCTCATAAGCGGAGGCACAGAACTCAGTACCTATCCCGAGCATTGCAGAATTGAAGTGGAACGCAGAACTCTCCCCACCGAGAGCAAACAGGACGTTGAGGACGAACTCAGGAGACTGTTGGAAGGGATTTCAGCGACGGACAACGATTTCCGGGCCGAGTCCAAGGTCTTCCTTTACCGGTCAGCTCTTGAGGTGCCGCAGAACACCAATCTTGTGCGCATCCTCTCTCAGCAGACTCGGATAATCATTGGAAAAGAACCACATCTTGTGGGCGCAGGCTGGTGGACAGACGCCGCGTTGTTGAACGATGCCGGAATACCCACAGTCCTGTTTGGCCATTCGGGCGAGGGAGCTCATGCGCCAACTGAATATGCAGACTTCAACTCGCTTGTTCAAATGACGAAGGTACTGATCGGGACAGCTGTCTCATTCTGCTCATGATAAGCTGGGACTGTGGGCCAGCTTTTCCAGTTTCTTTCACGCATAGACTACAAATGCCCGATTTCATGCCTGCTTCGAAAGACTTAACTATAGTTATGTACAGAGGGGCTGCAAACAGAGTAGTGGAGAGGTTTACGGTGACAGACATGGTGGGTAAGGTGTGCATTGTCACGGGTAGTAATTCTGGCATAGGAAAGGAGACAGCCGCCGAGCTTGCAGGGATGGGTGCCACGGTGGTAATGGTTGTCCGCAATCGAGAGCGCGGTGAGGCCGCGATGCAAGAAATCATCCAGCGCCATCCAGCCGCAGTCCTTGATTTGCTGATTGCAGATTTATCTATCGTTAGCGAAATCAGAAGAGCCGCAGCAGAGTTCAAGGCAAGATACAGTAGGCTTGATGTTTTGATCAACAATGCTGGAGGTGTGTCGAGCAAGCGAACCCTGACACCGGATGGACTTGAGGAAACTTTCGCAATCAATTATATAGCTCCGTTCCTGCTGACCCATGAACTCATGGACACGCTGATTTCATCTGCACCGTCGAGAGTGATTGTTGTCAGTTCCACGGCTCATACTATGGGCAAGGTCGACCTGAACGATCTCCAGAGTGAAAACGGATTCAGTTCTCTGAGAACGTATGCGAATGCGAAGCTGATGAGCCTGATGTTTACTTATGAGCTAGCCAGACGACTCCGCGGCACCGGCGTGACTGTGAACGCTCTCCATCCGGGACTAGTAGCATCCAACTTTGGGAAAGGATCTCGCATCATCAGGTTCTTCTACAGGATTGCTAGACCTTTCGAAATAAGTTCACGCAAAGGTGCTGAGACCTCCGTCTATCTTGCATCGTCCCCAGAAGTCGAAGGAATGTCAGGGGAGTATTTCTACCGCTGCAAACCGAAGAAATCATCCGAGGCGAGTTATGACTTGGGCACACAAAGAAGTCTCTGGTTGGCCACCGAGTCGATTCTTGCTTCGATTGGAATTGAAATCAAAGAACAGACGTCCTCTCCCGTCAGCTGAGCCCTTAGTCCAATGTCGTTCGTCATGCGCTGCGGACCCGGGGATCAGGCCGTTTCTATCGTGCCACAGCAGAACGCGGTCCCATGGCATGACAGAGCATCATATGAAGCCACAGTAGACAAAGTCCTTCATTCGGTAAGACAGGACTAAGTAATTATGCCCATTTGCTAACACGCATGAACGTGGATGCAACGAGAACGAGGAGGCTAGCCAACATCGCAGTTGTGCTCAGCTTCTTGACCTTCATGGTGTTCAGTCTTGTACTGGACATAAGTGGTCTGGCTTGGATTAGCCTTGGTGATGACGTCTTTCATTTCTGGGCTGTAATCTTGACTGGACTCACAATGGCTGTGTCCGGAGCAACTCTAACGGACTCACTGTTGTACTACAGTCAGCTGAAAAACGTGCGACGTTTGGTCATTCTCTTCATGGCAGCAGATGCCCTAATTCTGGCGATGCTGTATATCCTGAGCCATCCTTCGAGCGTCGGTTGGTCTCCGATATTCGCAGACCGAGCACGTAACAGAACGATTACAACCACGTTCGGACTGGCATTAGCGCCTGGAGCACTTCTCAGTTCCTTCGCTGGCAATGCTGCTGCGACTCGGAGAAACACAGTTCTATACAGTCTCTGGGGCGGACTCTTCATCCCGGTCTTCGGTCTCCTGTGTTTCTTCAGTCCCAGCCCCTTGCTAGTACTTACTTCACCTGAAGGAGGACTCGGGGGATTGACTATTGCGGGATGGGCTGTTGCCATTCTGGCGCCTCTCTTTATCGTTATTGCTTTTGTCAGACTGGTCGCGGAATACAGGCAATCGAGAGACCTCGTTGTCTTAGCATTCGCGCTGGCACTGTTGCTTTGGGCGACAGCTAGTCTGAATCTGAGTGTCCTCTGGAATCCTGATCAGGTAGCCGAAATACTCTACATGACAGATGCCATGGCAGGCATGACCTTGATAGGGATGGCCATGGTAATGGACGCAATCGTTGAGCCCTTCAGGACACTTGAGACAGTTATCCACAAGCGGACGCAGGAGCTCGAAGATTCCAAGAGCGAGACCGAGTTCTTTCTCTCGGCTTGGACGCACAAGGTGGGCAACATGCTTCAGGGCATAACAACTTACTTGGACCTTGTTGGATATGCAACGACGAAGGGAGAGAGCATGGTGAGCTCTCAGAAAGAGGCAGCTCAGCTGAATTGGGAAGCAAAGATATTCAACCGCCAAGTGGCGTGGTTATCACAGGTCAAGTCGTCCTCCAAATCCACTCTCGTGCCTGTTAGCCTCGATCTTGCGATATCCAAAGCAGCCAGCTCGATCATGGAGTTGGCAGAAACCCGGAACATTCTCATTACTCCAAGTGACGAGGAGGTCAAGGTCCTAGCCGATGAAAATCTGGACCTCCTCTTTGCAGGTCTGTTCTCTCACTGCGTGCTTCCACCGAGGACTCACACTGCGAGTGTCGCTGTGAAGTACACCCGGGAAAAAGACAGCATCGCTGTTGAACTCAACGTCAAGACCGGCGCATCGGCAAGGGAGATGGCTGAGTTCCTTCGGAGCAGGAGCCTGCCTACTATTAGTAAGCTGGACTTGGACATGTACATGACACGGTTGCTGCTCAATCGATATGGTGTATTAGTTGAGAGCCGAGGCGGAAATGATCAATCGCTTGTTCTCAGATTCATGCCCTCAACCAAGTGACTATCTTACCTCGTTTTCGGTAATCGTCTCATCAATCCTCATTGGTCGTTCCCTGCGGTGCGATATCCGGTACAAACCCTAAAAGCGTACATATCTAATGTTTTGCATAGCACGAGAGGGCATGAGATTGCGTAGCGTAGAGATAATTACAACAAAGAGCCCATACTCCGGAGGAGAATCGGTTGAAGGCCTAGTCATTGTCAGATGCAGCAGGGATTTCAAGTACAATGCAATCCATCTGACATTCGCTGGTCGAGAGCGAACAGAGATTGTAGTCAGCGCCGGCGAGTATTCGACCACCTACAAAGATGAACGAGTGTACTTCACGACTAGGCAGCGTTTCGGCGGCGAAGGCGTCATTCCAGCCGGAGAAACTCGTTTCCCTTTTGCTTTCACTCTGCCAGAGAACATCCTCAGCAGCTATTCGGGCAAATGCGGATGGGTTGAGTACACGCTGAGGGCAGTTGTCGAAATCTCAAAGGCCATCGATCTCAAGAAGCAGATTGCGATTCGAGTGAAACAACCGACGAAGGAAGCTACATCTCAATCACAAACCGAGTCAGTAGAAAGAGATGGTCGCTCCATACTCGACGCAGAGATTCATGACGATTGCGTGTGTTTGGGTGATCCTGTCATTGTTAGATTCAGGGTATCCGAGGACCTGAAGATGCGGGGAATTCGTGTAGAGCTGAGGACAGAAGAGGATGCTATTGCGAAACGGCAGAAGAGCACGAAGACACGGACTCTTGTCAGCCTCGCCATTCCGCAAAGCGAGCTTGCGAGAGACCTCTGGACAGAACTGGAACTCAAGACCAACGATTCGATGCCATTAAGCTTCGAAGGACAGATTGTAAGTAACAGGTCATCTGTGAAATTGACGCTCGACATTCCCTGGGCACGAGACAAGTGGATTGTCATGCCTGTTAAACTGGGATACTATGCACCCCTTTCTGAAAGGGATACGACGACATCAGATTTCCAATGGAGACTCAAGTGACTGGGAAAACACTCACCGGGGTCGTCCAAAACTGAGGTCGTGGTTGGAAGGTTGCTCGTGGCTTCTTTCTGCGGGCGTCGCTAAGAGACTTGTTTTTCTTTCTCAATCTCGCGGATGCGTTTCTCCCGAGCGGCTTCAGCGTTCTTGATACGTTTTTTCTGATCCTCAATACGTTTCTCGGCATCGTCCACTTCCTTGTCTCTTCGGCTCTTTGCCTTGCGGTATTCCTTGTCAGCACCGCTCCACTCGTCCTTGGCGCGTCGGAGGTCATCGTCGAGATTCTCGGCCCGCGTCTTCTTGGCCTCTGCAACTGCACGATATCGCTCGACTTCGTCATCTAGAGTTGAACGGGTGGTCTCCATTTCTGTTTCGAGTTGGTGCAACTGCTGGCCGAAATGCGCCAGGTCGGATTCAATCTCCCTGATCCTACTATCGTCAGGGTATTTCGAACGGGAAATGGGTGTCTCAATCTGAGCCGGACGCATCGGTGGCCGCTGTATTGGTGCCGCCGCTGGACCTACGGTTGGAGAGACGCGAGGTACTACTTCTGGAGCGTTTCTTACCGAGGGCTTGCTCAGACCCGGAGGTTCGGCCTCGCTACCGGAGGACTCACTTCTGCGGATGGCAGGTCCCACAGCGGGAGAGACACCAGAGAGAGGCCTTTGCGCCATGCTTGGCCCCGAATCTCCCACCTTTGCGCCCCCAGGTCTTGATCCAATCGGGATGGTTGTTTGTTCAGTCTGTCTAACCGTCTTGGCCGAAGGCGTCACCGGAGGTTCTGCAGACTGCGGCACCCTCGGCGGAGCAGATGCTGGCAACTCAGGAGCGGCAGATACTTTCGCCATTAGCTCCTTCACCTCACTTGCTCTCATCATGCGGCTCTCAACATCAGATTTGTCCGCTACAGCGAATGCTTCTCGGGCCTTCTCAAGTTCCGTCTTTTCTGTATGACGTTGGCCTGTTCTCAGGCGGTCTCGCTCGACCGAACTGGGACGTACCCACTTGTCTCCGGTTGATACGCTCGGCTTCTCTGGCGGCGCAGGGCCATTAGTGGTGTGGGATTTCTGTGCAAGAGGATGACCGACGGCAGTCCTAGTCTCTGGAGCTGGAGCAGGCGCCATCTGCTTGGGCGCCTCGGTCTTCATGAGCAAAGAGGACCCACAACGGATACAGAACTTGCGCGTAGGCTGATTGACCTTGCCACACTTGGCACAAGTTATCAATGGCAAATCACTCCAGGAATTGTGGAACTGTGTATTAATGCTCATAATTGCTCATATGCCTTTGGCTCCTCTCTGCGCAGAAATCCCGCATTTACGACAAGAGAAGACTTGGTATAAGGAATCAAAGGCGCGTCGGATGCACTTACGGTTCTGACTCTGAGGAAGACGGCACAGCTTTGCCCTGTTCTTCTATGTGCGTAGCCGACAGAACAGCTGTAGCCAACGCCTGAAGAGTGACGACAGACAGAAATATTGTAATGAACGGAGCATTGAAATCGAGAAACATTCCAAACATGGCTCCACTGATCAGGAACCCAATACCATATGCCGTGTTGAAAATGCCATAAGCTCTTCCTCTGGACTGGATTGGGGCGAACTTCACGACCGCAGCACGGTAAGTCGATTCCTGCATGCCAAGCACTAATCCAAAGAAGACTGCGGAGTAAATGATGAACTCCAAACTGACAGCAAGAGACAGATACAGAGCAGGGATTATTGACAGAATGAACGGTATGGCCATGAGCCTCACTCCGTACCTATCGAACGCGTATCCCGCTACAGGAGCGACGACGGCATCCGCACCCTGGATTATGACAAAGACAATCGGCACAAACCACTCCAGGTTCTCTGGCTGGAGCAGAACCGAGGCTCGGAACAGAATAAGTGCAGCCGGAATGAGACCAATCGTGTTCAGAAACACTGCGAAAGTATACACATAGAAGGGCCTTCGAAGCTTTGTATGCTCTTGGTCGACTGCCTCAGTTCTTCTTACTCCGACAACGCCCACCTTCCTCCTTGTTATGCCTAGTGCAAGGACAAGTAGGAGAAAAGGCAAGAATAGAAAGAGAAAGCTCACTTGGTAGTTATTCAGAGTATAGAACATCAAGCCCGCCACGAGAAGGGGTCCTACGACTGCACCCACTTGGTCTAGCAGCTCATGCAACCCGAATGCTCTGCCTGCGCCGACACCTTTGCTTACAATAGACAGGACAGCATCCCTTGAAGGCGCCCTGAGTCCCTTGCCAAGTCTTTCAAGTAGCACGAAGACGACTGCGATCTCCCAGGTCCATGCAAAACCCAGAAGCGGAATAGCCACGATCAGTCCGTACCCAAGAAATATGAAGGACCAATATGCCCGTGTCCTGTCAGCAGCCTCTCCGCTGCCCAGTCTAATGACATAACCCAGAAACTCGCCGAGTCCACTAGCGACACCCACAACAAACGCGCTCGCACCCAAATAATACAAATAATCCGGTACCAGCCCGCGAGCACCCTCGTAGACCGTATCACCCATCATGCTCACGAAACCTAGAAGGATGATACTAGTGTAGGCTGCCCTTGAGCTGATGTGTCCTTTCTCCATACAAACGCGAGGCCAGCTAAATGCCTTGTTCATATATTTGTATAGGCATGACTACTCTCGGCAGCATACCACAAGCTGAACATCGCTTTGCTCCCTTCTGACACCAAACGGTGACCAATGCGACCTGCTGCGAATCGCGAACGACGTATTCGAATCATGTCGATTGCGTTCACGGATTTGGCGGAACCGTTATTACCCCGGAGACTGGCCGCCGATGGATAGTCGACTCCTTGAGTGCAGTGTTAGAGGTGTTTACTTGGCATTCTTACAGAAGAACAAATTCTTTGTCTGTGCAGTAGCAGCCACAATAGTTCTGACTGGAATGACTTTC
>PRDJ01000026.1 GCA_003345555.1 Candidatus Thorarchaeota archaeon
AGAATTGAGCGATGCCGTACTCAGAAGGAAGAACCATGCAGCAATCGCAGATGAGATGGCAGATGTCTTGGCTTGGGTATGCTCTTTCGCAAACTTGCTGAATGTGGATCTATCAGCGGCCTTGGCCAAGAAGTACAATGGTGTATGCCCTCGGTGCAAAAAGGCTCCTTGTGAATGTACTGACACACCCTAGGCCAAGTTGCTCTAGCGGGTATCTGACTAACCGGTCAAATGATAGGTCAAAAGGATTAAAAGCTAAGGACAGAGAGAGCCTCACGCCTAGGAGATAGGACAATGCCAAAGACTGCTAAGAAACGGAAGGGCAGGAGAGGCGAAGGACCAATGCCCTCAGGAGGCGCAGGGCTCATCAGGTTCTTTGAGGATGAGACGCCGGGCATCAAGATAGGTCCGACCGTGGTTGTGATTTTCGCAGCAGTCCTAGTGATCCTGACAGTCGCGGCCCATATCCTGTGATTCGGCACTCGGCTAGATTCGCTGTGCCGCGCCCCAAGGGTTATAAACAGCTCACGGCGGGTGTTGACGGCTTAATGCTGGTGATCCTGACATGAACATTAAGGGGTCGATGAACAAGTACTGTCCAAGATGTCACAAGTACACTGAGCATACCATATCCACGTACAAGAAGGGTCAGGATCGAAACAGGGCACAGGGAAAGCGGAGAATGGACAGAAAGACCAAAGGCTACGGTTCTTTTCCAAAGCCGATACAACACCGCTTCGCCAAGACCACAAAGAAGACTGCACTGAAGTACAAATGCAAGGATTGTGGATACATAATCCAGACGAAGGGCATGAGACTAAAGAGGCTTGAAGTGGTAAGGACTTGATTGGAGGAAAGCCACGTAGCCGCCTCAATTATCACACGTTCTCTTCTTGTGACTTCTTTCAGCAACGAGACCCTATCTCTACGTAGTTACGTTGAGTTGTGTCGATAGAGTTATAATGAAACTCCCACCCGGCCGTAATGAGTGCCTAGGTAGGGCACCATTTGCCGACTAGAGCACACAAATGATACAGACTGCAGCGGTGGTAGTATTGACTAAAGGAGATGTCGTTCAGCAGCCCCGTTCGCGATTCATGAAAGTTAAGTGTCTGGACTGCGAGAATGAACAGATTATCTTCGGGTATGCCACGACCGAAGTAAAATGCCTCAAGTGTGGGAAGGTCTTAGCCAAGCCCAGTGGAGGAAAGGCAAGACTGGAAACCAATGCCAGAGAAGTTGAGGTATTTCAATAAGGAGCATCTACGTTATCGTGTCGGTCCGGAGGTCTTGAATCTATGGTCAAGAAGCGTGCTGAATGGCCACAGACCGATGACTATGCGGTAGCTGTCGCAACCAAGGTTGCTCCTTATGGGGCGTATGTGACATTGCCCGAATATGGAGACAAAGAGGGCTTCATCCATATCTCGGAGATAAGCAGCACTTGGGTAAGGAACATCCGCAATCATATTCACGAGAATATGAGGACAGTCGTGAAGGTACTTCAGGTAGACACTCAGAAGAAACACATAGACTGCTCACTCAGGAGAGTCTCTGCTGAGGCAAAGAGAGCGAAGAACAACGAATGGAAGAGATCACAGAAGGCAGAGAAGCTCCTCGAAGTGGTTGCCAAGGAGAACAAGATGACGCTCGAACAGATATACGATAGTCTTGGCTGGCCAATTGAGGATACCTTCGGGGAAATCTACAAGGGACTCGAACGCGCCGCCGATGCGGGGGTCGAAGCACTCAAGGATGTGAATGCGCCCAAGGACGTGCTAGAGCAGATAGCCAATCTAGCAAAAGCACGTATCGAGATTCCTTCAGTCGACATCGATGGCGAGCTTTCCATTGTTGTTCCCGGTCCTGCCGGAATCGAGGTAATAAGGACAGCTTTGACAACCGCGCTTAATCAAAGAGCAGACTACGAGAAATCCACCATGGATATCTATGCCTTGGGAGCACCCCGTTATAAGTTGCATATTGTCAGCCCAAACTACAAAGAGGCAGAAGAGATTCTTCAGAATATCATGAACTCTATCACCAAGGGCATTGAGGGCAGTGGCGGGACCGTGAGTTTCGCCCGCAAGTAGGTCGTGCCGACTATGACCCACCTCTTCAAGTGTGCTAGATGCGGCAAGTACACTCTTCATGATGATGCATGTCCAATCTGTGGAGGCCATGTCAAAGACCCACAGCCGGCCAGATTCTCAGTCCAAGACAAATATGGGGAATACCGTCGGAGGGCAAAGAGGGGTTCTGGCAAAGTACCTGCCGCCTAGCGACTAGGCGAATCAGGAAAGCGGAGACCAATGTCTGCGCACGAACGACTTCAGTATAGCTGCACAGGGATCCAGATTGTTCGCCACTCAGATGCCAGTGTGGGCTCGCCAGATGTAACTCCATCCCAGAATAGGATACGAATCTGATAGTTCATTCCGGGCCGAAGGGTGACATCTTCAGAGCTTGAAGCGCCTAGCGGTAGGAAGAACTCTGTGATGTTCGTACCGGTTGCGAAGTGAGTAGCATTGGCGCCGCCAGTGTCATAGGACCAGTCGCCGTTATAGTCTATGTGGCCGTCGTAGGCCTGGTGACCTTGGTAGTTGATAATGCGCAGGTCTGACTTGTCAACTGAGCCCAACGGGGCAATCTGTATGCCTAGAGCATCGTTGCCCGTCTGGTAGCCGGGCAGATTGACACCAAAGTATATGCGACTGGAGTTGCCTTGGATGTAGACTTTCGCGTCAAACCCGCTTCCCAAGACTGCATCAAAGCTCGCGAATGCCTTCTCACCAGTAGACAGGACACCGTCCATTTTGGCAGACGTAAGGTCACCAATCTTTGGTGCCCACTGGGCATTGGTTCTGTTGATGTAATGATAGTACATCGTGTAGTCGATATCATAGATCTTGACGAGACCATAGTCTGAGCTAACATAGGCATTCGTGAATGCGCCATGCAAGTCAACTGGCATGTGACCAATCCAGCGAGAGTCGTACATATAGCCACCATTATACTCATCGACACTCAGGCGAGCTGAACTGAGGCCCATGGAATTGCCCTCATCTGGACTCGTGGGTTCTCCATAAGACAGCAGCTTGAACAGTGTTGACGAGTAGAATGCGTCGAGTGTGTAATCGGTCTCGTGAATACTGGTGGTCGATGGATCATCACCTAGATATGTGGCATCATCTATCGTCTTGGTTCCGAGATAGTCCTCAGCGATACGAACCATCCAAGGCCATTTTCCATCATCCCCACCGAACCCAGCGATCTCATGTCCCCAGTAGACGAGTATCTGTGTTGCGTTCCAAAGCTTGAAAATCCTAAGGGACTCGGTGAGATTGAGTGCCATCAAAGCATAGCCCATCAGAGCTATCTGAGTGCCGTTGATGGTTGCATTATCAACAACTGTGTCGGCTCCGCCTGCGCCGTTTATCCAGTATCCATAATCCCACCAGCTCGCAACTGTGGCTCCACTAGGCATGACGCTGCGTACGTGTGTCATGGCAGTCTGCCAGTCCCGCCACTGCCCTGAAGTCGAATAGATACTGATGGGAGCAAACTCGGGACCGCCCATGTTTACACCATACTGAATTCCCAAATAGACATTGACCGAAAGCAGAAGACCGACGAACGTGAATGCTGCGAGTGCATGTTCTGATGTCAAGGATGTACTAATCCTGAATCGTCGACGCTCAAAAACCGACTTCTGAGCAACGACCTTAGCGAACGGTGCAAGAACGAAATCCACCGCGACTGCTGCAAGCAAAGCTACTGCAGGAGCCAGAATGAGACCAAGACGAATCATGCTACCGGTGAAGTATACTGCGGCCAATCCAAACAGCACAACAAGCCAGTCTTCGTCCTTACCTCTCTTAAACAGGAAATACATACCGAGAGGAAACAGGAATATTAAGACTGAAAGTGTCTGATAGAAGCTCGCCCAAGGAGCGGGCAGATGCTCGGCGACGGAGTTGAAGATTCGCTGCTCTAATCTGAAAAATGGATTTATTACAGCCAAGAACTTCCCGCCTACGAACGTTATAGGATTAGACCCGACTGTTGATATTGACAGGTTCTGACTTGTTTCGTAGGCGAAGTATGCAGCGACTCCCACGATAGGGGCTACTAAGCCGAGTAGAATTGGTTTTGCGTGGGGTGCAAGAGCGCCTGCGGTGGCGTGACGGTATCTCGCTACCCGTAGCCACACCTCATAGCACGCAAGCACGGCCCCGACACCGACGGGAGCAAGGAATGCGAGAGATGTGAGAGTACCCGAAGTCTCGAAACTGCTTCTAGGCAGCAAACCTCCTATAAACAGCCCAATGCTGAGTGTGATTAGGTAGCTAGACAGAAGCCGCCTGCTGTATCGACCCGTGACCAGCATGAGTGCTCCAAAAAGTGCGAATAGATCGGTTAGAAAATCGGAAGCACCCCATGAAATCTGAAGATAGCCTAAGCAAAGTCCTGCAGCTACAGCGGATGGCAAAGATCCCCTCTTGAGAGCGCGAACAAAGAACAAGAGTGTGATGACGATTGCAAAGATACCAACAGACTCGTTATCAAAAAAGCCGGCAGTGGTTCTCTGTATGTAAGCCGGCATGAATGCCATGAACAACGAGCTCAATAGGCCGACGGCCTTGTTTGAGAGTTCCTTGCCCAGAAAGAACGTGATCAGTGTCGTGCATGCGCCCATGAATGAGGACATCATTATAGAGACCGTTAACACATCGATGCTGATGCCGAGGCCATTAACAATGAAGTATAGTGTCGCAGCTGTAAACGGCACACCAATGTATGTCGAAGCAGGAATGCTGCGGCCGAACGGAACCCAGCTGGTATAATCGTACCAGCTGAAGAAGGATGCGTAACCATTTGCCGCGACGTACTCTGTCACTTTGAGCTGGTACCAGCAGTCAAACTCGTGGACTACTGGCTGCGAGCTCATCATAGGCGCCAGACGGACTGCCAAGGCCGCAAAGAACAGAATCGTAAGTGCGACTACTAGGAGAATAGAGCCTCTAGATATCTTCGCCTTTGGTTTATGGAAGACCTGTCGGAACAGCCTTCCGATTGATTTCTTGAAGCTTCTGAGACTCGGCATACGGCGTTCTCCGTTCGGAGCTGCTTTCGACCGACGCAATCTTGGATGCGCTAAAAAGGTTGCTGTTCGTAGAGCTATCGTACATCAATGTCTGGACAAAAAGCGGCTGTCCGGACCAAGGATGCCTCATACTCCGTTCCCGGACAGATGATCAACTATTGACGACTGGAAGCGAATGCATCTCGTTCTACTTGGAAACTATGAAAGCAGAATAGGCTTTGCTGTCCATAAGCTTCTTCAAATCCTGCTTTGGATTTGAACACTTGATTTTGCACATCCAGCCTTTACCATAAGGATCCTGATTCACAATCTCAGGTGCGTCATCTAAGGCCGTATTCACCTCAGCAATCTGGCCACTGACTGGTGAGAAAACGTCGGAAGATGCCTTCATGGACTCAACAAGGCCGCATTCCTCGCCAGCAGTCACATCGGTGCCGGGCTCTTTAATCTCGACAAAGGTGATCTCATGAAGAGCGTTCTGTGCGTAATCGGTAATCCCGACGATGACCATGTCACCTTGCACCTTCGCCCATTCATGTTCCTTCGTATAGTATAGTCCATCAATGACTTTCGTGCCTTTAGCGCCCTTCGACATCCAAGCTCACCTTCGTCTTTGAGTTCAAATGAGACTGCTTTAAATCACTTTGCATTCTACCGAGCACGATTCTCGCCATATTTCTGAGGATCGTAGAAAGGCCATCCAGTCACCTTCGCCTTTCGTACCCGGCCCTTGATATCAATCTCTACTGTATCGCCCTCTTTCGCACTTTCCGGCTTCACGTATGCCATCGCAATACCACAATCTAGTACGGGGGACATACCACCGCTCGTAACCATTCCTATCTTCTCACCGTTAATCAAAACGGGGTATTGCTCACGAGGAATCCCTTTGTCAACCATTACTAGTCCGATACGTGTCTTGGTGACACCGGCCTCCTTCTGCTTCGAGAGAGCATCGTATCCAATGTAATGCGGCGCGACTTTGAATTTCACCGCGTATGAGATTCTGGCCTCAAGTGGAGTTGTGTTCTCGTCGAGCTCATGACCGTACAGCACTAATCCGGCCTCAAGACGTGTCGAATCTCTCGCACCAAGCCCACACGGTTTGACCCCGAAGTCCTTCCCCTGCTTGAGTATCTCTTCCCAGAAAGCAATGGCCTTCTTCTTCCCTGCATCATTGAAGGGAGTGTTGAGCAAGAGTACTTCGCCGCCCTCCTCGCCCGTGTAGCCAGTCCTGCACAGATAGCAGTCATGCCCAGCAAGCTTCACAGAATTGCAGCTGAATCGTGGCAGCGCCCTCGCATCTAACCCCGCCATCTTTGACAGCAGCTCCAGCGCGTTTGGCCCTTGCACCGCAATCATCACCACGTCCTTGGATCGGTCCTCGACAACGACTTTGAAGCGCTTGGCATTTGCTATGAGATGAGACTTAATCTTCGGGCCATTCGACGCATTGGTAATCCATATGAATTCCATTTCCCCGATTCTGTAAATCATTAGGTCATCGTGGATTCCGCCTTTCTCATTGAGACACGTAGCATAGTGACCCTCATTGAGCCCAAGCTTGGCAACATTGTTTGTGGTCAGAGTCTGCAGAAAATCAACAACCTGCGGACCGCTCACAAAGAAACGCGACATATGTGTCGTGTCAAATATCCCGACAGCTTCCCTAACAGCCATGTGCTCTTCACGGATGTCAGTATAACGGACAGGCATTTCCCATCCTGCAAAGGGGACTACATCGCCATGGGATTTGTGCCATTCGTAAAGGTGAGTTCTATCTAGCTTCTCACTCAATGATATCACCACTTCCGGGCGAGACGTCGAACCCTCTAGGTTTTATCTCCTTCCATACATCTCCTTCAGAGCAGGTGAAAAACCATCGGTTGCCGCAGCAGAAGCATATGTGGGCTGGAAGTTGGAGGAGGACAGCGGATCAAAGTCATGGGAGTCCTCAACCTTTCACCAGAGTCGTTCTACCAAGGTTCCGTTCTTAGTGATCCAAGCCAGGTCTATGAGACGGTACAAAGGATGGAGAAAGACGGAGCGGATTTCATCGATGTGGGAGCGGCATCGACGGCACCTAAGAATGCCTATGGAACAATAGAAGTGAGCCAGCAGAAAGAACTGAAGAGAATCAGAGAAACGTTGGGATTGATTGTAGAATGTACAAGACTACCAATATCAATCGACACTAGGTCGGCCTCGGTTGCAGAAGAGGCTCTACGTATGGGCGCCGCTCTAATCAATGATACTTCTGGTCTTCGTGCCGACAGTCAAATGGCGAAGCTTGTAGCGGATAATGCAGTACCCATCATCCTAATGGCTAATTGTGGAGAACCGTGTCTGAGTATTGAATCGAGCTTAGATTCTCTTGGAGTTAGCATAAGGACTGCGTTGGGTGCAGGGGTGAATTCAGACCTAATTATCATAGATCCGGGGATTGGATTTGGCAAGCCTGCAGAGATAGACTGCGCTATCTTGAGAGGCCTGAGAGCTTTCTCATTGCTCGGACATCCGCTATTGGTTGGGGTCTCTAGAAAGGCATTCATTGGCAACCTTCTCGGTTTGCCGGATCCAGCACAGCGACTTGCTGGAACTATAGCTGCTACGTCAATCGCCGTTCTGAATGGTGCGGATATCATACGCGCACACGACGTAAGAGAAGCACGCGTTGCTGCTGCAATCGGTGAAGCACTAAGAACACCAGTGTCAACCGCAGGAGATAACGTAGAGATTCTTGCACCATGCAATGAGCGAGAAGCAGAGCTGCTGATACGTCAGGTAGGTGCCAGTTCAGAGATTATTAGGCAACTGGCGAATAAGGCATTGACGCTCAGTGTTGTGGTCAGAGATGTACTGACCCCGGCAGCTCTAGTACTAAAACAGGAGATGCTTGCCTTAGGAGGAGATGCTGCCTATCACTATGACGTAATAGATCATAAGACGGACCGAACAGATGTCCTAATAATCGGGACTCCGCTTCATCTCAGCAAGCTGGTCAAGAGAATATCGACAATGCGGGATTTCGGACTGGACAAGATTGGCGCGCGAATTCGAGATGTTATGAGCAAGCGCAGGTGTTAATCGGGGTGATTATGGATGGATTGGTCTGATTGGCAGCCGGTCTATCTAGCTATAGCGAAGAGACTCAGTCTGGACATTGATGCCGACAGGAAGGCCACTGCTCTACTCACTTCGTTGCTTGAGGACATTGACCCGGCCCCCCTTCTCAACAAGCTCGAGAACAAAATCCGGAACCGTATTGTCGTGGTCTGTGGGGCAGGTCCGTCTTTGGGACAACAGCTGGATGAAGTAATGTCAATGCCAGAAACGGTCGATGCCATCTATGTGGCAGCTGATGGTGCTGCATCGGCATTCTTGGAACTCGGCAGGAAATGCGATATTCTCGTGACCGATCTCGATGGAAACAATGATGATCTAAAGACCATGATGAACCATGGAGCTCTGCCAATAATACACGCCCATGGCGACAATATGCATAGAGTAGAGGAATTTGTCCCAACACTTAACACAGCGCTCGGCAGCACGCAGGTAGAACCGACTGATAGGGCATTCCTATGGGGGGGATTCACTGACGGAGACAGAGCATGTCACATCACTCTTCATTATGCGCCCCGACGTCTCATACTTGTCGGCATGGACTTCGGCAATGTAGTCGGGCGCTGGTCGAAGCCCAACAGACCGCTCCACTACGAAGCAGATGACAGAAAACGAGTCAAACTGGAGATAGCAGAGGAACTCGTCTTGGGTTTATTGGCAAGGACCAGTGTCCCATGCAGTTTCATGATCTGATAGCATAGGGTCTAACATACCTAGTCTCTGTCTACAATTAGTGGTCTGCTATCGAGTCTAAGTCTTCAGACCATAGAGGTAGCTGATGATAAGGAACGCAGTCCCTGCGAGTACTGCGCCAAGAATCATCAGACGAGTTGCATATCCCGGCTGGAAAACGTACTTGGAAGCGAGGTAGATCAGTCCGACACCAACAGTACCGATGAATATCACAGATGAGGCTACGATTCCTTCTAGTCCTAGCTGAACATCAATACTGGGTGCAATCAAGATGGGATTGCTTGATGCATCAACGGCAATTGCCGGAGGAGTCTTGACAAGAGTGTAGATGTTGCCGCCGAGGATGAATAGAACAGCCAGAAACATTGCTCCGAAGATGACTATGTCAGGAGGACGTGCTGGCATGCGAAACCGGGGTCTTGAAAGCCGGACTCTTGGTTTAATGATGAACCGCGGCCACCATACGGGCAACTGACGAACCTCGCGGGCAGAGTCATGCATCTCCTTTTAAAAATATCGTGAAATGCAGACTTGTACTATGACAGGGATATATCATTCGAGGCACTGTTTAATACCGTATGCTCATCAACGGTGAGAGAGTCACAGAAAGGTGACCAAGAGTGTCTCGTGTCCTTGTGATTTCTGAGAAACCGAATGCAGCTAAGAGAATAGCCCAAGCTCTCGATGAGAAAGGACAGCCCCATGAAATCGCGGTCGGTAGCGTCACATACTACGAGTGTACCAAAGACAATGACACGATACTAGTTACCTATGCCCTTGGGCACCTATACGAACTGCGACAGACAGAGGGTGGGTGGAACTACCCTAGGCTCGAGACTGAGTGGGTTCCGAAATATGAAGTCGAAAAGAAGGCTGCCAAAACCAGACCCCTAATCGCTCTTATCAAGCGGCTGGGAAGACAAGTAGATAGATTCGTAGTGGCGACCGACTACGATATCGAGGGCAGTCTAATTGGTTACTTGGTGCTAAAGTATGCCTGCGAGATCGATACTGCCAAGGCCCAAAGGATGGTGTTCTCGTCGCTCACTAAATCAGATATTGTGGAGGCATATGAGAGTGCTAGACCTAACCTAGACTTCACGATGATAGAATCGGGTTGTGTGCGGCACAAAGTGGATTGGCTCTATGGGATCAATCTCACTCGAGCTCTTACTTTATCAATCAGGAAGTCTGCTGGATGGTTCAAGATAGTATCTACGGGAAGAGTACAGGGGCCGATCTTGGAATTTGTCGCCCTGCGTGACAAGGAAATCAACCTGTTCGTGCCCACGCCATTCTGGAATATCGCTGTTCAAGGAATCTTCGAGAAACATGAATTGTCATTGGAGTTCAGTAACGGCCGCATTGATAACAAGGAGATGGCCTATGCACTGGCTGATGAAATTCGAGGAAAGACTCCATATGTTGACGCCGTAAGAGAAAAATCAGTTGTGCAGTCTGCGCCGCCGCCATTCAATCTCAGCGACTTGCAGACAGAAGCATACCGACTCTTCGGCTTCAGGCCCAGTAAGACTCTTTCAGTAGCACAGAAGCTCTATCTTGATGCTCTGATTTCCTATCCGAGAACAAGTAGTCAGCGGCTTCCCCCTAGTCTTGATATCAACGCAATACTGAACGGGCTTCAGAAGATTGCAAGATTGGGCCCTCTTGTCAGACGGCTGCTCAAGCAGGCACAGCTTACACCAACTCAGGGTGAGAAGGAGGATCCTGCACATCCAGCGATACACCCTACTGGAACACAACCAACCGAAGAACTGAGGCCAAATGAAAGAAAGATCTTCGACCTTGTCGTGCACAGGTTTCTTGCATCGCTCGGAGAAGCGGCTGTCAAGAAAATCGTGAAAGCGGACATTCTTTGTGGTGAGCGTCTCTTCTACGTGAGAGGAGTGAAAGTGCTGATCACAGGGTGGATGGATTTCTATGGCCCATTCGTACTAATGAAGGAGAAAGCATTGCCAGATCTTAGCAAAGGTGACGAAATCCAACTGACATCAGTGAAGGTGGATGAGAAGTACACGTCACCGCCATCTAGGTACAACCCGTCAAGCTTGTTGAGACTTCTTGAAAGAGAGAACCTTGGCACGAAAGCGACTAGGTCTGAAATCATTGATTCGCTCAATTCACGCGGGTACACCGTAGGCGACAGATTCGAATTGTCAGCATTAGGCTACGCCATCTACGAGACCCTCAAGCAGTATGTTCCAACAGTGCTATCCGCCGACATGACTCGTCGATTGGAAGAGGAGATGGAAGAGATACAGCGGGGCGCGGGTAGCAGAGAGAGCGTACTCTCAGAAGCCAAGGCCAATCTCCTTACACTACTTGGCAACTTCAGGTCTCAGGAAGATACGATTGGTCAAGCACTAGTGAAAGGTCTACAGAGATACTGGAGAGAGGAACAAGACATGGGGCCGTGCCCGAACTGCGAGGACGGAACCCTCACTCTGGTCTATTCGCCGAAGAGTGGTAAGAGATTCGTTGGATGCTCGAATTACCGAAATGGTACATGTAGTACGACATTCCCGCTGCCCCAGAAGGGTAAAGTCTTGCCGCTGAAGAAACAGTGTCCATATTGCGGCTATAGAATGATAAGGGTACTATCGGGCAGAAAGGCTTGGGAAACATGTATCAACTGGGCAGAGTGCACGGGGCGACAAGACGAACTCAAGGCCCTTGAAGAGAAAAGGACAACCAAAGAAAGAACCAAACCAGTAGAGGACGAAGACATATGACGGAGTGTCCCATCTGCTTCCGCCAGTCCATGAACGGCACTGAACTCTGTGAATATCATGAGGAGGCACTCACTAGACTTCGTGCTGCATTCGCAGAATGGGAGAAAGCTCTGGGTGTTGGATGGATAGATTACCTATCATTAGTGTATCGAACTCAGGAGCTGGGATTGTGGGTCCGCGAGATAGTGGCTTATCTCACCTCAAGAAGTGCTGCTTCAATGCTTTCGTGATATCGACCATAAGAGCCCGGGTCAGATCCTTCACGGCTATTATCATCATGCACATGCGGCCAGTGCTCTTGGCAACATTCTCTGCGAGAATGCGGACCTGCATGGCATCTTCTCCAAGCGAAAGAAACCCTGTTGATGTCGGTTCCCCGCGGCCCTGACCTGCTGGAATTGCCACTGCTGATAGCCCTAATCGAAAACGCTCGGCGTCAGATATCAGCACTAGCAGTCCATTCTCAAGGTCCATTAATCTAACTCTCAGACGACCGTGCTCCGTTTCGTGTTCAAAATCACGGACATCATCAAGTGCCATTGTGCAAATCCCTGCTTGCACTAGGCGCAATTGACCATAAATCAGTAGCGAGCAGACCTGGAGACGCTATGTCTTGTCCAGTCAAAGGCTGCAAACAACATTGTTATGTGTCAGGAGAAACCTGTTCGTGTCGGAATCGGCAATGAGTGGCAGGCGCTCTCACATGGACTACTTTCCTTACCCGGAGACTCGGAAAGGACAGGATGACATGATGCAGCTCATTGAGAGTTCAGTTAGAGAGGGAAGAGACGCATGCCTCGAGGCACCGAACGGTTTTGGGAAGACCTGTGTAGCGCTTTGTGGAGTCTTGCCTTGGGTGAAGGAGAACAACGGTAAGATTCTCTATTGTGCTAGGACACATAGACAGCTAGACCGCGTAATAGAGGAACTTGATGTTGTTTCCAAGCGCATTGATGTGACAGGCGTCGCCTTCAGAGGAAGGCAACATATGTGTCTGAACGAGTTCATCGTGAAGAACGCGGATTTCGTGACCCCAATTAGCGAGATATGTGGCCAACTTAAGGCTGCACATAGTTGCTCGTACTTCGAGCATTTCAAGAACTTGGCCGCTTTAGACAATCCTTTCGAGGACATGCCGAAGAAAGCAATCAATGCTCTGGAGATTATTACGGTTGCAAAGGAATGGAGAGTGTGCCCATACGAACTGGCCAAAGCACTCGCGAGAGTCGCCGATGTTATCGCCCTTTCATATCTCTACGTGTTTGACCCATTCATACTCGAGTCCTTTGCACCAGAGATTGGAGCGCCCATGTCGATGGTTGTGCTTGTCCAAGACGAGGCACACAACGTTCCCTTCACAGCTCTCGATTCAGCCAGCGATTCACTAGCTCTTGGGACCATTAGGCAGGCAATGAGAGAAGCCGAGACGTACAACGATCATATATCGAGAAACTTCTGTCGGGAACTCGCGAAGAGCATACTGGAAGTATCCAATGGTATGGGGGAAAGCGAAGAGGAGAACATCAGTCCTAGAGATCTCTATGACTCCATCGTTGGAGCGTCCGGCATAGCTCCGGAAACACAACCACTTCCCTATATGAGCAGCCTCGGTTCCAAGATTAGAATGGGTCTCCTGAGAGCTGGTAAGTTTCCCAAATCAGCAATCTACAGAGTGGCAGAGTTTCTTCTAAAATGGCTGCGATACAGTGAACGTGATGATTACGGTTTCTTGCTGACTTCGAGACATAAGAACGGGCAAAGTAGAGGGGTCTCCATTGACCTTGTAGCACTAGACCCGACGAATGTAACTGAACCGATATTAAAACAGGTTCATTCTTCCATAGCTATGTCGGGCACGATATCGCCACTTGATGCTTACGCGGAAATGCTGGGACTAAGAAAGGACAGCATAAAGGCAGCCTTTCGTAGTCCTTTCGGGCCGCGCAACAGGCTTGGCATAATCGTGGAGGGCTTGGATACATCGTATGAAGGCAGAAGCGCAACTCTATTCCAGCGAATGGTCGATCACTGTGTTGCTGTCGCTAATGCTACAAACGGCAATACGGGCATTTTTGCGGCCAGCTACTCGGTCGCAGAATCTTTGGTCAGAGCAGGACTGGAAAAGAGACTCAAGAGAAAGCTGTTCATTGAGAGGCAGGGAATGAAAACAATCGAAAACGACACCATGATTGATGAGTTCAAGAGGAGGGGGGAAAGCGGCGGAGCTGTCCTCCTAGGCGTACAAGGAGGACGCAATTCCGAGGGTGGTGATTTTCCCGGTCCAGCTATGGAGAGTGTAGTAGTCGTTGGTGTTCCGTATGCTAAGCCAACTCCCCGAATTGATGCACTAATACAGTATTTTGACAAGCGCTTCTCTGGTAAGGGCAGAGAATACGCTTACGTCCTGCCCTCGATGACAAAGGCGATTCAGGCGGCCGGTAGGCCTGTGCGTCGCCTATCCGATAGAGGGGCGATCGTGTTCTTGGACCAGCGCTTTGCATCACCTTATCTTCGAAGATACTTGCCTTCTTGGCTTGATGAAGTGACAAGTACAATACCTGACGATCCCACCGCAGTTGCGGAAAGAATACAGGCTTTCTTCTCAGACTAATTCGAGTCGTCCAACAGCTTCTCTAGAGATGTACCGCCAGTCAGTACTGAGCGTGCCCGGCCAGTTGTCAGGGACCTTCTTCCGTCAGTCAGACGAGCAAACAGTTGCTTCAAAGACCGCACATACTCCTCTTTGGGTTCGATCAGAATATCCGAGCCACTAGGAACGCGTCCGTGTCGAGATGCGATTATTGTTGCAGAAGATTGGTCGGAGTCAGCGCCACCCCCCACTGTGGTATGATGTTCGTTCACGAGCTCTATTCGGGTCGCTGTAATCTTACCAAGAATACCCCGCAGATACAACACGGAGTACAAAGGAGAACCAGTTCCCACCCTTACTAGGGTCTCGCCCTCAGAATACTTCTTTGTGACGTGATAGAGCCAATCCAGAGTGAGCTTTGCTGCCTCAACTGGTGATGAGACCGTCTTTGTGTGCACCGGACGACCATCCATGGTTATGGCCAGTCCGATACGCATGCCTGGATCAACACCAATGGCAGTAATTGATGGACGCTTTATTCCAAGCAGTCTCATTTTGACTTCAATAGCTGTGAGGTCAGGGTCTGGGTCAGGCCCTACTTTCACAATGCGGCTATCTATTGCAGACCACGCCTCATCCTCTGTCGTGATTACAACATTGGCAGTGTCACATTCTGAATCGCCGGGATTGCAGACACTGAATCCAACTTCGAGACTCTCAAGAAGCTTGACTGTTTGGTAGAGCACCTTCGGGTTGCGGGTGGCAATTGTGACCTTAGTCTCACCCATTGTTCGAGCCCTTCTCGGTAGACTTATGACCCATCAGTCATGATGGTGTTGGTGGTGGCTCCGGATTTGATTCTTCCGTCTGGCGTCTTGCCGTTGGATCATGTCTTGAATGGCGGCCTACGCACAGGTTTAGTCACGCACGTCTATGGTGAGGCCGCATCAGGCAAGACCACCATGGGCCTGCAGTTTGTGAACGCGGCGTGCAAGCTGGGAGCGCGCTCGATGTACATCAACTCTGAAAGCACCTCAATAATCGAGAGACTGGAACAAGTCACAGGCAGAGAGTTCAATGAGATCGAGGATCTGGTCAGGATTCTCGCTCCAAAGGGTTTCGCTGAGCAAGGCATGCTTATTGATGAACTAGACCTCTACGCAAGAGAGGGCACAAAACTGGTTGTCGTCGATACTCTTACTCGGCTTTATAGAACTGTGCTCGAAAACAAAGATGCCACTTACGCAGCTCACCGAGAGTTGAATCGACAGACAGGCTTCCTGAAGGGGCTTGCAAGACAAAGAGACATGGCTATTCTAATACTCAATCAGGTTAGGGGAGTGCCAGACAGTCATGATTTGCTCGAACCAGTCGCCAAGAACATTCTAGACTACTGGGCCGATTATGTCCTCTGGATGCGCTTGGGACAGACAAGAGGAGAGAGAAAGATAGACCTGATCAGACCCGGAGAAAAACATCGACGAGTCGTTCTATACATCACTGGTTCCGGCATCGCTTCAGTACCCGACGAACAGGAAACAGTGAAATCGGGTGCAAAGAGACACAGAGAGGAGTAGTCCCAATGTATGAGGCCATCGCAGTAATTGAATTGGCAGTCTGGCTTGGATTGCCGGCGTGGGTGGCGAACTTCACGCCAGTTATTTTCGGAGGGGGAATGCCCATAGATCGAGGAAGGGTTCTTCGTGATGGACATAGATTGTTTGGCGACGGGAAGACAGTCAGAGGATTCATAGCAGGAGTGATATGTGGTACAGTGGCAGGAGTAGCTCAAACCATCGCGGGTCCGTTCTTGGAGCCGATACTGAGCTGGTATGTGGTCGTCACCCCTGACATGGAAACAGTGTTGCTGATGAACCTGCCTGCAGCGTTTCTGCTATCCCTCGGTGCGCTTACCGGTGACCTTGCAGGATCCTTCATCAAGAGAAGAGCAAATATCAAGAGTGGAGGCCCATCACC
This sequence comes from Candidatus Thorarchaeota archaeon, assembly GCA_003345555.1. Taxonomy (GTDB): domain Archaea; phylum Asgardarchaeota; class Thorarchaeia; order Thorarchaeales; family Thorarchaeaceae; genus OWC5. The sequence continues at coordinate 16,244 of PRDJ01000026.1, forward strand.
GATGCTCGACCAGCTCGGCTTCGTAATCGTCGCTCTCATTGCGGCATCGTTTTTCTTGCGGCCTGCTCCAGAATATGTCCAGCTACTCATACTCATTACGCTCGGTGCGCACTGGTTGAGTAATGCATTAGGCTACTTGGTGGGTCTCAAGAAACACCCTTGGTGACGCCGAGAGTGAAACACCTGAGCTCTTGCGTCATTTCCCGAATTCATAAGTGCTTGTTGATGTCAATATGCAAATGGCCAAAGATAGACATAAAAGGTGTAGAACCCTCTCAGTGTTGCTCTGAGTAGAATACCGATTGGCTCAGTCTGTGAAGAGCTCAATCGGAATCTAATACTCTTCTACTACTCTTGGAGTTGTTATACAATGAAGGTATCCGAATGCATGCGGTCAGATGTTCCATATTTGACAGTGCCAGGTACCCGAGAAGATCTCCTGCAATTGATGGCAGAAACACAAGCTAGCGGCTTTCCTATCTGCAAGAAGGGTACCAAGACAGTCGTGGGAGTGATCACAAGGAACGACCTTCTTCGAAAGCCAGATGAGAACCAATTGGGCATGTTAATGGTGAGAGACCCCGTTATAGTCAGTCCAGATGCAGACATCAAGAAAGCAGTGGACCTCATGCTCGAGAAGGGCTTTAGAAGAATCCCAGTGGTGAAGAGTGGCGAGTTGGTCGGCGTCATATCCATCCCAGATATCCTTGGGTGTATCCTAGAAGAAGAGGAGGAATATCAGACCGCAACCATAGCTGACTATGTCAATAGGACTGTTGTGTCTGTATGGGAGCAAACGCCACTAATCCTGTCTTACATGATTATGGAAATGGCAGGCAAGAATGCGATCATAATCGTGGACGATACAGGCAGATTGGCAGGAATGATTTCAGTCAGTGATTATATTCGACTGTCGGAAGTGAGTGTTGAGGATAACGTGTCCAAGACCTACAGCGGCACCGAGCACTCGGTCGAATGGGGTTGGACTTCCAAAGACTACTTGATGGTTACCAAGAAGCTCCTGAGACTCCCGGATATTCCTGTTAGAGAAGCGATGACCAAGAACATAATCAGCGTTAGCGAAGTCTCAACGATTTCAGATTGCGTGAAAATCCTCAGGAAGAATGAAATCGATGAAGCACCTGTGGTTTCAGCCGCGGGTCTGCTTACGGGAATCATCGAGGACAGAGAGCTGCTGAAACTCGCAGCAAAGCGAATTGCTCCCGTGCAGAAAACGGAAAGATAGCTGGGCAAAGGACCAACTGGATTGAGATGCACAAGTTCGCGCGGGAGAGGATAATCTGGATTCAGAGGAAATCGGTCAGAGACGTTTGGTCGGATAAAAACAACGAGCTCATGGCCGAATCAATCAATCTGAGCCCATCTTTCAGATACTGCCCGAGATTATGTTCTTCGATTATCCTTTGAGCGATTGGCAGATACTTCGATATGTTCTTTCGTCTCACGGTCAGCGACAAACCGAAACCACATTCGCATTTGCCTGAAAGCGGAATTCTGCGGTAGATCCGGTGACACCTAGTGCATTGCATTTTCTGAGTGGAATATGCTCTGAGATTCCCCTTTATGTCACGGATGAAGTGATGCGATAGAACCCGTTCGGCAACATCGCGTGCATCTACCGCATCTATCAAGCTCGCTAGGCGCAACTGTGCATCAAGCTTCTCGTCCATCCCCCCGAGCGCCTTATACCTAGTATTGCGTGGTCCAGCGTCAATTGATGATGTGCCATGCGTAAAGCCAAAGCCTTCATACTGGGCTTCCGTGTTCAGCCTCGATGCAACGATGTCAACCAAGTGCTCTGCTTCCTTGGGGTGACGTGCTTGCGCCACAATCTCAAAGAACTGTGCAGGATACCGAGTACATACGTCTAGGTTGTGAGCTTCACTATCCACTTCAGAAGGATTGAGGATAACCGACAGGACAAGGGGAGCATCCATGAAACCACCCCGGCCTGCGGGAAGATATGACCTCGAGAAGTTGATCAAGGCATCCATGACAAGAAGAAGAGCGTCTTCATCGCCATCACAGTTTCTTCGCTTTGCGGCGTGCCAGTAGGGATGTGCATAGCAGACACTTGCATTGGTGAAACCGATTATTCTTCCAATTATCCCTGCAGACGTATGTGGTGCCAGCCCGACCACGAGCTGCCCTACAACATCGTCTTGCGATTCAAATCCATAGAATCGCTTCAGACCGTATATCTTCTCGAGACAGTCATCAACAAAACAACCGACCCTGTAAAGATACTCCACACAATTCTCGGATACGACCAAGTCCTGTACTTTCAGCTCTACAACCTGCTCATCGGAATCAAGGGGTTCACTTCGGCAGTCTGTGAGATACCCCATCTCACGCAAACGTGCAACGGACACACCTATCTCTTTGGGCGTGAAGTGCGTGAGCGGTGCATCGGTTGCGTCAAAGCGGGCAGTTCCATCTCGATAACAATACACAGCATGTTTTGCACGCAGAATCCCTTTTCCAAGGTATTCGGGAATCTTGCGTTCATTTGTCAATCCGAGGACACCCCGTAGTCCATGAGATTGGGGCTCGCCGACTTCGGTCCGGACACGGTCAAGCAGCCCTTGAATATCCACTTTGACCTTCTTCGAAGCACGAATCATGTTCACATCATGGCTCAAAGGACACATTCCGGTGGTTTCGTCTATGGATCGGCCGCAACCTTCCTGAGAGCACCAACGACGTATTTCGGTATGGGCGAGACAGTTTGGACATCGAGACTCAAACGTCTCAGACTGGCAATGAGGACATACGCGTGAAACCAATTCAATCTCAGGACCGGAGACATTTGCGGGTCGGCCATCCAAGCGCGTTTCATCATCTGACAAGGCCAGAGTCGAAATGTGCTGTGCGGACCCCGCAACCTTCTCAATCCGCCTTTCGCTGGCCAGAGTCCTACCAACAGGAAAAAGTACGTGGACGGGTGGATGCATTTTTCGTTCTTCGGCCTTCTCTGGTCGACCCATTCGTGCCCCAATGGAAAAGCCGACCTTGTCTCTGAGTGGAACATCGGCGACAGAACTCAGTAGTTCCATAGACTCCTTTCCACTGGGCGATTTGCTTCTTGCCCCCAGCTGTGCTAGGATAGTGAGAGGACTGTCAGTCAGTTCTATGTGCTTCATGTCACTGCTGAACCTGTGAGGAAGACCAACTCGCTCCAAGAGCGTCTTGTATCGCCTGTCATTTGGAACAAGAATCGATTCTCCTTCAGAATAGTTTGTTTTGTTCTTCTTGGAGAGAAGCCATTCCCTCAAATCCAGAATCTCGTCTGCAGTGAGAACCGACCATCTATACTGATACTTAGGGTGTAACGGTATGTCAAACTGCTTGGAAAGCTGAAGCGCCTGATGCGGAGTGGGAATCTTTGACAGAGGTAAGTCTATGAATGCAGTGAGTTCTTCTGGAGGAATCCCTGCACCTGATAGGCGTTTCTTCAGCTGTTTGTCTTCGAGTCTCGAACATGCCCGCTCCAAATCATGAGACCACCATTCCTCACAGTATCCGGACGGTACAAGAGGGTGGTTGTTTTCAAGAAACTCACCCATCGCGACCAGAATATCGCCTAGGAAGATTATCTTCTCGAGTTTGCCCTGAAGACGCTTGGCCTCCTCGGTATCTTCGACCTGCTTGACAGTACCGTCCTTGAGCAAGACTATCGGCCCTTCGATTGTATCAACTGGCGCGACGATGGCCCCTTTTCCAGGACGCTCGGTTCTGATGTGAGTACCAGTGGCAAGAAACTCGTCCACCAAGAACATCGTTGCGGGATGAATGCCAACGCCAGCTAGTCCTGTATTCCTCGATCGTCCGTACCTTAGTCTGAAACCGCCTACACGAGAGGGATGAGCAAAGACTGGTCGTCCGCCTATTACATCTGCCAAGTACTCATTTTTCGGAGCGAGCTTTTTGGTCATGGACTCCTCTGCCTCGGATGATCTGGCCTTGGAGGTCTTCTCGGCAAGCTCAGTCAGCCAATCCCATCCCTTTATGCGAAGCCTATTCACAATCTTGGCAAGTTTCGGCGACCTGCCAACAACCCCGTCACTAAGAACTAGGACAAAACCACTACGGACCCGATTTGTTTCGATTCGTTCAAGGTCGCGGCCGCCAGAGACCTCATAGTCCTCCGTGGGTTCGCCAGTGAGCATAATAGGTAATTTTGAGGCTGCAAACCGGATTAAGTCGGGATACACTGGATACTGAAGGTGTGATGCTCTTGAATAGAGCTCGACCTCTTCGACAGCACGCTCTACCTCCTCCGAGGTGGCTTTGAGTAAAGGCAGACCAAGCACCTGTCGAACCTGATCGGTAACCAATACTGTCATGGCGGCATCCGTGCCACCAGCAGCACGAATTGGACCCGCAAGATACAGTGCAAGGTATCGCTCGTCTCCAGAACCCCTGATGCGCACTCTTGCAATACCTTCCAGAGGAGCCGCAGTGATGCTCTCGGTCATTATGGCCAAAGCAACTCGGACTGCCTTGTCAGCAGCCTTTTCGGGGTCTGTAATCCCTCCGAGTTCGCCCGCGGCTATTTCCCGTGCGATTGAGAAGGCGACTTCCTCCCTTGGCAGTTTTAGCTGGAGTTCTCTAATGCGTTGGGCAACCCCTACGGGCCCGTCTAGAGTAGCTTCTACCCTTGCTGCCACATCGTGTGCGGGAGGTATCTCAACTCTGGTGCTGGGGTCAACGCCCTTTGCCCGTGCCTGTTCTGCCACTGCATAGATTCTCTTGACTTCTTCACTGAGGGCAGCGAAGTATTGACCATAGCTAATACTGTGTTTGGGTAGGCTTGGTTCTAAATCGCTCACGGGCTATCAATCCTCTCCAGCTGGGTGCGGCCTTTTCTGCTTTCTCTTAGGCGATTTGCTACCCGCTGTTGATTCATGGTTCCATGAATCATTATCAGAGCCCTTTAAAGGACTGCAACCAGACAATTCCACGCCATACACCAGGAATCGGGACGGTATACATCGTGCTCACACTCGAAGAGACCATAGAGCTGATTCTGAAGAATTCATCAGAGTACGATCGAAAGGATATACTCAAGCTCATTGAGGACAAGCGTAAGGAACTCGGACCGGAAGTCGTCAACGAAGAGTCGGCTGCAATGATTGTGGCCCGCGAACTCGGGATAGACCTGCAGCAGGTCTCTCCTAAAGCGCGTCTCAGGATAGAAGACGTTACAGAGGAGAATAGAAGTGTCACATTGACTGCCAAGGTTGTAAACGTAGGCACGATACGAACTTTCTCAAGGCCGGGAGGAGGCGAAGGCAAGGTTGCAAGCATCATCGTAGCCGATGAGACTGGCCAAATCAGAGTTGCACTGTGGGATGAAATCACCTCTGCAATAACTGAGGGAGCTATCACTGTAGGTTCTGTGATTCAGGTTAGAGGAGCTTATGTTAAGAAGGGATTGCGCGGCGCCCTTGAACTGAATCTGGGGAGAATGGGGGGAATCACGGTGCTAGAAGACGATGAGGCGAAAGAGCTGGATATCAAGACTGCTGAGAGCGGCAGCGTGCATGTAGGCGATCTTCATGACAAAATGTTCGATGTGACTCTAGTATTGAGATTGGACAGACTTCAGAATCTTACCACGTTCACACGCAAGACCGATGGTGCAGAAGGCAAAGTGATGAGTGCTGTTGGAGTAGACGAGACCGGCAGTATCAGGGTCGTCTTTTGGGACAATCATGCAGAACAGATGCAGGGTGCAAAAGAAGGCGAGGTAATCAAGCTGACAGGGTCTTACACGAAGGCAGGACGCAACGGCGAGGTGGAAATCCACGTAGGAAGATCCGCGAAGATAGAACGAGGACTGAAGGAGAAGATTACTGCGGCCAAGATAAAGGAATTTCCCGTCGCTGTTCAAATCATCGGAAAGAAGAACATCAGTGACCTCTCAGTAGAGATGAGAGACGTAGATATTGAGGGTAAGGTTGTCAAGGTCTTTCAGCCCACGTCTTTTGAGAGGGAAGGAAAAGCTGGAAAGGTACAGAACATGATTGTCGCTGATGAATCAGGAACTACAAGGGTCACATTCTGGACCGAACAGGTAGACCTGATTAAGGACTTGCAGCAAGGTGACGTAATCAGAATAAGACACGGATACATCAAGGAAGGTCTACGTGGGGCAATGGAGTATCATGTTGGCAGGCGTTCCGAGATAGAGATCAATCCCGAGGATTCTAATGTTGGTCAGCTGGACCTGTCAGAGTTGGCCCAGAGACCTGCTGTCCAAGCAGGTAGGGTAATGGTTGGTCATATTGGCGATGAAACGGAGGGCAAGACGGTCGAGTTATGCGGCATCATTGTCGCTGTTGCTCGTACGAGCCCGGTCTACGCCTCCTGCCCCAACTGCCGAAAGAAAACAGAAGAACGGGATGGAAAATACTTCTGTGCTGTATGTGGCAAAGTGGACAAACCGGAATACAGGATGCTTTACAAGGTCACTCTTGATGACGGCTCCGGCTCAATACGAGCTACTTTGTTTGGAAAGACAGGCGAGGACCTTCTTCAAATGACGGCACAGCAGGCGCAGGACTTGATGGTCAAATCAGGGAATAAGAGCTTCCCTATGGAACAGAATTCTAACAAGATGCTCGGAAGATACGTCACCATACGTGGCCGGGTGAGTAAATTCAGGGATACTCTGGAGATTTCAGCATCAGAGCTGCTATTTGCGGATCCTATTGAAGAGATAAGACGCACTCGAGAAGACGTAGTCAAGTTGGCAGGTTGATCTCTTCAAGACTTTCTCACGAGGTTTGCTCGATAAGCGTTTGGAGCCCTGTCAGAAAGATGCTGATATCGTTTGAGTTGTTGTAGATGTAGATTGATGCTCGCGCGGTCCCCTTGGACGGCGGAATTCCGATTTGGTAGTGGAAAGGCGCTGCGCAATGCCATCCGCTCCTAATCATGACGGCATACCTGTCGTTGAGGAAAGTTGCGATATCATGTGCAGACTCAACCGTGTCGATAACAAACGTCAGAAGTCCAGTCCGAAGGTTCACATCGTCTGGTCCAAGGAAATGGACATGACTTAGCTGCTTGAGCCCTTCCAACGCCGCTCGAAGGAGATCCCTTTCGTGTTGCTCGATTTCACGCATTCCGATTGACTGCAGGTATTCGGCCGCTGCCCCGGCGCCTATGGCACCGGCATAGTTCTGCAATCCTGCCTCGAACTTGTGCGGAGGAGGCAGATAGGAAGGTATGATGCGGCCATCCTCAAACCTCACGTCACTGACGGTATCGCCGCCGACAAGAAACATGTCCATTGACTCAAGGAGGCTCATCTTGCCATAGAGTACGCCCATTCCCGTTGGTCCACACATCTTGTGAACTGAAATGGCAGAGAAGTCTACGTCAAGATTCTGAACGTCAAGCGGATGATGTGGAGCGTATTGTGCATCATCCGAAACCACCAATGCTCCTCGATCGTGTGCAATTTCGATTATCTCTCTCAGTGGCGCTATTGTGCCTGTCACATTGGAAGAATGAACGACTGATACAATCCTTGTACTGCTGTCTATTGCTCTCTTCCAATCCTCGATATCGAAGGTTCCGTCGTTCCGGGCCCTAACTACTTCCAACTTCAGACCAGTTTTCTTTGCTCTCTCCACAAAGGGCAACGAACCGCTATGATGCTCCAAGCTCGTCGTTACAACCTTAGACCCTCTTTCAATCTTTACAGAGCTGGCGACAATATTGAGTGACTCCGTGGCGTTGCGGGTCCAAATACACTCACCCGGTTCTGCTGCATTTATGAATCTCGCCAACTTGCCTCTGGCCCTTGAATATGCGTCAGAAGCCTCTTCGCCGAGTCTATGAATACTCCTGCCGCCGCAGGCAGGAAAACGCTCGTAATACTCGTTCATGGCACTGATGACCTGACGAGGTTTTAGTGCCATGCATGCACTATCAAGATACACAATGGGTCGGCCGTTTATTTTCCGTTTGAGAACCGGAAAATCCGATCTTATTCGAGACCAGAATCTGTCGTTCATTCTCAGCCCCTCACTATCTGCCAGTGGTATCCGCCCTTTCCAATTTTCCTCGTGATGATACCCCGCTCTACCAGCTGATTGGCCGCTATGACAAATGTGTCGCCACCTGCACAGTCCTTGCATACCTCTGCATATTCAGCCCTCCGTGCTAGTTCCAGAATCTCAGAAGTGGTAAATGAGCCTCCGGCTTCGAGGATCTTCAGTATGCACTGAGCATTTCTTGATAACGTGGACATCATTAATGGGGTCCGGGATGCGGAATAAGAAGTCTTCGAAGATATAATTGCCCTGCAACTTAACATAATACTTAAATGATATCCATCGAGGCTAGAACCCGTTCTGTTTCTTTCCGTGCCTAGTAGCTCGGTCTGTGTGAAATAGGCGAAGGTGTACTGTGATGGGAAGAAGAAGAAGGCAGAAAATCCGGAGAAGACCTCAGAAGCGAATTCCAGATGTGTATCAGTGTCCGGATTGTGGCAACGCTGCAATCAAGATAGAGCTGTTCAGGGACAAGAGTCTCGCGACAGTGAAGTGTGGGTCATGCGGTTTGGAGATGACCATTGACGATGTGAGTTCGCTTACCGAGCCAGTAGACGTTTACGGTAGCTTCATAGACAAGTTCTATGAAGGAGACAAGACGGAGAAGTAGCCCGCTCGTCTCACTGCACTCAGCAATGATTATAAGTATGGCTCAAGCAGGAGATGTTCGACGCCTATGCAGCAGAGCCTCATCCCGATTGTTAACATTGTCTTGAGCATTTTGGGTATTGTGGCCCTTCTCCTTGTGCTAGGTTATATCGCATACGGTCAAGAGGAAGAGGAATAGCATCCTTTATCGAGTGCTTCCCTATGAACCCCTTAGAGTCGGTGCTTCACCTCGCCTTCGATAATTCCGCGCCGTATGTCACCAACTTGGACGCTGTAAGATCACTGATTCAGCAAGCAGTGGCTCAGACCACCTCTGTCGATGATGCAGTCACCTACATCGAGAACAGATTCCCAGACGCAGAGATCACGCTCAAGACTGATATTCGCATCTTAGTTGCTGCCATTCGCCATGCCGCCCGACAAAGGAAGTTATCTGGATGAGCGCGTTTGAGTCGCTAGGACCGGAAATTTCCAGATTCCTATCTGACCATGGTATCGGCTCACCAACGCCCATTCAAGAGCTGGCAATTCCCGCCATCCTACATGACCGCAGCGATGCGTTGCTCTTGGCCCCCACAGGCAGTGGCAAGACAGAAGCGGCTCTCCTACCGCTACTGAGAATCCTGAAAGAGAGACAGTCGCAGAGCGAGTTGTATGGGATCTACATTCTGTACATCACGCCTCTCAGGGCACTAAATCGAGACGTGCTCTTGAGAATCGAAAGCCTATGCAATCGTCTTGGCCTGAGTGTAGCTGTGCGGCACGGCGATACGACGCAGTATGTGCGGAGACAACAGGCCCTTAATCCCCCGAATCTCTTGATAACAACCCCGGAATCGCTTCAGGCAATTCTGCCAGCCCAGAGACTTAGATATCATCTAAGGACTGTCTTTGCGGTCGTCGTCGACGAAATTCATGAAATGGCAGATAGCAAGAGAGGCACACAGCTTAGCTTGGGTCTTCAGCGACTGGACAGAATCGCGGGTACAAGGACCCAGCGTATCGGGCTTTCTGCAACGGTTGGAAATCCAAAGGATGTCGCAAGCCTATTGGCTGGAACAGGGCGACAAGTCAAGATTCTATGGGCCGGATATGAGCTGAGGAAGATGAATCTAAGGGTCGAGATGCCTGTCCCGAATGCAGAGGATCAGGAGACATCGAGAAGAATCTCATACCCTTTGAACTCAACAGCGCGACTCCGCAGGATAATCGAGCTTATTTCATCACACGGCTCGACGATTCTATTCACGAACACAAGATCGTTTGCGGAAGTCCTAGGAGCCAAGATGCATGCGATTGGGCCGCCGTTTGATTTTGATGTGCACCATGGGTCGCTGTCAAAAGATGCTCGTATGACGGCTGAGACTCGACTAAAGCAGGGGCTATCAAGAGCCATAATCGCAACCTCTAGTCTTGAGCTTGGTATCGACATAGGTCATGCAGATCTCGTGTTACAGTATTCCTCTCCGAGAGAGGTATCACGTGCTCTGCAACGCACAGGGCGAGCTGGTCATCGGTTAGGAATGGTAGCGGAAGGTGTGTTCATAGCCACTATGAACTTGGATGATGTCACTGAATCTGGAGTCATACTCAGACGGGCTCAATTGAACAAGGTTGAAGATGCCCGAATTCCAATAAAAGCATGGGATGTCCTCTGCCATCAGATTGCCGGGATTCTTCTTGACGTCGGCGGAGCTGATGTTGATAGTGTCTTGAGATTCATCCGTTCGACACAACCCTACGCGGAAATGACCCTTGAGGAGATGAATTCCCTTCTTCATTTCATGACTGAGAAGAAAATCGTGAGTACAAATGGGAGTAGGGTCAATGGAACGCGAGCAACCCGCCTTTTCTATTACGACCATCTGAGTACGATTCCTGATATCCGGCAACTGAGTGCCCTAGATATGACTACACGCACCCCGATTGGCGTCTTGGATGAAGATTATGTAACAGAGAATATCCAAGCTGGCTCTCTGTTCGTAATCAGAGGCCGACCTTGGACTGTCGTGAGTGTGGATGAAGACGAGGTTATCTGCGCTCCAGCAAGTGGCTCCGACAGTGAGGCGCCACATTGGATAGGAGAGATGATTCCTGTGCCCTATGAAGTTGCTTCGGAGGTCTCGGAACTATGGCAGCATGTGCTCGAAGGAACTGAGGACGAGGTCAAATTGTGGCTACAGTCGCGATATGGAATCGCGGGGTCTCCTCAGGAATTTATTATCAGAACTGTAAGAGAGAGCAGTGAGGCTTTGGGATGCCTTCCGTCTTTAGAGTCTCTTCTTGTTGAGGACTTCGGCACAGGTCTGGTTATTCATGTGCCACTTGGTACAAGGGCAAATGAAACATTAGGAATCGTTGTAGCGGCCTTGCTCACAACATGCATGGGAATAGATGTGAGTGTGGAAAGAGACCCGTATAGGATTCTGCTAACCGCGACTGGTCGTCTGGACCCTGAACGGGTTGTCGATATTCTCAGAGGCTATGACGGCAAGCAGGCGTCGTCAATTCTCAGACTTGCGGTCAAGCACACACAGAGCTTTTCTTCTCGCTTCGTCCATGTCGCTCGCAGAATGGGCGTGATACGAAGGGAGACCAGAACCAAGGATGTTCCAATCAGGCGACTCATAGCCAGCCTTGAAGATAGTCCCGTCTTCCAAGAGGCAATGAGGGAGATACTGCAAGAGAAACTCGATGAAGAACGAGTTATTGACTTGTTCAATGATATTTCTGAAGGACTAATAGATATCCGAATTGTCACTACCACAAAACCATCGCCTCTCGCTAGATTGATAGTTGAAGAAAAGACACGATTTGAGATACTGGGCGAAATCACAGATGAAAGCGAAGTTCTCAGGCTTGTCGAAAACAGACTGAACGCTAGGCAGTTAAGGCTGGTATGCATGGCGAATGGTGATTGGGATTCCGTCCGAACCATATCTACGCTAAGCGACGCAATAGAATGTCCGAAGTGTGGATCGAGAATGATAGCTGTGATTTCCCCTAGTGAATCCACGCTCACAGCGATAATGAAGATGAAACGAAAGGGCAAGACTCTCTCGAATGATGAGATGAATCAGTATTCAGCGGCAGTATTGACAGCGGAGCTTGTATCGACATACGGTAAGAGCGCGCTGATGGTATTGGCTGCACATGGTATCGGACCGAGAACCGCATCACGCATTCTGCAATCCGGGTCCACTGATAGGCTTGCCCTCCTTAGAGAGATTGTGAGAGCGGAACGTGAATATGCAAGGACAAGACCATTCTGGCAATGAACTGAACAAACCACTTGTGGTGGTTGCCGGGAGAAGTAATGTTGGAAAAAGCAGTCTAGTCAGAGCTCTCACCGGCAAGAGAGTCAGAATCGGCAAGCGCCCCGGCACTACGGGGCATGAAGAACTCATCGACCTAGAGTCCATAGTACTTGTGGATATGCCCGGATTTGGCTATGCTGCAGGAAAGGATAGGGCGGCCATAAATCGATTGAAGACCGGAATCGTACACAGACTCGAGAACTGGGAACGCCGACTACTCATAGCCATCCTAGTCATAGACGTGTCACTATTCAGAGAGCTTGTGGAGAGATGGGAAAGCCGAAACGAAGTTCCTGTTGATGTGGAATTCTACGGGTTCCTTTCCGAGATTTCACAGTATGTTATTGTCGCTGCAAACAAGACCGACAAGGTGGCGAATAAGGACAAGTCGGATGAGTTCGGTTTTCTGCGTATGAAGCTATCAGAGGTCGGACAGGCCCCGGACATTATTCCTGTTTCAGTCAGAGATGCAGAGAGCATCAGAGACCTCAGAGTGAGGATTGAGAGCATCTTGAAACAGGAGGGGTTGGAAGTCCCAAGCTGGTGAGCGCAGGTATTACTGCTTTCCCTTCTTGAATACGTAAATTACGATGCCGACAAAGAACAATGCAGAGGATACAATGAGCATAGGAAGAATAGCCGAATCGGGTGTAGCACGACCCGAAGTCAGCCAACTCACCATATTCATGAACAAACGAGCATTGTCAGCGGCGTAGTACCATTTCAAGGTCGCCTTCGGAATGTCAATCGGACGACCGGTAAACATGATTGTTGAGCCAGAGATTATCACTCTGCTCCCATTGTATTCGAAAGCGGAGAGCCATGGTGGCAGTGTCCCGTTGATAGCAGAGTAGTTCAATGGCCACGTCTGTGATTCCTCTAGGGTCATATTAGGGAAGGAGATGTTTCCCCACGTATATGGACCCTTTCTGAACTGAGCAAACGAACTCTTGTATCCCCGGGCAATCGAACTTGACAGGGATAGAGGCTTGAGCGTGGCCGTCATTAGTATGAGCCCATTGATATCTTTGAATATCGGATGGTTTGTGTTCCAGGTTGTCGAATCCAGTTGCATGACCCAAGGATACGAACTGTTCAGATTACGCTCGTAGTCAAACATGGTATCTGCCCATAATGTGCTCTCGCTCGTCGCGTTGATGCTGAATCGCACGCCTGTTATGTTGAGCATGTCTAGGAGCCGGTTTATTGCGATATTGTCTCCTAGGCTCTGAAGAGCCGATTCAGTCCAATACGTGGAGTTCTGAGAAATAGTGGGATCGCCAAGTATCATTAGTGAACTGCCGTTATTCAACATCCTGACAATTGAAGCAGCCTCGGAACTGGCAAACGGAGACCCCGCACTCGGAGAAGCGATGATGAGAACATCTGCGTCTGTCAGTACAGTATCGTTCAGATGCGAACCGTTGTAGATGCGAACCATATACCGGGTTGATGCATTCACAGCGTCAAGCATGAGTTTCAGTCCGTCGTCCGCATCACTGGCCGCAAAGTGTGGCGAGTGACTAGCGTCGAAGAGTATGACTATCGGGTCTAGGGGGACTTGAGCACTAGCGGTACATTCTAAGTATGAGACAGATAGAACTACTATGAAAAGGGTGCTGCATATTTGGATTCTATTCAGCCGCCTCATGGCTCCTTTCAACCTTCAGGCTCAGATTGCAAGCCTTACAGGAGAGCGTTTTTTAAACTTATCCTCAAAGTAATGGGGACTGCATGGTCCTCTAGTCAGTCCTTCTCCAGTAGACAAAGAGGATTCGCCTTTCCGCGTCTGTCGACTCGACAACCTCATAGGAATTGCGGATTTGTGCGATTCTCTGGGCAAGGAGATGATAACAGGCATCCACTTTCCTTGCTATTACAACTGACTGATAGAAGCTCCTGCAACTGCAGTAGATTTCTGGAATAACGAGGTACTCCCGTCTGAGCCCTCTGATAATCCAAGCAGTTGAGCCGCTTGGTTTGAAATGGTATTCTGCGACACGGCACTCCTCGACAGCTCTTAACGCTCTAATGAACCTCAGTCCATACTTGCCCCGGAAGTACTCGATATCGGCCTGTTTCAGTTCGTCTTTGGATATGAGGGCGACTTCATGAGCAGTGAGTGTCATTTCTTATCACGCAACTACCCATATGGCTATGCTAAAATGCTACGGGCCTCATTCACGCAATCAATGGAGATAATCTTCGAGGACAGATGCCTTGTTGTTCGGTCCGATGTATTGAATGCGCTTCTAGTGTCCGATATACATTTGGGTTTTCGTGTCGAACTAGAACATCGTACAGGCATTAGTTATCCCCCAGACCATCCACTGTTGTTGAACCAGCTTCAGGCTATTGTCAAGAAACACTCTGTATCTGCACTGTACATAATTGGTGACCTTAAGCACACCATAGTCCCCGACAATTCATATGATTGGGAAATCATCCCCGAGTTCATGACAATGATTTCAAGGGATATTGACACAACCATCATACCTGGTAACCATGATGGGTCAATAGAAGGGCTCCTTCCCAGGAAAGTCGGAATCGCAGATGTTCATGGATTGACTATTGGACATGATAGTGACACACTCGGTCTCCTTCACGGTCACGCATGGCCATCAGCAGACGTTCTTCGTTCTTCGGTCATCGTTGTCGGCCACAACCACCCAAGTCTGAATCGCATTAGGACTGTTTCAGCCCGACTAAATGGCAGGCAGAACCGAAGAAGATCAGTCGGATTCATGCCAGTGGTATTGCGCTCGAGATTGAACAAGAACTGTGTCCGCATGAATATCGGAGAGCCAGAAGACCTGATTGACTCTGAGGGCATTCTGATAACTCTGCCAAGCTTCAACCCTCTGATTTCCGGGATTCAAGTTAATCTATCAGGTTCGAGACTGCAAGGACCGATTTTCGAAACCGGATGTGCGGAGCTTCGAAGCTCCGAAGTCTATAGCGTCGATGGCGTGTTTCTTGGGACTGTAGATACACTACAGGCGTCAGTGGACGAAACCATTAAATGACGCCCGCCGTGAATGGTGGGTGCATGGGTCGGTAGTCTAGCTTGGCTATGATTCTTGGTTCGGGACTCAAGAACTGATATCCAGATCTTGACCGAGCAAGAGGTCGCCGGTTCAAATCCGGCCCGGCCCACCACTACTTTGTTCATACAAGGCCAACTCGTCTGATAGGTATCAGCACTTCCCGCAAGCTACCATAGTTGAACCCCACTCAGGTGCCTGACGACGACACATGGCACAATGCCGAAGAATAAGTTCAAAAGTACCGAAAGGCATGCGCGGGAAGCTAGACAGCAGGGAGAGAGAATTGGGTCAAGGATCTGGCAAGGGCAAAGTCATTCTGTTTGGCGAACACTTCGTAGTATACGGCCTTCCAGCACTTGCAGCAGGCATCGCCGCAGAAACGACTGCGAAAGTGACTAGATTAAAGACAAGTGGATGGACCATTGATGACCTTAGGCCAGAGACACCAGGCTACAAGGCTGAAAAGGCCGATGAGCAGAAGGTGTCGACAGACAACGTCATACGTCACTTGGGTTTGGATCTTTCGAAACAAGGTATTCACATTGAACTTGGAGGAGACCTAGTAGCCGCGTCTGGAATTGGAGCAAGTGCTGCGAACTGTGTCGCGTTGGCCCGGGCACTGAACGAGGAGTTTCGACTCGGTTTGAACAATGACCGGATTAACGAAGCCGCCTATGAAGGCGAAAAGGGCTATCATGGTACACCCTCAGGAATAGACAATACTGCATCCACATTTGGCGGTCTGATATGGTATGTGAGAGATCCAAACAGTACTGTACCTATGTTCGAGAAGCTGAAGCTCAAGAAACCGATCGGGCTAGTCATTGCCTCCACTGGACTGACGGCTAGCACAAAGAAGGTCGTCGACGATGTAGCGGCAAAGAAAAAGGCCGATCCAAAATGGTTTGATTCCATTGTTGACGAATACAGGACTCTTGTGAAGGACGGGCGCGAGTCCTTGCTCCGCCTTGACCTCAAGAAGGTCGGACAGCTTATGAACAGGAATCATGAGCTGTTGCGTTCGCTAACTGTCTCTTGCCCAGAACTGGACAGTCTTGTAGAAAAAGCATTGAAGAATGGTGCGCTGGGTGCGAAACTAACTGGGACGGGAAGAGGAGGCCTAATGATAGCTCTCGTTGCCGACCAGCACGCAACAAATCGTGTGGCAGAGTCTTTACAGAAGGCGGGTGCGGCTGCAGTCTGGAAGACGAACTTCGGACAGTAATGGGAAGTGCATACTTATGATACTGGAAGACTACATCAAGAAACTGGCTGTGCAAGGCGCACTGAAGACTGTACGCAAGTCTATCTCAAAGAACTTGGAAATAGCTGGAGTCCTTAAGACTCTGGAACCGACACCAGTGCTCTTTGAAAGCGTGAAGGAATCCGGGTTCCGTGTCGCTGGCAACCTCTTCTGCAACAAGACACAGATTGCCGACTACTTCGGCATCAAGCCCGAGGAAATGATTCCGACCCTGGCAAGAGCTATCGAACGCAAGAACCCTCCAGAGAAGACCAAGAGTGCCCCTTGCCAGGAAGTTGTCGAGACCGGCGTGGACTTAGGCAAATTGCCAATCCTCATGCATAACAAGATTGATGGCGGCCCTTACATATCCGCAGGTGTCGTTGTCTCTGTGGACCCTGAGTATGGACAGAACTTGGACTTCCACAGGGCGATGCAATTCGAGAAGAACCGCATGGCTGTGAGAGTCGTGAGCGGACGAGACTTTCATAAGTTTCTAGAAAGAAACGGCGAAGTTGACGTTGCTTTCTGTGTGGGAACTACACCTGAGGTCCTTGTTGCCGCAGCAACGTCGGTGGAGACTGGAGTGGACGAGTTGCAGATCGCCAACGCGCTGAGACCAATCAAGGTAACGCGCGCGAAGAGTGTTGACCTTAGCATACCGGCAGACTCTGAGTTTGTGCTCGAAGGCAGAGTATTCAATCAGGAGAGACATGCCGAGGGGCCGTTTATAGATCTCACGGAGACTGTTGACGTTGTGCGGCAGGAACCAGTGTTCGAAGTAAGGAAAATCACGCACAGAAAAACGGCCATCTGGCAGGCTCTACTTCCAGGACGCTTGGAGCATAAGATACTGATGGGAATGCCTCGCGAACCAACAGTCTACCGGAAAATCAAGGAGCGTGGCGTGGATGTGATTGATGTGAGCATCACGCCGGGTGGTGCAAGCTGGCTGCACGTAGCAGCTAAAATCAGGAAGAAGAATGCAGACGACGGAGCAAAGGCAATCGAGGGAGCATTTGCGGGGCACACGAGTGCTAAACACGTCTGGGTGTACGACGAGGACATCGATATCTACAATGAGCAAGACCGGGAATGGGCCATGGCGACTCGCTTTCAAGGCGACAAGAACATGCATGTCAAGGCGAGAGAACCGGGGAGTTCTCTTGATCCGAGTGCCGAACCCGGAACGAAGATGACGACGAAGATTGGCTTCGATTGCACAAAGGCCCTCGACACGAAAGGCAAGAGCTACGATCGTGCTGAGTTCCCGAAAGTAGACCTGAAACGGTTCATGGAGAGCGCGTAATCAAATGCTCGAACTGAAACCCGAAGAGAAGGCCATGCTTGAAGGACGGCAAGGCAAGGCCACCCGAAAAGCGATGGAAATAATCACATTGCTTGGAGAGATATATGGTGCAAAGAGACTGATTCCCGTCTCTAGCGTACAGATTGCAGGAGTCTCCTATGACAATCTCGGAGAGCCAGGTCTGGAGTTCCTTTCGGACATGGCAGTCGACGGCAAGGCGCGAGTGTTGACCACACTCAACCCTGCAGGAATGGACTTGGAGGAATGGCAGAAACACGGAATAAATGCCGACTTTGCCCGGAACCAACAGAGAGTCATAGATGCCTTTGCCAAGATGGGGGTTATGACGACGTGCACATGCACACCCTATCTCGTTGGTAATCTTCCTCACTTCGGGGAGCACGTGGCTTGGGCTGAATCATCAGCAGTCTGTTTTGCTAACTCCGTCATAGGAGCCCGGACCAACAGGGAGGGCGGGCCCAGTGCTCTTGCTGCATCTCTCACAGGCGTAACTGCCGAATATGGGCTTCACCTTGATGAAAACAGGGTAGCCGAGGTCAAGTACGACGTGCGGACGAGGCTGAAGACCACTGACGACTTCGGGCTTCTCGGCCAAGTAATTGGTGAAAGAACAAAACAGGCCATACCCTACATAACTGGAATCTCGCATGCTACAACAGAAGACCTGATGTCATTCTCTGCTTCAGTCGCGACCTATGGTGGGGTTGCTATGTTCCATATGGAAGACATCACCCCAAGAACGACGACAGTGCCAGAAAAGGTGCAAATCATCACACAAGAAGATCTGAGTAATGCACGTAGAGCACTCGACGACAAGGACGCTGTCATTGATTTCATCAGCATTGGTTGTCCCCATGCCAGCATAGACGAGATATCTCACATTGCCAATATGCTGGACGGCAAGAGAGTGAAGAAAGGAAAGACTGTGTGGATTACAACAGCTCGACCCACGAAAGACTTGGCAGTCAGAATGGGCTACTATGATAAAATAGAGAAAGCCGGTGCATTCCTCGTGAGCGACGCGTGTTGTGCAGTTGCACCCTTGAAAGGACGCTTCACGGGTTTGATGACCGACTCTGCAAAGGCCTGCTTCTATGCACGGGGCAAGAACAAGTTCAAGACGGAAATTCGAACCATCGACGAGTGCATTAGGGAGGCGGTCGTGTGAAACTCCAAGGAAGAAAGGTCTTTAGAGGAAAGGTTGCAGGCGAGGCTCTGGTGACCACTCAGGATATCTCGTTCTACGGAGGATGCGATCCACAGACAGGGCAGATTGTGGAAAAGGGGCACGAACTTGAAGGAAAGTCTGTGGCTGGGAAGGTGTTGGTTTTTCCAACGGGCAAGGGTTCGACTGTCGGTTCATACATTCTCTATGCCCTCCGCAAGAACGGAAAGGCGCCTCTTGCGATTGTAAACAAGATAGTTGACCCAGTTGTCGCCGTGGGGTGCATAATATCCGAGATTCCCGCAGTCGACCAAGTGCAAATCGATAGGCTGCACTCCGGGCAGAAAGTTGAGGTGGACGCCGATCACGGCGCTGTCTCAACTTCGGGCTAATCAAACCTACTAGAACCGCTGGACCTGAGGCTCAAAATCCTCGGGGGTGAAGGAGGGCTCGGCATCGGGGGCTAGGTCGCCCTTCTCTCTGAGAACTTGTCTTGTGATCAGGTAGTAGACAAGAGCAAGCGCCTTCCTTCCACGGTTGTTGGACGGGATGACAAGGTCGATGTTTGTCGTGACGTTGTCCGTGTCGCAGAGAGCGATGACTGGAATGCCAATCCTAGCAGCCTCGGACAGTGCTTGTTGGTCGGTACGAGGATCGGTCAGTATCAGGAGTTCGGGCTCCACATAGCTTCTTGGACCAGCGATGTTGGGATTTGTGAGCGTGCCGGGAACAAAGCGTTCAGTGAATGCATGTGCTCCGATATATCCTGAAAATGACTCCACAGGCCTCTTTCCGTATACACGTCCGGAGACGGCAACCACCCGGTCGGGGTTGAATCTGTTTATGAACTTGCCAGCAGTCCTGATTCTCTCATCAGTCTTCCTTACATCTAGGACGTACAAGCCAATTGGGCGTTGTCTGTAGACAAACGGTTCCATGTCCTGTGTCTTCACTTGTGTCCCGATATGGCAACCCGCTGCAAGATACTTGTCCATCGGTGTCAGGAGCTCAACATCGGATGCTTCGGCGTCGCTCATGATTGCTTAGCCCCCGGAGACTCAGATGTTGCGAAGGCCATGAAGCTGTCTATCACATCCACATGTGAGAGCAACATTCTTCTACAGCAATACCTGTGCAGGCCCAATCTATCCAAGACCACGGCGGGGTCCTCGCCTTGACGGACCTCGCGCTTGAACTGCTCGTACTTGTCCGCTACAACTTTCCCACACGTGAAGCATCTTACTGGGATAATCATCTTACGATCACATCACCTGTATGATTTCTGAAAACGGCTTCTTGCCGATGGGCCACCAAACTTCTTCGGCTCGGTGCGCCTAGGATCGCCCACAAGCATCGTCCTATCGTGTTCAATCATTCGGGAACGCGCTTCGAAATCCTGACTCATCTCGATCAGACCAGTGGCTACTGCCATTCTGGCAGCATCTGCTTGGCCCATGAAGCCGCCACCCCGAACGCTCACTCTTATGTCATACTTCGTCCAGCCTTCGCCAAACAACAGAAGTGGTTCCTGTATTCTCAATCGTGCAATATCGGGTTGCACGATTTCGAGCGGCTGTCCGTTTATTCGGATTCTTCCATTGCCGTCCCTAACAGTTGCTTTTGCCAAGGATGTCTTTCTCTTACCGGCAGTCACGACTATGCGCACTTCATTCCACCTCCAAGCTCGTCCAGCCAAGCTCTTCGCTAAGGTCGCCGATGGTCACACACTTGCGTCGAGGGCTGCTGTAACGCAACTTCTCAAGCACGATTTTCTCGGTTTCCGCATATTCTTTCGGAACGCCCATGAAAACCTGGATACGTTTGTATGCGTCCATAGCCCGGGACGTAGACCAAGGAAGCATGCCGCGTACCATTCTGCGGAACATCTTGTCTGGGCGCTTCTGATGAAGTGGACCCTTCTCCGGTTTGGTCGATGTCTTAATCTTGCGTCTTAACTTGTAAGCATCAATGACTGTCTTCCTATCACCGGTGATTACGGCCTTCTCTATGTTCACAACAACAATCCGGTCTCCTTTTAGAGCGGCCTTCGCCACCGTCGCTCCGAGCCTTCCAGCGATCATGTTCTCTGCATCAAAGACCTTTGCCTTCTGCTCGCCCATCGCAACCGCCTTCATGTGATTATCAATACTCCCGTACCTTTAGGAACTCGATCAAGCAGCTCATCGATTGAAATCAGAACTCCGCCCGCATCTACAATCAGCGACCGAGCCGAGACAGAGGCATTCAGAGCAGCCACAGTCACCTTGTGTGTCAAACTGCCGGAACCCAACACCTTGCCCGGTATAACCACTATGTCACCGTCACTTGTGTACCGGCCAATCTTGCCGACGTTCACAGCTGGGCGCATCCGAGCCGGACGAGATATCAGTTCGGCGACTCGTTTCCATATTCTGGCACCATTCTTGTTGGATGTGCTTTTGAGCGCATTGATAAGCGCGCGTGTATTGGGGTCTGTTGGTCCAGTTCTAACCACCTGTAGCCACCTCACAGTGAACCTGCAAACTCAAGGGCTTCCCGAACCCGTTCCTTAAGGATATCAGCTGCTCTCTCAACTATCTCGTCGGGAGGAAGTGCTCCTGAGGACTCGACCTTGAATAGAAAGCTATCCTTCTTGGAATCAATTGTGATGGCACCGGACTCGCACTCCTGAACACATGCTTCGCACATGCTGCAGTCGAGAGTGTTCTGAGTAGAGACTTTGTCACCATCTAGCTTGAGTATCTTCTTCGGGCAGGCTTCCACACATGCGCCGCAGCGGTCGCATTTTGTCTTGTCAACGCTGACCACTGGCACATATTTGTATGCTACCGTTGCGACAGGTTGGAACTTCGCATTCTCTGCACCAGTCCCAAGACGTGCGTATGCTTCAACAATCAACCTCTGATGTGGGGCCAGCTTTACAATGGGTATCTCTCCTGAAGCCGGGACCACCTTTGGGTCCTGTGATGAGAGATCTCGGGAGTAAACTACTGTCTCTTGGTCGCCGGCCTCTTTCTCAAGAGTAAGCGTGCACTGGCATAGACTGCAGCCCTTCCCCTCACAGTCACATTCCTGAGGGAGGTTGTAGTCGTCGAGCTTGGTTATTAGTGGTATAAGCCCGAGTCTATGGGCCAGCATTTCATCATACATGACGCTTGTGTTCTCAATTACGATAACTTCGTCTATAGCCATTGCAGGTAACCGTGTAAGCATAGTGCGTCTGAGCGCATTCGCAAACGCGACATCTACGCCTTCCACTAGGAAATGGATTGCATCACTTTGCTTGTGGATTATCGTGATTTCCATCTTCTCACCTGAGAGCAGAGGCCTTCCTTTACCCAAAAGACACTGTTCCCGGACGGACTCGCTCAAGAACCTTATGGGCCCTTCAGCTCACTCGCCCGTGCCCTGGGTGTTCGAAACGGGACTTGACATCGCATAAAAGTATTGCTCTAAAGCTGCGAGACATGCTGCTCAGGAAGCCACCCGGCACATATTCCTGAGCTCGTTGATTATCACCCTGTAACCGTTGACCCTCTGCTTTGGGTCGATTGCAACCATGCCGTACGTCGGCCAACCTAGGAGGTCTTGTACCGACTCGGGTTTCATCGCGCCGGGCAGGTCCTGCTTGTTGGCAATGACGATGATTTGTATCCCTGCGAGTACGTCCTTATACTTCTCAAGAAGCTGTCGAGTCCGCAGTACCTCCCGGGGGGTACTATCAGTGACCACTACGACCATAATACTGCCTTTCAGAAGGTCAGGCCACAGAAATTCAAAATGCGACTGACCAGCCATTTCAACAAGTGAAACCTTCGTCGTGCTGTCGATGGTTATCGTGCCACAATCCATTCCGGCGGTAGGCACATAATTGGAGTCCAGTGTCGCCGTCCTGTCCGTGAGCAGCTTTATCAGAGTAGACTTGCCAGCATACCCCGATCCGAGTAGAGCAACCTTCACGTACTGAGTCATCCGACGCGACTCCGATTTATGTTAAAGCAAATAGGCTTCGTTTGGCATATCAGCTGTCGTGTTACTGTTGTATCACTCGCAGTGCTGCTTGTTTGGCTCCTCTTAACCTGAGCTATAGGGGCGAGGCCCGGGCTAGTCTGACCTCGACAGAAGCGCTTAACTGTGGAAAGTAAGTCCCCCTTGGGGAGCTAACAGAATGACCTTCTCCTGTCCTTCTACCGTCATAGTGGCGAAGAATGCGATAGAAAAGTTAGGCGAACTGCTACGCTCGTATCAGCATATAATCTGCGTCACGGACGAGATTATTCAGTTGGACTATGGGGAGAAGCTGAGGAGAATCATAGGCCTCGATCCAGAATGGGTGATGGCCTCAACTTACCAAGACAATACACCTGTCAATGAGAGTGCTGACATCATAGTAGGATTCGGCGGAGGGCGAAGTCTAGATGTTGCAAAACTCTTAGCCGCGAGGACAGGACTTGAATGGATTTCTGTGCCCACGGCCGCGTCTCATGACGGTATCGCAAGTGAGGTTGCGTCTGTTACTCAAGACGGTTACAGGTATTCAAAGAGATGCAGAAGACCCAGTGCAATTGTCGCCGACTTATCAATCATGTTGAGGGCGCCGCCTAGACTAAGGCTTGCAGGAACTGGCGACATCCTTTCCAAGGCATCAAGCCTAGCGGAATGGCGGCTGGGAAATCACAAGAACGGTGAGCCTCTCAACGAGGAAGCATTCTCCTTGGTCAGCTCCGCCCTAGAATCGGTTCTGAAGAACAGCAGTCTGGAGACTCTGGTCAAAGCTGAGATAGACGCAGGAAGGGCGATGTGCATCGTCGGTAGCTCAAGACCGTGCTCAGGAACTGAACATGCGATTTCCCATGCGATGGAAAGGCGATATCAAGAACTACACGGACTTCAGGTGGCCTTTGCCACCCCACTGTGCCTTCACTATCTGAAGGATCTCGGGTATGCGAAATATGGGGCTAACGATCTACTCAGCCTGATGCGCAAGAGAGGGCTGCCAACTACCCTTGGCGAAATGAACACAACCCCCGACTTGTTCATAGATGATGTCCACCATGCCCTAGAGATAATGAAGAAGAGAGACAGGTATTCTGTCCTGAAAGATGTTGAGGACGATGCTCTTTTGAAAGTCATCAGTGAACTGTACGAAATGCCTTAGGCTTCGAGACTTGTTCGACAGTTTTAAAAGAGGTCGTCATGAGAAGGACCGGGACGGCCTAGGAAGACGGTCGTCTGGATTACCAATGAAGTGCTAACAGAGGTATACTGGATGCCAAAACCAAGTTTCGTCGAATGGGAAGCCACTGAAGAACTTCAGAAGAAAGCCCTAGAAGCCGTAGAGATTGCCAAAGATAGCGGCAGAATCAAGAAGGGGATTAATGAAACAACAAAGTCCATCGAACGTGGCATAGCACGCTTGGTGCTCGTCGCCGAGGATGTTGAGCCGCCCGAAGTGATTATGTATCTGCCCGGTCTCTGTGATGATAAGAAAGCTCCATACATCTTTGTGAAGAGTAAGAAGGATCTTGGCAATGCAGCAGGCATTGAACGCCCCACTGCAGCAATCGCAATCGTCGTCGAAGGAAAGTCAAAAGACTTAGTCACGGAGATTGTCGAGAAGATCGCCGCCCTGCGAAAGTAGACTGGCAAGGTGATATCGTTCAATGAGCAAAGAAGAGGAAGCTCTATCGATTCCTGCGGAGGTTATTCAACTACTGGGCAGGACTGGCGTGACTGGAGAGATAACTCAGGTGAGAGTTAAGATACTCGAAGGCCGCGACAAGGGGCGAGTACTGACTCGTAACGTCAAAGGCCCTGTTCGCATGGGAGATATCCTGATTCTTCGTGAGACCGAACGCGAAGCTCGTAAGATGAGGAGGCGTTAGCCGTGGTCGGCATACAGAAATGTGTATTCTGTGGGAAGGACATTGAGCCGGGCACGGGTATGGCTTTTGTACAGACAAAAGATGGAACTGTGCTATGGTTCTGTTCGAATAAGTGCAAGGTCAGTCGGATTCGGCGAAGGATGAAGCCAAGACAGACCAAGTGGACCGCGGGCTACGAAAAAGGCGGAAAGCCAAAGTAGACGATAGATGTAGAGCCTTCGGCCTTCTCAAGTACGCGACAGTAGTCAAAACCATTCCGTAGGACTCGGTGTACTACGACCACGAATGATGGGTTCAAGACAAGAGGGGCGGCAGTCCCAACAAGCTGCGGCCCGCTCCTCTCTGCTAGTTCTGTTGGATCATTTCATCCAGTTCACAGCGATGTGCTGTGCTAATAGTCATGTTACTTGTGCACGAGTCTAGGGCTTGGAAAACCTAAGCTTTCGCTATTTCTTCCTCGATGAAGCTGTGAATGGATCGCGCAAGAGCAGATATCTCACCCTGGCGAACACCCTCTGCGTCCTTCGAGAACAGTTTCTCCAGAGACGGAACGAGGTTGGGCGAGGAACGCTTCTGTTCAATCGTAGTTTGAACAAGCTTGCGAATCTCTGCAGTATAATCGGCGTCGCCAGTCTTGTACTTGTCGATGTAGGCTCTTGCTCTGGCTTCTGCATCTGACGAGTGTACTAGGCCGCCTTCCTTGGTCCAGAGTGCAATCTCAGCAGCAGCTGTATCGGGAGCGTCGGATGCATGTGCAACGTTGATTCCGGCCCAAATCCCATAGCGTCCTCTCAAAGAATCTGGTGTGGCTTTCTGTACGAAAGTGGCGCCTAGCGCGTCGCGGATTCCTTGAATCACATTGTCTCCTTCGAATACCATTGCTAGCACGCGAGCAGATGTTATGAAGTCAACCAGCCAACCGAAGAACGGCTTA
>PRDJ01000027.1 GCA_003345555.1 Candidatus Thorarchaeota archaeon
TTCCAACTTGACGACAATCCCCATGTGTCAAAGCCCATTGACCGGATTACCTCTGATACGGACCTCAAGGCTGGAGATGGAGTCTTGGAGCTGTTCCAGGAGGGCATTCGGCAAGAGCATGTGACAAGACTGCTTTCAGTCGGTCTTCTTGGCATAAGGAAATCCCGAAGACTCGTGCCCACTCAATGGAGCATAACAGCGGTTGATGACATAGTAGGCAAGAGACTCCACAAGCAGGTGTTGAGGTTCCCAGTCGTGAACGACTTCTCTGTCTATGCAGACCATGCGCTGGGAAACACAGTTGTTCTCTTGCTGCTGCCAAGCGCCTGGCAGTTCGAAGCGCTCGAGTGTTGGCTTGGAGGTTCAAACCCGCCTGTTATGTCCGACCACGAGTGGTTCAAGGGACGAAAGGACTACGCGCAGGTGATAGTCGGAGCCTACTATGCAACGAGACTTCCCGCCCTTGAGCACCTCATGGATGCTCACAAGCAAGCAGGCGTGATAGTATTCATGGAAGTGGACCCGAGCAAATGGGTGCCCCTAGGTGTCTGGAGATTCAGAGAGATAGCACGTCGTGCGCTTGCGTCCCCTGCAAAGAGATTCTCCACGCTGGAAGAGGCAGTAAGTGAGATCAGTCTACATCTCACCAACCCGGTCCAGCGATGGCTAGCTGCAAGCAGGATTTACTCGGAACTGATATCACAGACGCAGCTCACCGACTTCAGTTAGCGGGCAGTTTAAGAATCGCCTTTGTACGCAAGCTACCAGAGGATTGTCAGGAAATGTACGAGCGGCTCTGCAGGGTGGGTTTGAAGATACCGCCGTTCGCGCTGCTCGGACGCAGGAAGAAGGACAGAGAGCTCGACCGTGCTGTTCGGTTCTTGGCGCCAAAGATGAACCTAACTTCCCAAGGGGTTGCCTCGACCTCATACTTGGTCGCCTTTCTTGTCCTCGTCGGATTACTGTGGTCGATGTCACTTCTGGCAACTAATCCCTTGGTCATTGTACCACCTTCAACCATCATAGCAGTAGTTGCATACTATTTCATGGTTTCCTATCCGGTCTCCCTGATGAACAGCTACAAGAGCGCCCTGTCTGAAGAAGCAGACATTGTCTTCGAGCAATTCGTGTTGGTGTTTCAGTCAAGAGGAACAATCTTCGATGCCATCGAAATGGTGGCACAGTCAGAGCACCCATATCTTTCGGAATCGTTTCGTCGCATCCTTGATCAGACACAGAACGGTGTCCCGCCGGAGAAAGCTATAGCAGACTTTGCTAGGGACCAGCCCTCTGATGATCTTCGGCGCTATCTTCTGGCAGTTCTAACTGCGCTTGAGAAGAAAACAGACCTACTCGAACTCCTGTCGGGCGAATCATTTGAAGCGGACACCATGCTGCGTCAAAAGAACCTCGAGCTGGAAAGCAGACTACTGATTGTTGCTGCTCTTACAACTTACTTGCCCATCATGTTCACCCTAGCAATCTCGCTCACAGGTTATGGTACGAGCCCCTTCGTACTTCTGATCGCTCCGCTTTTTGTAGGACTGGGTTGGATAATGACTTCACGATTCCGACGACAGTTCTCTGCCTACTTCGATCGCCCACAGAAGTCAGGAGCAATGTCACCACCGCAGAAGGACATTGCAGCAGAGTATGATGAGTTTGTCAATTTCCTGATTCTTCTTGGCGAGCGTCTTCGATCAGGGGATACATTAGAAGTCGCTCTTCCTGCTGTAAGAGACGCAACAAGTGCAGAGATCCAGCGCTTGATTGACCCCGCCATCCAATCTGTCTATTGGCAGAGCGAAAGCATCAAACAAGCCATGGCTATTGCAGGTGAAAAGGCTCTAGGCAAGAGAGTCGCACAGATGTTGAAAATCATCTCACTTATGTGCGAAGCTTCGGCATCTGAAGCTGGGGAGAGACTCTCGAAGCTGGCCGCGCACATGGTCAAGAGGTCGGCAATAATCAAGGAACGAGGATCCATAATAGCGGCGCAGAGACTGAAAGTCTACATATTGGGACTGACAAGTGCGGCTGTACTAGGACTTCTATCTTCGCTTACCCCCTTCTTGTTTATTGGGGCTTTGATGCATCAGGGTCCTCTCTGGAATCCTCAAGCGCTCTCTCTGATTGACTTGGCCCCGCTCATTATCGCACTCGGTGTGATGACTGTTTCAACCGGCTTCCAGAATTCACGAATGGTTAATGGCGGAAGACCAGCCCTATTCGGCCTAGCCTGCGGTCTGGTGTTCCTATGTGCATTCGCACTTTCTTCCGCTCTGCTTGGTACTGTTCACATTTGACACAACAAACCAAGAGACTCACAGCCTTTCATGCTCTACCTACGTCCCACTTGCCGGGGAGGAACAACGAGCTATAGGAGTTCTATCGACAGGGCGCCCATTACAGTGCTCTATCATCACGACGCCAAACTTTCAAATACTGTCGCGCTGAACCCGTTATAGGTGCTTAATATGCAATGGTTCGGAATCTTCGACGTTAACCTTGGGCAGATAATGACGTTCTTTGCCAGCGAATGGGTCGTCGGCTGGGTGCTAATCATCTCGGGGCTGATTGCTGCTGCTTGGCTCTTGGAGCGAGCTCTGGATGCGATTCCGGTGATCGGTGACCTTCTGAGGTTGCTGGTTCACATCGGGACTCATCTCGGATTTCTCATCGGATTCCTCGACATGCTTGTCGGATATGTGGCTTGGACGACTCAACCCAATGCCCCAATCGTCGCCGGAATACTGATTGTTACGGGGTTCGCACTCGTAATGAGGATTCTTGCGAAATTCCCACTTGCTTTCCTCTTTGCAGCAGGCATTGCAGGCTTCGCAACGTTCACGCTCTACGGTCTGCTAAGCCCTTACAAGGCGGATCCTTTCATCGGCGGCGTCATTTCCCAGGTCGTTTCCCTCAAGGGAATGATTATTGTTTTCTTCATAGTGTTCGCTGTTGTCTACCTACTCGGTGGATTACTCATCAAGCTGATTGAACTAATAGGCAAAGTGTTTGCCGCTGCTCCTGTTAGCGTGCTAATCGGTCTTGCATGCATTGGAATCGGCATAATAGTAATCTGGCAGCCAGCGTTGTTGAGCCTTACAATCCCGTGGCCTGCGCCGTGAGAGTCAGGGGTCAGCGACCCCTCTCTCCTCTCTTTTTGCCAGCACGTGACCTGCCGCGTTTTACATCGCCGCAAGTCGGTTCTGGCTTCCTAATTTCACGGAAGACAAGAATCTTGACACCCTTGGCCGAGTAATTCCTCGCAGTTGTCGTCAATTCCTCTTCCGCAGCAAAGATGGTCGGGTACCATGGTGAAGCGTACAGACTCCCACCGCAGTCTGCCATCTTGCTTTCCACCGGAGCATATTCCTTCGCTGGTTCGATTCCGTCAAAGAGGAGTAGCATGACACGAAAAGCATTGTCTTCTTCCCTCATCTCCAGCCAGAATTCGCAGTGAGCCAAGGTACAGTCCCAATCTACTCCCTGCATAATGACGATTAAGCATTGTTGGGTCAAACCATCTGTGGTCCTAGACACTGATTTGAGGATGAACACTGGACGCCCGTTTATGCTGAAGGTTGGCCTCTAGTTGGGTTCGCTTCGTCCCAAAGGATTCATATATCGGAGCAGTGCTTCGGGACCAACGAGACCCCTTCACAGAGAGCAACGCGCATCGATCCTTCCCATGCACACTCTTCCACGCTCCAAGATGAGAGGTCGGGAGGCAACCTACGTTTGGCTCGAAAGCCTACAGACCCCGGTATCAAGATTTCCGATGACCCGAAACAAACCGGTGTCAACAATGATCCTAAGACCGACACTCCCGTGAGCCGAGATCCCGTAGAAGAGAAGAAGCAAGGGAGAAAGAGGAGACGAACAGACGAGAAGAAAGAGATCATCAGCGTCACTATGAGCCAGCCGCTTGTTCAACGAATAGATGAGTTGGTCAAGGCACGAGCGGGACGGTCAAGAGCTCAGCTGATTGAGGATGCAGTCCGATGGTTCCTCGATTTATCCGTTCACAAATGGAGTGACAGAGGAATCTACGTGAACTCATGTCGCGTGGCATTGGAGTCTGAAACACTGTCATCGCTATTCTTCTCGAAACTCACGCCGACAGAACAGTATGAACTTGGCGTTACGGCTGGCAGCCAAGCACCTGTAGCAGATGCAGTCACACTTCTTCACGGTCGTAACCCACGAGATGAGTCCAGCAGGGCGTTGGTACTTGGACTCCTTCAGGATAATGGCTGGGGGGCGATCTCATATCATGATGACTTGATAGTCTTCAGTAGCCCGTTCTACCCAGCACCTTTCATCAAAGGATACCTGGAGTCGCTATTGAGAATCAATCTCGATGTTGTCGAGACAAGCGTAAAGGAGAACGCCGCATTTCGTATAATGAAGAAGGGCTCGAAAGGAGCAGGCACTACCTAGTCTCATCGCTGCACGTAGCTACTACCATTCGCCATCTATCTCAAGCAATTCGAACTCACTTTCGTACAGGCCGGGTATGCTCTCGATGGTTTGACGTATCTCGGCTTCTTTCTCCCGGATGCCGTCTGCCGCGAAGTAGACCTCATAGACACACCGGTTCTGCTCAAAACAGAACCCCGTGGTGAAGAGAACCTTCAGGTCGTGTTGCTTGAAAAGATGAGTCATGGTCTGCATCAATGCCGGATTGACCTTTTCAACCTCTAGTCTCACCCTAGCTCCGGCTTCCTTCGTCATTGGTATAAGACGAATCTCACCTGAGCGTTCGAAATAGATGACCATTGCCGCCTTCATGCCATCTACGGCAGGATTCGAAAAGAAATCCTTCGGGAGGCTGATGTACGGTTTCTTCTTTACGTCGGCAATCATTCCTTTCGTGAGTCCCGGCACTGCAGTTCGCCTCTAACCTTTGAGAGCCGAAGCCAATCGGGCTTTATTTACCTTCGTGTGACCCATTCAGAACCTTATCGTTACGTATTTGATTGCCCTAACCGGCGATGACAACAGCCAAGAGTATCAGAACTGCCCCGATGAGAACCGCTAACGTCAGAGGTTCAGCCAGTAGAACAACGCCCAATGCTACCGCAACAACTGACTGCAGGAGAATATAGGCAGCGGACGCCGACCCGCCTATCTCACGAAGACCTGAATAATAGAGCACGTAACCGAGCCCGATCGACATTGTGCCCAGGTATGCAAGGACGACCCATGGTTCCAAGACGGAGACTGCAGTCAAGTTGTATGGGCCAGCGACTAGTGCGACAAGACTCAGTGTCACAACAGTGTAGGTCCCGTTGCCGACAGCCAATCGTAGCGGACTTTGCGTCTTCTGAAGACCTCGTTGGGAGACAACTATCCAGAAGGCCCAAGATATCCCCGCACCTAGCGCACTGAGATTACCCAGCAGCTCTCCTCCGATCAGCAATTCTGGCTGGCCCTTTGTCGCAACCAGAAACGCACCACAAACGCCAATCAGTAGCCCCCCGATTCGTCGCAGTGAGACCCTCTCCTTAAGGAGTGCCCAGGTTATTAAGGGCACAAAGGGCACGCCAGCGTTTACCAGTAAACTCGTGTTTGTGGCAGTCGTAAGTGATAGAGCAATATATTGGAGCATGAATCCCATAGCGTTCAGAGAACCAAGCAGCAAGGACTCGGGCATCGCGAGGATGTTGGTGACTCCCTGCCCGCTACCCTTCGGTTCTAGCATTCTCATTGCGACAAAGAGGACCGCAAGGCCGATGCAGTTCTCCAAGAATGCAAACAGAATTGGATTGAGATAGGAAACACCTATTCGCCCTGCAACAAATGACGAGCCCCAGATTCCAGCTGCGACAATCATGAATACACGCGCTCGAACCAAGCGCTTGGTTCCAGTTGTCATCCCGAAGGCCTTCATATGCGATAACGACCAACACTTAAAGAGTGCCAATTAGACTAGCCTGCACAAACGAATTCCGAGATAGGCACGACAGAGACTCTCTTGTTGACCGTGAATCGCGAGATCGGTCGACAGGCCACATGGCACCAACAACACACTTGACAACGTTTATATGAGCTATGAGAGCGCGGAGCTTTGCGCCCGGGTGCTTCTCCCATGGTAGACCTTCCAGCATCAGTGATTAAGACCAGAGGTTTGCTTACACTTCGTGGCTACAAGGTCGATGAGCTCTTTGAGTATGAGGACCGATACGTCATGCTCCCTGTGAAAGAGACAGGTGAAGGTGCTATCAAGTCGGTGGTCTGGATATTCAAGGAGGCGAAAGTCGTTGGCGTCGCGATAGTCAAGGACATCGCACGAGACATGGAAGAAGCCCAAGCTATTGAAGGAGTCCTAGTAGGCGGTTCTCGTTTCACTCCCGCTGCAAGGAAGTTCGCACGGGCGGCCAAGGTGGAACTCGTCGAGGGCACCTATTCCTCATTTGACCTGTTCCAGCATGAGCTGGTTCCAAAACACACCATCGTGAGTGATGAAGAGGTTCATATGGTTCTCGAGCACTATGGGATCAAGAAGCCACAGCTTCCACGAATTCTGAGGGACGATCCCGCGGCGAAGGTACTAGGAGCCAAGGCAGGGCAAGTCATCCGTGTGGAACGTGACAGCCCCACTGCTGGCAAGACATACTACTACCGCGTTGTTGTAGAGGCGAGTCGTTAGGGCTACAGCACGACGAGGCCCATCTGCATACCTACTACGAAGATTATCAGAGAGGTAAGGAAAGGCAACGTCACATTGTCAGTGCCTCTCGGACTCACGAGTTCTATAAGTGTCGCTGAAATCGACGCTATCAAAGCAAGAAAGATCATCGGCACCCAGAGGATCTGTCCGCCTCCAATGAAGACACCGTAGTTGAATACTCCGAAGAACCAGAATGCGAGCACTGCACCAAGGAACCCGAAGGCGAACAATGCAAAACTCCCGGGTGGGCTCCTCTTTGAGCCAAATACGGTGCGCATGTGGTTCTTGCCGTATTTTAGCCCGATTGGAGCAGACATACCATCGCCAAACATCATGATGTGGATCGCAGCGGCCGCAACAAAATAGAGGCGATCGTATCCTGTGAAAGTGAATAGGCCTGTCAACAGAGTTATGGACACTGCATACCAGAATGGCCCTCTTACGCTCCCATGCTCGAGATCTTCAGGACGAGCCATCGCCGCAAAGAATCGTCCAAACCTCTTCGAGTTTGCGACCGCAAGGAAAACAACGAATGTGAACGCCAAGAGTGTGGCAACCCATGGATGGGGATAGTAGGGAACAGTCCAGATGACGATTCCTGCAAAGAGGTGTATGATTTTCCGAGTGAAATTCGAACCCTTGTTCAACTTCCTCCGTGTGAGATCTCCAATGCCCAAGACAATAAGCACATACAGGAAACCAATGAAGAAAACGATGACATCATTCAAATCAATGGCGAAATCCACAAGCACAGGACAGATTCACCTTTGTGAGCCGCAGGCGCACCGGGTGAATATACTTATCGGGAATCATCCTGAGAGTTCTCAGCTGCCGAGACCTTGAGACCCGATTCCTCTGAGAGGGCACTGATGGCCTTATCGACAGAAGTCCTCAACATACTTACCTTTTCCCCTCTTGCAGAAACCCAGACTCTAAGAACCTTTGAAGATCCGTATGTTTTGGGCATAGACTTTATGTAAACCCCTGGATTCTTCTTCATCACCCTGTCAATGTACGGTGAGAATACGGTCTCGTCCGATATCTCAAAATCCACGATTCGTTCAAAGTAGTGTTGCGTGCTCTTCTTCTCTACCCACGGACGAACAGAGGTTTCGAAAATCGCTCTCAGTTCGCGAGGAACACCGGGCAGACAGAAAATCGTGGTTCTATCGTGAATGATCATGGCCCCTGGAGCCCCTCCGACCGTATTATCCATCGGAGACGAACCCACAGGCAGACGTGCCATCTTCCTTCTGCTCTCGGTCAAGTCCGGGCTGGTGACTATTCCCTGTTCGTACAGATGTTGGTACTGCCTTTGAACGATAGACAATGCAGCTGGGTCTTCTTCAAGTTGAAGCCCGAGAGCTGATGCAATTGCGCTGAGTGTCATGTCATCGTGAGTGGGGCCGAGACCTCCTGAGGTGATGATAACATTGCAGGTCTCTCTTAGGTACGCAAGCCCTCTACCTATTTCGGCAATAGTGTCTCTGACCGAAGTCTGTCTCTCAACGATGACGCCCAATGCTGCAAGGCGGAGCTCCATCCAATTCCCATTCGTGTCCAAGATCACGCCATCCAAGACCTCGTCGCCTATTGTCATTATCCCCGCCTTGAGCTGTGTGGCAGACTCGGCCTTCTTGGTAGGCGCTGCTGTAGGAGCTACAGTTCGATGCAACTCCGCATCCAGATAGCCGCTCACGGTCTTCAGGTGCTGCAGTCTCGAACCTGCAACCTGCTTCGCCGCTTGTGTACTCATGCTTGCTGCGATTCTCTCGGCCAGAGGGATGAAGCCCCGAATCTCATGGGCAATTCCCTCCATGTCCATACCTGGCTTCAGCTTAATGCCATTCAATATATAGTGAACCAACCCTACGATGCCCAATTTCACTAGCTTGTCAGCTTCCCAGAGAGCCTGAGCTTCAGGTGTGGTCAATGGACCATCCAAGGTAAGGCCAACATGCATCCTAATCGCATCGCACACGCGGTCTATCGTTATTCGGTCAATCCCCTCTTTCGTCAGGATTTCCCGTGCGGCTATTGCGCTTGCCTCCCCGTGGTTCGAATCGCCGCCGATGCCAGGTTTTGATATATCGTGGAGCCACGCCGCCATCGTGACCACGTCGAGGTTTGCACCCGTCTGCTGGGCAAGGTATTTCGAGATTTGGACCACCTGACCCACGTGGTCAAAGCGATAGTCAAACAGAGGAACTAATGCCGAAGGCTGTGCCTTTGTCCATTCGTCGCGAGCAACAGCCGCGCATTGCGAGGATAGGAGGGCTTCGAGTTTCTCTTCCAGTCCCTGTTTCATGAGCACCACTGAGGCTGCTGACGTTCAGTTGTTTATGAACCCTATCACTTGACGTGAATCCTGTTATACAGCCTGAGTGTGTTCTCTAGGACGATTGACCTGACTTCCTCCTCCTCTCTGCCAAGGATTGCACCGATCTCCCTCAGAGCTATCCAGACGTTGGCGGGTTCATTCCTTCCGGTTAGATCTGGACCCAAGACGGGGCTGTCGGTCTCAACGAGGAGCCGCTCGTACTCGACTGCCTTTACAAGATTCCTCTTCTGCGGCGACCGTACAACCGATGTTGGTATCGAGAAATAATACCCCAGTTCCTTTGATGCCTCTCGTGCTAGACTGGCCTTGCCGTCAAATGCATGCATCTGAACTTGTGACGCTTCACAGTCACGGAGTATGTCCAGAGCGGCCTTGCCTGCAGACCTCGAATGAATCTGAATAGGCAATCCGAGCTCACGTGCCACACTTATCATTGCTCTCATGCACTCCTCCTGTTCCTTCCTCAGTTCGTGTTCTCTGGTAAAGTAGTAATCAAGTCCAGTCTCTCCTACTGCCACTATTCTGGAGGACGAGCCGCGCACATACCGCAAAACAGTCTGTAAGTCCCCGCATCTTCTCGGATCTAGGCCTATTGCAGCATGGACACACGGGTAGTTCTCAGCCAATCGCAAGCCCTCAGGCAATGCCTCAAGGGTAATCGCTGAGGTTATCATGTCTACTCCAGAGGCTGATGCTCTACTGATGACTTGCGGCAGGTCAATTCGAAACTCGTCCGACTCAAGATGGCAATGAGTATCAACCACCCTAAGACCATTCATACGCGAAGGCACCTCGTCTCCAGGTTCTTGTAGGTCAGGAGTCTAGCATGCTCTTGATAAGCACACAAGTTCAGAATCTGGAATCAGGTTGACAGCTTGCGCATCTTTCCTAAATACTCGACGCCCTTCAACTCGAGCACACTAAAGCAGGGTCAACCTACAACAGTCGGCAAGATTCAATAGCGTGACTTAGCTCGAGTTTGGCGAGAACCGATTGAGGCATCGCGCTTGAGAAGACTCATAGTCTTGGTGACAGGTTCTAGCGGAACCTCCTACGGCGATATAGTTAGAGCACTCAAGTCAAGCAAGAGATACCGAATCGATGTCGTTGGCAGCGATTGTCGAGAATCGCTGAGTTCGAAACACTATGTGAAAAGGAATTACTTGCTACCAGACAACAGAAACCCAGAGTTCGCGAACGCACTGCTTGACCTGTGCGTCAGACAGAAAATCGATATTGTGTTGCCCACTCAGACAGGAGACCAATTGCCGATTTGCGAGAGGCTCGGAGACTTCCGGGATGCAAATGTTGAACCTGCTCTGATAGTAACCGACCCATTCTTGCTCGACGTGATCCTCAACAAGCGAAAGATGTTGGAGTACTGTAAGGAGATAATACGCATTGAAACCCCTTCATATTCCTACGCTGACACTTCCGAGGGCCTAAGAAGAGCTGTTCAGAGACTTGGGCACCCCGAAATACCAGTCGTAGTCAAGCCGAGCTTTGCAGATGGCGGTCGTGGTACAAGGATCCTGAATGAGCGTGTTGACGCAAGACGACGATTTCTCTCAGAAAAGCCAGATTCTACTTTCAGCTCTCTGAATCGAGTTCTGAACACAATAGGCGACTCATTCCCCGAGATGCTGGTCA
The DNA here is from genome assembly GCA_003345555.1 of Candidatus Thorarchaeota archaeon. Classification (GTDB taxonomy): domain Archaea; phylum Asgardarchaeota; class Thorarchaeia; order Thorarchaeales; family Thorarchaeaceae; genus OWC5. The sequence continues at coordinate 10,671 of PRDJ01000027.1, forward strand.
TGGAGTATCTGCCGGGCAAAGAATACATGCTCGATACCTTGTGCAGAAAGGGCAAGACCTTTGCCGTAATCCCCGAAATAGTAACGCGGAATGCTGAAGGCGTCACCACAGGCGGTGTTGTCTCAAAGGATGACAACTTTGATTCGCTCGTTAGAGTAGCAGAATCTGTCATCGAAGGCTTTGGACTCTCCTATAGCGTCATCGTGCATCTGAAGGAAAACGCATCAGGCAAACCGTCAGTGCTGGGAATCCATCCGGGACTTCAGGACACGACTGTCATAAGCATAGCCGCGGGCGTCAACATTCCCGAACTTATGGTCATGATGGCTTGTCGTGAATTTGACTATGCTTACTCGCCTAGGATTGCCTGGGGCCTAAAGATGCAAAGAGTATGGCGTGAGGTCTTTGAATATGGCGGAAAAATCTGGACAAGTGACAAGTAGAACCTTGGTGGTGCTGGACTTTGACCAGACAGTACTACGCACTGGACACGAAGAAGATGGTTCTGCCGTCTTGCTGAAGCTTAAAGGAATGGGCGTCGAGCTTTGCATCGCATCAAGAAACGACAGGTACTCTTTGCATCGAAAGCTCGAGTCGCTATTCATAGACCGAGCCTTTCGGTATGTTATGTCGGACTTCAGGCCAAAGTTCTATCAGATGAGACACATCCTATGGTTGTATTCAGGAAGCGGTATCGTGTTCTCTAGAGTAATCTTCGTTGATGACGACTTGCAGAACATCGAACAGATGAAAGCTAATGTACCGAACATTGATTGCTACCAGATGGGAGTCGACTTGCAGGGAATCCAGGATCTGCCAAGAGTGGTTGTATCGGATGGGTCTGATTAATGCCGCTTCGTGATAATCCATGTCGTAACCTAGTCTACGCGGTCAAAGCCAGATGTATTATGCCTCGTCATATGAGATGCATCTGCTCGTAAGGTCTTGGTGGGCTCCCCGCAGATCGTACTGGGATACGCCCTAAGATACGACTCGCTGAGAGGAAGCGAGCCTCGGCTCAACAACACACATACTGATAGTGAATGACACAGATGCTGCAAGCGGTGTGCACGCCAATGATGAAAAGGCTTTAAGTCCCAGACAGGCTTCACGAGCCAGAATCTGATTCCTCCGTCGTGGTCTTATGCGAAAGCATGTGAAGTTGCTGCTAACTGGCTTTTGCGCGCCGGGCTTCGCAAGCATCGTCTACGCTCTCAGAAAAAGCGCACTCTATCAATTCTATGTCTTCTCTACGGACTGGAAACCAAACCTCGCGGCAAGCTTCGCGGACAAGTCTGAGGTGATCGGAGATGACCTCGCACCGGACTGGCCAGACAGAATCATAGAGAGTGCCAGAAGAGAGAAGATCAAGGTCTTGGTTCCCATCCGTACAGACGACTTGGCACCACTTGCAAGGAATGTCAAGAGACTCAAGGAGATTGGTGTAATACCTACACTGCCAACCGAGAATCCGGAACTCATCCAGACAATGACTAACAAAGGTGATGCATACGGTGCTCTTACCAAGCTTGGAATATCCGTGCCAAATCACTTCCGGGTGAACGATCTTGACAGCATGCGAGAAGCGGCATACTCTCTCGGATACCCTGACGTACCCGTGTGTGTCAAGCCCGTCGTCGCAGATGGAAGCAGAGGATTTCGGATTCTGAACGAAAAGATGGACAAGAAGAGACTATTCTTCCAAGAGAAACCTAGCTCGGTCCTTTCGGACTTAGATTCTGTCTGTTCGGTTCTCGGGGATGAGTTCCCAGAAATGCTAGTAATGGAGTATCTCCCAGGGAAAGAATACACGGTTGATGTCCTATGCAGAGAGGGGACAACCTACACAGTAGTTCCAAGACTTAGGACACAGATGACGGCGGGAATCTCCACTGATGCTGTGCTTTCCAAAGACGAGCACTATGGATACATCTGCGAACTTTCGGAGAAGATAGTCCGGGGATTCAGACTGTCATACAACATTGGGGTTCAGGTGAGAGAGGACAGAAATGGCAATCCCAAGATCTTGGAGATTAACCCAAGATTGCAGGGTACAACGATAATTAGTGTAGAAGGGGGTGTGAACATACCTGAACTCATGGTCCAAATGGCACTCGGGGATTTCAATCCGGACTACAGGCCAGAAATCAAGTGGGGTCTTAAGCTTCACAGGGTATATAGAGAGATATTCGAGCTTGAAGGCAAAGTGTGGACAACGTGATGGACCCGGAACAGACAACGTGAGCATGATTCTTTCATGAACGTGCTGTTGAGGATAGCGAAGCAAACAAGGACCCTAGCCCTCGGATTGTGATCGGCGGGCAAGGCGATGCCTGCCGTTGTCGCGTGTTTGGTCTATGTTTAGTGTTCCCTTTACTAGTATGAAGGCCTCAGCAAACCTTGCATTTATGTAGACGCCCCTGCTACGCATTTCAGCCCAGAAGTTTTCCAGGTTGAACCAGTTGCCACGGAACTTGAGCTGGGTTTCATAGCACGAAATTGCCTTAATCTTGAGGTCAGCCTCCTCGTGGCTCACAGGTATGTACAGGTTCGGATTGAAGTCCTTTGAAGTACCTATGACGGGATATTGAAGTATTGTGACAGGGTGCCTCGTGGACGCTCTGAGAGCCTCTTCAGCAACTGTCTGGTGGTCCTGATGAAAGTCACCCACGTAGGGTGCAATGACCAAATCCAGCTTCTCGTTCTTTCTGTATCCGTATATTATATCCAATATCTCCTGTCTTGAATTCCCAAGGTGTTTGTTTTCGAAATCATACTGGACGATGTCTTCGACTCCGAGGACCGATGCCGCAGCGATGTCCTCCCTCGCGATGGTTCCCTTGGGATATCCTGTCCCTTCAAGCGTATCATCGCATGTGCAGAATACCCTGTACAAGACTTTGCATCCATGCTGGACCAACTTGTACATCAGCACACCGGCACCTGTTATCGCATCGTCTGTGTGAGGTGAAAGCACTAACGCCTCTCTAAACCGGACACTCATCAGTCTCTTCTCCGTCAGTTAGGCGGTTCCTGTGAAGGCGAATAATAGCCTTTCTATGAAGGAGATGTCTACACATCAGATGCGTCATCCTGTCTATCAAAAGAGTTAAGGAGCGTCATCAACCTGCGCAGTCATGACATGCCCGGGTATCAGACTCTGAACCTGCTTGTTGTTGGTCCCTATGGCGAAACAACGAGTGGTCCTTCAAGAGTTATAACTGAGGTAGTTCACGGCCTGTCCTCTGATATTCATGTTGTTGTTGTTTCTCCCAAGAAGAGGCGAGATGTGGACCGGAGAGGTTTCGTCGATGGAAACGTTGAGGTTGTTTATCAGGCATGCGGACAGGTACCTGGGGTTCCTGGGTCGCACAATCTAGTCGAGATTCTCAGACTGGCGTCTCGCCTGAGAAGACTTGAGTACAAGCCAAACCTCGTGTGGGTTCACAGCGAGGCGGCATTCTGGGCCTACTGGCTCTCAAAGTTCAGAAGAACGCCCTGCGTGGCAACGATTCATGGCGTGTTCGGCGATTTCTATCAACGCGAGACCATGCTGAAGCTGAGAGCATCTCCGAGCCATCTGTTCTCATCTCTCATGCGGTGGCTGCAGAAGACTGAGTTCAGGAAAGCCTCGGTGCTCACCACTTATTCAGACTACCTCGGTCAGTTGATCCTAGCAATAAGCCCTCGGTCAAGAGTTGTTATCATACCCAACGGAGTGAACACAACGAGATTCCAGCCACTGAATGAACCCCGGGAGAAAATCATCCTCTACGTGGGCCGCATGGCTGCCATAAAAGGGGTGCATGTTCTTGTGGAAAGTATGAAGAAGGTGGCTCGACGTCTCCCTGAATGGAGACTCTGGTTGGTTGGAGGGGCTCTGGACCAGCCCATTTCGTTCTTCGAAAGATTCATGGACTCCTCAACCCGGCAACGAATCGAATTCCTAGGGGCGATATCGAATGCAGAACTTCCAGGGCTTCTCAGCAGAGCAAGCATCTTTGTCATGCCGACTCTA
>PRDJ01000028.1 GCA_003345555.1 Candidatus Thorarchaeota archaeon
ACCTGCTGACACCATCACGTGCTTTGATATTCCCGCTGTTCTGGGCTGTGTTCCTAATCTACTTCCTGATTGATAGCATGTGGTTGATGGGCATTTTGAGGACCGGGTCTCAGGGCAACTGGAAGATCGCCCAGACCAAGTGGACGTTGAAGGCGATGTTCATCAAGTGCATACTCTATCTTATCGTGATAGCAGTTGACTACGGTGTGGGCTTGGCTACTGGGAGGCCGCTCTTCCCTGGCTTACTGGGCTTCTCGCTCCTGTTCTTGTACGCATTCGTGCCCTATTTCGCAACGAGCACTGTCATTACTGCTTGGGGGTACAGGGTAACAGGCCACCATTACCTAGGAGCCATGCTCAATGGCTTGTTGTTCGCATGGGTTCTTGCGGCAGCATTGCCTCTGTAGCAAAGCAGCAACATCACGTGGCAGGCCCTGCAAGGGACCTGCCCTACTATTCCCGCCCACAGTCTGTAGAGAGTTCTAAGAACCTCTATGTGTGAAGAGCCACTCAGTCAGGCCGGTTCCCTTCCTTTTCTGTTTCCCGTACTCATGCATGGCCATATTCTCGAAAAGATCCGTTGAGCCACCGGGGAACTGTCTTGAGAATTTGACAAAGGAAGTCGGTGATATCAACACAGACTCAAGTGTGTAGTTGGACCCATCCACACCCGACACGTGGGTGGTTGCTCGGATAGGCATTTGCTCCTTGCCGCTAGAGAAGCCGGTCTCCACTTCAACACTCGAAATTGGCATGTTTCCGCGTCGCGATGATATGAATCCAGAAGAGTGAACTTGCCCCCTGACAATGTCGCGCCTTAGTCCAATGGAGAATGTATCGAACTGAGCATGAAGTGCGTACCAGCCCTCGATGTGCCAGTCGCGAGCACCCCAACTCTTGTCGCGCTCCCCGAGCCCGTTAATTCTGACTCGCTGGCCGTCAGAAAACTGAATTGTGCCGGTAACACTCTCAGACTGTTCAAAGTGGCCACTCCATGATGTACCACTTCCCGTGCCGAAGTCATACACTGGAAACCGGGCCTTCCACCTCAAATCGACTGCTGTGTTCTCCCCATGAAAAGTGACTCTCCACTCGTTGAGTGGCTTTACGAGTTCATAGGCAAGATGACTGTCGGCAAGAGACTCCACGAAACTCTCTGGAATTGGTCCATCCGGCTCTACAAAGTATGTTTCGCGTTTGTCATGATGAAATAGAGCGAATACAAACTCTCTCTTACGAACATTCGGAAGCAAGCCTATGGTGGTGAAGCCGGAGATCCCTCTATCGGCGTCAACGAAGTTGAAGTAGTAGCTCTCGCGCCAGTCAGGCTGCTCAGAGGGCTTGTGAGCATACTCGTCAGCGATATCAGGTAAAGTCATCTCGGTCATCTCTGCACACTATTCGTGCATTACTCTGGAAGGAGATAGAGTGTGGGATCCTTATCCTGTTCCTCCTGCTCTCGAAACATTCTGAAGAATGCAGGGTCTGCATCAACCTCCATGAAGATTGGCAGGTACTCGTCCAGAACTTTCGGTGAAAGGCCCCAGTCAATCTTCTGCGTTATGCCAACTTGATTCGTATATCTTGCAAAGCCCCTCCAATAAGCAATGGCTCCAGCAGTAAGAAGCTGCTTTCTGTCCCACCCTGCAAACTTCATGTAAAGCTCTGCTTGGGCCTTGTCTGCGGCTTCGCCATAGGCAGAAAGCTCGTCGAGACCCAACGGAACAATCTTGGCGCCACGCTTCGCGTACGCCATCATCTTCGTTACCAGTCCCGCATACTCAGTTGGTTCAATTGTCATCGTACCGACATCATTAAACTTTGCAGTCGCACCCTTTAGAACCATGCCAATACCCAATGTGGATGAAGGGAGCTTGGCCTCGGTATTGGACCACGGCATCCAGAGTTCGCCTTTTCCGTCGTGCAGGTTCGTGTACTCCGAAACAACTAGAACCTCACCCTTGTCTAGTGGGTATGGTCCATGGTCTGTGATCTTCGCCCGTGCCTCACACTCGTCCATGAATGCATACAGGTCCACAGAACCAACAGCACGTCTGGCCTTGCTGACCTGTACTTCATTAACCGGCTGCATGCGATCGAGCAACCACCCGACGGTCTTCCTGTCAAACGCCAGATTTACGCCGCCCGAAGCTGAGACCGTCGGCTTACCTGTGTTGAAGTAGTTCGTGGCGAGTCTGTACCAGTTGTCTAGCATAAAGAGCCACTGCTCGCGTTTCTCCTTGGGCTCCTTCGATGCGTCGCCCTCGCACTTGTTGAAAACGACTCCCATCCTTGCAAGAGAGTAGTAGAGCCACAGGTAGGTTATAGAGAGAGCTTGAACCTCTGAGAGCAAAGTCTTGCTTCTCTTTGCTAGCTCCTCAGCCGATATCTTCTGCCAAACCTGCTTCATCACGTCGTAGAGACATGCATACGTCTGGTAGAATGCGACACAAATGTACGCATTGACGGGGAAGAGCTTTGATTCAAGCAGACCCCGTTCCATCAGTATATTTGAGAAGACTGACGAAAGGTGAGTAATCTGTTTGTTCGCGTCTCGAACTTGCAACCAAATCACAACTCCGTGCAGAATCGCGCCCGCGTTCTGAAAACGCATCCCACCTCTGAGGCAATATTAAACGTTTCAGACCTTCAGATGATATATATCGGCGGGTTTCGATTAATCAACTGTATCTTGGCATCCGAGTGATAAAATGGCACTAAGAATGCGCCAGTCTTTTAAGACACCTTCTGGCGCTGTGCGAAAAAGCAGACCTGATGGAACTGACTGCCTTGAGAAGAGTGGGACAAGGATTGATCACCCTGAAGCTCAGCGCCGAAGGGGAGATGAGAGTCGTCAAATCAATCCAAGATGTCGTCCGGCTTTGGAAGGAGGGACCTGAAGGCAAGATAGCTCTTGTTGAAGATGCAGGTACGACAACTCTCGCACCAGTATTGTCCAAACTGGCAGGTGTGGTCTGCACATCCGGGGCCCTTGGCTCGCATCTAGCTATCGTTACACGTGAATTCCAGATTCCCGCACTCATGGGAACTAAGCTTGAGACATCAGAGAGCTTGGATAGAAGAAGAGTCGTCATCAAACCTGAAGAAGGCACTGGCGGTGTCCTTCTGGTCTCTGACTAACAGACATACCACTCAGCAATCTCGTCGGGAGTAAGATGAATTGCCTCGTTATAACTCACCAACCAAGTCATCGGGGTCAACACGGTCATGCATTTCCTTTTTCGAGACGATAGGCGATGACGACTTGGAAAGATTCGGCGGCAAGGCAGTGAATCTTGCTCGGCTACGCAGGGCAGGATTGAAAGTCCCAATCGGGTTCTCCATATCATCGGAGTGTTTCTCTGAGTTTCTGGCCGGTCTCGATGGATCGGACAGAATATTGCAGCAGCTGGAATCGGCCACGGACTTGGAAGAAGCCCTGAATTGCGCTGCCAATCTTGAAAGCCTCGGTTCATCTTGGAGAATGTCCGGCGAAACCAAGAAACAGATCATAGATGCATTTACGCTACTGAGATCGATGGTACATGAACACGGTGCGGGATATGCGGTTCGGTCGTCAGCAAACGTCGAGGACAGTAGGCATATCTCGTTTGCAGGTCAGGCAGAGAGTTTCTTGTGTGTCAATGGAACTGAGAATGTCATTGATTCTGTTAGAAGAACCTGGCAGTCAGCCGTCTCCTTCCGCTCAGCTCTCTACCTGCGTGAAATGGGGGTGCCCCTAAGCAGCGTGAAGATGGGTGTAATCGTGCAAGTGATGGTTGACGCAGATATTTCAGGTGTCATGTTTACAGCCAACACTGTAACGAATGACCCCTCTCAAATCATCATCGAATCCACATGGGGCTTAGGAGAACCGTTGGTCTCAGGGAAAGTAATCCCAGATACCTTCTTGCTTCATAGGAAACCTTTGAAAATCGTGCAGCGCCTGCTTGGGTCAAAGGCTACAATCGCCACTATCGCCATGTCCAACCAGCAGCAACGAATCATGCTTGAGGACACCCCCTTGAGTAAACGAACTGCGTTTACCTTGGATGATGCCGAACTGCTGAACCTAGCTCGATTGGGTATGAAGGTGGAGAACATACTGGGTGGTCCTCAAGACATAGAGTGGTGTATGAAAGACTCTCAACTTATTGTGCTCCAAGCAAGACCAGTGACAACAATGAAGTCATGCTAAGAGCGAGATAAAAGTAAGAAGGGAGGCACCCAGCCTGCCCTTCTGCCCTATCAACCGTGCATGCGCATCTTGTATAGTGACTCCCCGGGCGAGACCTTGATAGCCTCCACCGGACACGATGAGACGCATTTCCCACAAGAAGTGCACACGTCCGGCCAGACAGGAGTGACTACCCACTTCTCCGGGTTGTAGGGATCAGGATGCTCCTCGAGGGTTGGATGCATGAGGAATACCGCAGGATCGCAGACGTTCAGACACTTCCTGCACTCTCTGGGGTCCATCTTTCCATCAGGTCCGCACTTCTTGTAGTCGATCTTAATCTTCGTCTTGCCCATTCGACCCACCTCTTCTAGAAGTTCCGAGCCTGTCCTGGCACAGACTCCCTCGGTACCAATTGAAGGGCGTCATTCTTGCACGCGTGACGACAAACGCCACAGCCGAAGCATTTGTCGTGATTGATTATCACCTTGTTAATCGACGGGAGATATCGGAGAGCTCCAAACTGACACATCCTTACACACGCCTTGCAGCCTTGGCAGTTATCTCGGTTGACTGTCATGAGATACTCTCCCTTCAGGACTGTCCTCAGACCAAAATCATTCCTTAGGCGCAGACCTCCACACTCCGGGCTCTCGCATGAGCAAATCGCATTGATGTAAGGGACCGGCTGGAACCAGACAGACGCTACGTATCCTTTCTTGTTCTGTGTCTCAAGGGCTGCGATTGCTTCCTCTCGATCTAGCTGCCATTTCTCATCGACCGGAATGTATCTTGTGAGCTTTGGAATGATTTGGCTCAAACAACCGAAGTTGATGCATACGGCGTCTTTCACTCCCCTCTGCATCCACCTGCAGACGCAGTAGTTCTTTATGATAGGCTCAGCCGCTAAGTTGCCAAGAATATGCTGAGCATCCTCAAGGGGAATGACCTGTCCGAAATGACCATCAGCTCTGACCGGATTTCGCCCTGGCTTCTCACTGTGTATCATCTTCTCGGCATTTGACCGTAGAAAACGTCCAATGAGCGGCATCTGCATCTTGTATCCTAGACCAATGGAACTGAAGCCCATGATTTTTCGGATGAACAGAGTCTCCATGTTCTTCCATTGTTCTTCCAAGTACTCTTTCATATTGTATTCGTCTGCAAGCTCATAGGAGTAATTGCGGGCATTCATGTACCACTTGCCGCCAGCACCATGCTTCATGCACCAGTCACACAATGATATCACCGGTTTCCGATTGTCTGTGAATCAGCAGACCATCCTGACGGGTTATTTAAGTGTCGTGAGTGCTGCATGACCTCTTTCGGCAAAAGCCGATTTCTTGAAGAACTATGCAAAAGCAGTACAGACCGCATATAGCACGAAGTGGTTCGTGCTCTGTCTCTGATTATCGGAGTTCAATAGGAACGAGTCACGCTGATGCCAATGGCGTACACGGAAATTGTTGGTGCTTTTATTGTATAGTAACGAACACTGCGACAAATCACAGAGGAAGAGACTGCATGCAGCTGACCATTGACCTAGCATCATTTGCGAATCTGTCGACCTCAGTATTCTCGATTACCATCGCGGTATTTCTCATCTCAGTGTGGGTCAGGCAGAAGAACCACCTGTACACAGACTTGCCGCTATTGTTCGGAGTAATGTTCATGGCACAAGCCCTCAATAGCATCGTAAGGACGCTCCCAACCCTCGGAATAATCGAAGCATCGCTTCTGCTCTTCCGGCTTCGCACATTGGTCATACTCGCGGTCGTCTTCCCATTGGCCCTAGTTGTCCTTCATATCTGGTTGCCAAGAATACGGGACAAGTACTCGAGAGTGCTTGGTGTCCTCGCAGCCTACTGGATTGTGGTCACCACACTCGCGCCATCGGAGGACCTCATAATGCTCCTCTGCATACCGATTCTGCTGGTTCTTGATCTTGCCATGATCGTGACCTTCTCCATAACATGGAAGACAGGCAGACTCAAAGAGGTTAGGAGCAGTCTAATGGTTCTTGCCTTTCTCC
>PRDJ01000029.1 GCA_003345555.1 Candidatus Thorarchaeota archaeon
ATACTCCTAACATCGTTACCTGCCCTGCTAATACCCTCACACATCATCTTTGGGCATCACCAGAGAAGGTCGAAACAGGATTGAGATGTTGACCCGAATTGGAAGGAGTGGCTCGGGCCCAGATATGTTGAGCATGCGGTGGGCCGTGCAACATCATGGCGGCCTGTGATGTCTAACCATAGCTGATCACAAACACGACAAAGGACGTCTTCTTGTTACGATTCAGGGTCTGGAGCCTCGGAATGCCCATCATCTTCCGAGGGCAGTGGTACTAGATAGTGTTTCTCAATGGCATCAACTATCTGGGTGTATACTGTCGTCTCCTCTACGCCAAGGCTGGTCATCTCTCCAGCAAGAGTCTCGAGACCAAACTTCTCCGGGTTCTCCAGCCGGCCCACAGCTTTGGCGACTGTACGAAGGCTCCTTGGCAGTTTCATGTCTTCGACATATCCGTAGTTGTCAAGAAGATGGCCATCGAGGAGATCATCGAATAGCTTCTGGTACTGGGTCGACATCTCAGGATCAACGATACCTGTGGGCGGCAAATCGTAGAAACTATCAAACATGAGTCCGACAGACCTCGCAAACCGCAGGAGTTTCTCCTGCTGCGAATCTGTGGGGGAGCCGAGTGTTATGAATGCGCACATGAGGTTCTTGGTTCTGACCACCCTGATGATATCGGATATCGGTATCACTGCCCCTTCTGTCTCATCGACTCCAAACTCCGTCCTGAACTGAGTGATAGCTGTTATGAAACCCGATATGAGCGATTCATCAAGCCCACTCTTCAGAATCTTGGAGAAAACCGGCAATCCACTGCTCTTGTGCAACACGATAACTCCGATGAGGCTCTTCATGTCATCAAACCTTCTCTTGGTGGCCAAAGCTTGGATCTGACGCCTGCGCTTCCTGTTGGCTGAAACTCTGTTGGTCGACACGCCTATGATGGCGCACATCATGATGAAGATGAATGGGCTCATCTGACGGACTGTCCTTGCTAGCTGTGCGCTCTCGCTGAGCAGTGGATTCAGAGATGCTTCAAAGCTATCCACATCGAGTTCGTAGTTGTCGAGCGACACATAGATTCGGATTTTCTGCGTTGTGCCATAGGACGGCATCACGAAGGTCGCCTGATATCTGCCGGGGCTGATTTCTTGGAGCGGAGTGATATCTCCAGGTCCGGGTAATGTCATTATCTGAAAGGTCACTGACGCGCCAGAGATCGGCTCTCCGGTGCCCGATTTGACTAGCCTAAGACTCAGGGTTGTGTTCTCGCCCTCCAAAGCTTCTAATCCTACGACGTCGATGATGCTCAAGCTTGCAGGCACGACGACGAATGACAAGGCTGAAGACCTCGAATCAAAGCCCTCTTTCTCGAATACAATCGTGAGACTGTAGGTTCCCGTTGCTTGGGGTGCTATGGTGGCTCGATAGTGGCCACTACCTGTGCCAGTCACTTGAACCCATTCAAATCCCGCCCCCTGAACAGAAACGACAGCATTCTCAATCCCTGTCGAATTATACATCACGTAGTTGAACGTGAAGTTGTACGACCTGCCATAGATTAGGTCGTTGATCAATGAGATCTCATTGATGGTACTAGGAATGCTTGTCACTTCGAGTTTGAATTGAAAGAAGCCGTCCACGTAACCGGTCTTGTTCGAAGTTATGAGTATCATCCAGACGCCGACAGTCTCGGTCCTGAACGTCAGTCGATAGCCGCCGGTCGTGTTTCTTACTTCACATGAAAGTCCGCTATCAGGGGTTGATGTCATGGCAAAGCTAGCTCCGTCCACTGGTTGGTTCAAGTCTGTCCGATTGTACGTCACAGTTATCTCGCAAACTTCAGTGAATGGAATGGACTCCTCCGATGCTCCTCCTAGTACTTCTAGGCTCGTTGGGATGAAGCCTACAACGAGGGTAAAGCCCGCAGTGGAGTACTGATAGTTCTCACACGATGCTTTGAAGGCAATCTGGTATGTTCCAATCTGAAGGGGTTGAATCGTGATGTTGTACCGGCCGCCCGGCAATGGTACGCAGCTCTGGAAGAGTAGTCCTGACGGTGGGTTCAACACGGTGATGGTTGCACCTGCAACAGGGCTAGATTCATCGTCTACGAGTAACAGCTGCACTGTGTACGCTTGGTCCATGGCGACACTTGCCCCTGAGGTGCCGACGGTCAACACAGTGGGAGTTTCCATCGCTGTAAGAGTGAAGGCGATTACTCTCTCCACATGGTTTTGAAGGGTGGCCCTGATGATGACAGTGTATGTTCCGGTTGTGCTGGGCGTCAAATAGGTGTAATAGTCACCATTTCCAGAATACGTGAAGGCGAGGTAGCTGAGCCCGGAACTGGGCGACACCTCGGTCACAGTCACGTTTGCACCTGGGAGACCGAAGCCAGTATTGTTCTCGTAGTGAATGACCAGTCTGTAAGTCTGTCCCATTCTCACTAGGCCTGAGCTACCGTTACGCGAAGATAGGACAGCGCCAGCTTCGGTGACGAGCAGTGTGAACGTATCGGAGGCCGAGTAGTGATATTGCTTTGTAGCCGTCATTGTCACTGCATAGAGCCCGCTCACTACTCCTCTGAGAGTGAATGAGTAGTTACCTCCGCCCATGTCCGTCCAGTCTAGAGACAGCACACCATTGTCGGGACCGCTATAGTCTAGGGTGATTTCTGCTCCATCAATCGGGGAGCTGTTCGTAAGCGTGTAACTTAGATACACTGTGTAATCATCCAAATATGGGGAGGTTGCGAGCAGGCCACCTACTGATGTGACATCGAGCGTCGTCTCATAGAATACTCTTAACGTGAATTGGCACGATGTTGTGTCGTAATATGGCTGGGACGCGTTCACGACGACAATGAACTCCCCGCCTCCAACCAATGAGGTGTCGAAGTCCGCTTCCCACCAGCTTCTCACTAGGTTGGGATTGTAGGTCACTGTACCGGAAGACCAATTGGCTGCAATCGAAGCCTCATCATCAACTAGATATTCTTCGTTGCTGGTATCTGTGTAACGGAGTATGCTTGTGATCACCGAGCCAGCCTCAGTCTCTATGACTGACTGAATGGCAGCCAGACTAGAAGCGTGATACACGTCGAAACCGATGACTGCAAATGCAATCTCTGTACCATTTGTCCAGAAGAGCTCTATTGCCCACAGCCCTGCCGTCGTATTCTCTCCGCCAAGTGTCGACGGGGTGCCGTTGAAGGCCCCGTCAACTATGGTTTCAATGTTCTCTTCTCTCCAGACGGTACCATTGGGCATTATCCAAGTGACCTGTGCCGGCTCGCCTTGGTCGGGTGTGTTCGTTGCAGTACCGAGTTCAGCATGTACTCTCGTCATGTTGCCGGCACGGAAGAGCGAGTCATCTGACCATTGACCTGTAGAATCATGGTACTTCTGTGTTGTCAAGCTCTTTGCATAGTTAGGACCATCCAGCTGAACCTCCCACCAACCTATGCGGTTCAAGAGACTGTTCGGAATGGTCAACGCACCAGGATTCACATCACACTGGAGTGTGAGATCGTTGAGCAGAGGATCGATTATAGTGACATTCTCCCAGTCTGATGGATACTCAATGTCAATGGTGGTATTCTCTAGGCCATAGGCGCCCGCCACATAGGTGTACAGCTTGAGAGACGCGCTGTGACCTTGGGTTATTGTGTAGGAGATCCCCGGTTTCGTGGGGTCCGAAGTCCAAGAAGAGTTAACATACTGATGGAGTAGAAGAGTAACCTTGTAGGTGAATGAGATGGTAGCATTCGCAGTGATTTCCACGTGCAACGGGCTAGTGGTCCAAAATGATGGGTTTGTGATGACTGCTGTGCCAGCCGTGCCTGTACCGGTGACAGGTGCCTCAAATTCGCCCGCGTGGAATCTCATGTCCGTTGCTTCAAAATCGGCAGGAACGACCCCCTCAAGCGCTATATTGTCCAGTCGGAGGTCTATCGTCCGTGCGTTTTCCACCCCGTCAGCGACGCCGTCCTCGTCATAGTCTGCATCGGGGGAGAGCACCAGATTAACGACACCGACAGATTCTGTGATGTACAGTCCGAACATTACATCGAAGCTCGAAGGTGGGCTGGCAAAGTAGAACGGAATGTCCGAGAGGAAGTACCATGTGTTTCTGGAATCAATGCCGGTCAGCAGACTGATATAGTATCCAGTGGTGTCGACGAAGAATACGAGCCAGACATCAAGAACGAAGTCGTTGCCTTGGGGGTCTAGTGGTCCGGACGCATATAGGAAATCGAAACTGAGCGAGAAATTACTGGCCAAAGGTGAATTGTTTATTGTCTGTACCCAGAAGATTTCTGTTGCTTCCCAATGAGTGTATCTCGGCGTGGGGGTGGCGGAATACCTACCGACGTTCGTGGCTACAACGTGCTTTTGAGTCGAATTGTAGGATGCAGTCGAGTTCTGGAATCCATTGCTCGGGTCGACTATCGAGGTGGTCCATGGTTGCACTCCAGTATCGAATGTGCCATTCAGCGCGTAGGCTCTTCTGCTGTCGGTTACCTCCACACTTGCCTGACTTGCGAACCAATCGTTGGCCTCATCGATCGTGATATTCCTCTTTGTGTTCGTACCAGTGTCGGTCCTTGCTCTCACCTCACTACTCACTTTATACCCTGAGTGCGTCACTCGCGCGGGGTTCAATGTACCGATTACATCATCCTGGGAGAGTGTCAGAGGAGTAGCATGTGGCGATTGGTGAGTTGTCAAGTCTGGATGTACTGCGGAATCCTCTGCCCGACGCCCATCCTCTTCGCCGCCCGTCATGAGTGGCTGCTGATAGCTTCCCGGAGTAATGAGCATCGGAAAAACAAGTGCCAACGATAGGAAGGCCAGAATCAGGTGCTTGTTGAGTTTCACGGCGATACATCTCACGAACTCTGTTATTGCTGAGTCAGCTAGGGGTGGAGGCTGCGCAATGGGGGATTATGGTAGAGATTGGCCGCAGTCAATATTATGATATTTATGACAGATTACGGAGCCTCTGCGTCCGCCAATCTTGGAGACCTGAGCAAGAACATGGACCCAAAGGGCCGGACCGAGCGTCCAATCAGCCCGGCACTCTAGACAATACGCAGGCATGAGAAATTCTCGGGGCCTTTTATGAACACGACTAGGGACGATTGTATCGTCTCTGCTCTAGACCTCATGCCGCGCCGAGACTTTGACGACAATCAGGAATGCCAGAGCACAAGTGCAACCGATCCCTGCGAGCAAGACCAAATATGAGGGAACCGATTGAATGGAGTCCGGTATGTGCGGGTCATGACCTGTCTGATATTCGATTCTGTTCGTCAGGCCATCTCCATCAGGATCTAGTTGGGAATCATCAACTAGTGGATTGAGACTGTGAGCCTCCTCCCACCCGTCCGGCATCCCATCTTTGTCTGTATCATTGCTTTGCGGGTTGGTCTTGAGCAGGAATTCGACGGCATTGGTCAATCCGTCTTGGTCGGGGTCATCTCCTGAGTCATTGACAAGCGGCTTGAGCACATTATCGACTTCCCATCCGTCAGACATCCCGTCTCTGTCAGTATCATCGTCTCTTGGATTCGTACGTAGCCCATACTCGGCAATATTGCTGAGTCCATCGCCGTCGGGGTCGCTAGCTGAATCGTCCACAAGAGGATTGAGACTATACTTCACCTCCCAGCCGTCGCTCATGCCGTCATAATCGGAATCATAGTACTTGGGGTCTGTGTGCAGAAGAATCTCGTCTCCATCGTTCAGATCATCATTGTCAGTGTCTGGGTTAAACCGATCTAGGCCTAGTATCATCTCGTCACCGTTTGATGCCCCGTCGCCGTCGGTGTCAACAAGGAATGCATTGTGCCAGAATTCCTGACTGTCAGGAATACTGTTTCCTTCGAGGTCTGTATCATGTACTATAACCAAGTGCACTGTTGTTGCATTTACACCTGTGTTAGTTACCCTGAGAGTATGGATTCCAAGTGCCGACGTGTTGAGGCGGAGCACCGTTGCATTTGCAGCAGATTCTTCATTTGTGCTGTTTGAAGCCAGTCCGGACAAATAGGGGTCAAACACTGAGAACTCGAGACTATCTGCACCTGACCAAGATCCCCTGACGTCGACTTCGGTTGGCATCGTCATTTCAAAGAGATAATCTCGGCTTGCCCCCGAAGCGAGGTCCGTCGAGTACTCAGAATAGGTCAGCTGACCTTGCGTACGGCTCAGAGTGAAGGCGATGCTGGCTCCAATGCTCGCTATTGCGGCAGCAGCCACTGTGTAGTTGTAGAGAACATTGTCCCATCTGTCCTGTGAGGTATGGTACGCATTATCAAGTGCCATACCTGTCTCGAAGGCGAATATGTTGCTCTTGTATCCTCTCTGGACGAACGGGTAGTGGTCCGATTGTCTCCAGTACGGGAAAGAAGACGATGGTGATGGGTAGATGATAGGAGTGGCAAAAAGGCTGCTCATACACCTTGCCATCTCAGCCCAGTATCTTGCATCCTGATGAATCGTTCCGCTACCGACTTGGTAGTTCATCAGAATCCTCTGATCGGATGGCCGGTTCGGATCTTGAACAAGCAACATATCGACATTGAAGTCCACAAGGACATCGATTCTCTTGCTGAGAAACAAGGTCGACACTTCTCCACTTCCGCGAAGGCCCTGTTCTTCGCTGTTCCACAGACAGAAGTAGATGTTTAGCGGCCAGTCATATTGTGAGAGCACGCGTGCTAGCTCAAGTACTGTCGCAACTCCCGATCCGTCATCGTTTGCTCCAGGCGCCACAGACACCGTATCAAAATGCCCGCCGATGACTATGGAAGGCCCGCTTGTTCCGAGATATCCTGGCAGTCTTCCAACCACAGACTTGTAGTTCCCCAGTACGCTTACATTGATTTTCCCGTTTGACAGACCGACC
Organism: Candidatus Thorarchaeota archaeon; assembly: GCA_003345555.1. Classification (GTDB taxonomy): domain Archaea; phylum Asgardarchaeota; class Thorarchaeia; order Thorarchaeales; family Thorarchaeaceae; genus OWC5. The sequence continues at coordinate 6,919 of PRDJ01000029.1, forward strand.
AATTCCTGTGTTAGCCAGGAGATTGCTTGTGTATTGGCTTCGGAGCCATAGTATCGGCTACCGTTTTCTGTCAGCTTGACTATGAACTGCTGGAATGAGGAAACAGAGACCTGTTCATAAACGGCTTTGGCAAGATCCGTCGCATAGACCAAACCAAAGGAGGTTTCTGCCCCGCGCGAAGTACCTGACGAATGAATGTCTATCGCGGCAGGAAATTGTCCCTGTACTAGCGTCGACGCTAACGGGCTCAATGTGAAAAGAAGCAAGCAGATTGCAGAAATGTACGGCTTCTTCAAGAGGCGTTCCTTACGACTTTGCTCCCTAGCTGGTCTATTGTACTTTCTGATAACCGCGGTGTTCTGCTTCCCCGACGTTACGTAGAGTGGATACCTGCGTACATCTGGCAGAACTTGCCTCTGCTGCTCAGCCAATGGAAACAGATGGATGAGGGAGCAGCCTAAAATTGATGTTGTTTCTCCATTAGAGCGAAGGTATAGATTGGGCACTTCTCCCAAACAAGAAAGGGGACACAAACTTGAGAATAGCACTGGCTCAGGTCAACCCGACAATGGGCGACTTCCAGGGGAATCTAAG
>PRDJ01000030.1 GCA_003345555.1 Candidatus Thorarchaeota archaeon
ACGTACGACGCTATGCTACTGGCATCAGGCGGAGGAATCATGGCTGTTGATAGTATTCTAGAAAAGAGGAGCAATAATGCTTTCATAATGTGTAGACCTCCCGGTCACCACGCTGAGCATGATACAGCAATGGGATTCTGTTTCATCAACAATATTGCTATCGCTGCACAGCATCTTGTAGATAAGAAACACATCGATAGAGTGATGATTGTCGACTATGACGGACACCACGGGAATGGGACACAACATGCTTTCTATGACACCGACAAAGTTCTCTATGTTTCGCTGCATCAAGATGGCCGCACTTTGTTTCCCGGTTCAGGCTTTCCGGATGAGATTGGAACTGGAAAGGGCAAAGGATACACTGTAAACCTATCAATGTACCCGGGCGCTGGGGACCGTTCCTATGACATCGGCTTCACACGTATAGTTGAGCCGGCCGCGGAAGCCTTCAAACCCCAATTTGTCCTAGTCTCTCTGGGTTTTGACTGCCACTTTGAAGACCCACTGACTAGCCTTGGCCTTACTACCTCGGGCATTTCGATGATGAATGCTCGTGTTCACAGGATTGCCGAAAAGTACGCTCAGGGCAGACTCGCCTTTTTCCTTGAGGGCGGGTACAACCTGAACATCGTGGGCAACGGATCTCGAAACCTGATTGAGGAACTGTCAGGGCATGCAGTCACGAAGATGGGAGACAGTCACAATGAGAGCGATGCCTGCGTAGGTTACACCGAGAAGTTGGTGGCAGTCCTCGAGCGTAACTTAAAGGGAACATTGTTCTAGTTCTCTTTGTCGCCAAAGTCTTCTAGGAGCGTCTGCGCCGAATCGGTAGTTTCCTGCCCCTCTTTTGTCAGTGGGAGCTCCTTGTTGCTCTCGCCAACTTCAAGACCAAGTTGTTGTTTTATTGATTCTGCTATGGTTGGCCCAATTGCCGGTACTCTTGCTATCTGGTCAAGAGACGCTCGAGACAGGTCGGACAGCGTTTTTAGTCCGTGGTTGTATAGCATTCTTCCTCTTACCCTGCCTATCCCTCTCAGACTGACAAGCTCAAGAAGCTCAGGTAGAACGCCGTCTCTGACACGAGCTCTGAGGGATTGTAGAGAAGGCAGTAATCGCCATGCACCTACAACTCGGGCAATCTCTGATGCAGAATACGCCAACCAGTCTGCAGCTTCAACGTGGCGGTAGATATCACCCATTCCTACATCGTAGTCCTCAGTAATGTCCCTCTCGGTACGCTCTGATATCCAGTCATCCAACATACGTGCAGTCTTCACTTGAGAAAGGAACTTGGAATATGAGTCATAGTCCTCCCACTCATCAGGCGGGGAAACCAGCAGTTCGTCTTCATGTGCAGCCACAAATACGTCATAATCCTCCTGTTCAGATTGCGTAACGCGTACAAGTGGTTCGTCAGGAGTACTGCATATCAGATGGAGGATGCCAATTGGAGTGGCCTCGGCAATTGTTGGCAAGACATTCCGGAACAGAATCGCAGTAACGGGGTCGATGTATAACTTCGCGGCTTTCTCGCCCAAGGGCGTCGCGTACAAGTGGTCGGCTTCGTCACTCCCTATTAATCCCCCTTCCTCAAGGAAAGCCAGTGCGGATGAAACATGTTCGTCTATTTCATGACTGCTGTACTGGAATGAGAAGAAAGTACCCTCTATCAGTTGGTCGATTTCTGTCCTGTTCGAAACCGTCTTTCCGGCTATTGCTGTTAGTAGATGAAAACGTATTGCCGACTCAGATGCCAACTTCGATCTGATTTCCTCAGGATCAGCAGAAACGTAGTGATCCATTAGGAAATCGTACTCGTCATCAGTCCTTGCAACTAAGACGGATTCCCCGTATTCGTCGTACTTGGGTCGACCTGCACGACCAGCCATCTGCTTGTACTCTAGCACCGGAATGGGCTGGTTGCCGCGTTCCTCATCGAACCTACGGTAGTCACGGACTATGACACGTCTGGCCGGGAGGTTTATTCCTGCTGCTAGTGTAGGTGTGGCAACAATCACTTTGAGCAGATTCTGTTTGAAAGATTCCTCGACGATAGTCCGTTCCTGAGAGGCCAGACCTGCATGATGAAAGGCAATGCCGGCCTTGAGAAGCCTACCGAGAATCTTGGATGCCTCGGGGGCGTGAGGCCCGCCTCCAATCCTGTCGGAAATCCGTGAAAGCTCTTGCGAAGCCTCTCGTGATAGGTACGGACGTACAAATGGAGCAATCTTGCCTGCTACGGAAACGGCAGAACGTCGACTCGAGACAAATGTCAGAACCTGACCTTTCTCATCCAAGGTGTCGCAGACGAGATCGATGAGCTCGTCTCCCTTTGATCTCCTGATAGCTCTCGTGGAACCGTCACTGAACCTGATCCTGCCATCAAGAAGGATGCCTTCGCTAAGAGGTATGGGTCGCCATGTGCTCTTGACAAGTTCTGCCTTCAACCAGCCGGCGATTTCTTCGCCATTCGCGATTGTAGCGCTTAGAGCGACGATCTGGATAGTTGGTATCATCCGGGCAAGCTTTGCAAGCACCATCTCAAGGGTTGGGCCCCTAGATGTATCGTTGACCAAGTGAATCTCATCAGCAATCAGCACTGCAATACTGTGTATCCACTCAGGGTCATGACACACTAACGAGTCAGCTCGTTCTGTCGTGAGAACCAAGATGTCAGCATCAGACAATTTCGTTCCGGGGGAATCATAGTCGCCAACCGACATTGCCGTCGATATACCCAGTGCCTCATATTTCGCGAACTCATTGTACTTCTCGCGTGCCAAGGATTTCAGCGGCACGAGGTATACGGCCTTTCCCTTTCCGTCAAGAATCGCTTTGAGCATGCACACCTCGGAGACGAGTGTCTTGCCAGAGCTCGTGGGAATTGCGAGAACCAGATTCTTGCCATCCAAGACTCCAGTATCGAAAGCTTGCTCCTGTGGAGGAAAGAGTTGAGACACACCACTCTCGCGAAGCAAAGAGATCACGCGTTGGTTTATCGGTATCTCATCGAGACGCGTTGTTCTCCGCTCCGTTCAGAGTCACTGTAGCTGGCAGCATCTTATACCTGAGCTCTCTTGATCTTGCCCTCCCGGGGGTTGAAGAGGATGCCCTCTGAAACAAGCTTCCTTATGACTTCCTCCGCCCGTTCTCTCGGGAGACCCATTGAAGTGACCCTCTGAAGCAATGCATCTTCACTAACCACAGGAGTGCCCTCTGCTTCCATGTCCTTTATTGCCTTCAGGATTATGTCTGAAGAGCTTCTCTGCGCGGCACTCATCTTAGACACCAAGCGGTCTATGTCGATCTTCCCGGTTACTGTGTCGAATGCAACCATCCTGAGCGACTCTTGCATCAGTCGTACCGCCGCCTGAGCATCTTCTTTTGTCACCTTGGGACGCAGGGCCATCCTAGCTCTTGCTTCTGCTAGCCTTACAAGAGACTCCAGCTGACGTGCAGTTATCGGAACTGGAGCAGCACCACCCTCAGCACTCTTGCGCAGATCCACGTAGAAGTCTTCCATGACTTCAGCAGCCTCGGGAGTAAGCTGAGGTATCACGTATCTGTTGGCGAAACCAATGTACTTTTTGAGGAAGTCGGGTGGGATGGGAGGACTTGAATCCTTGGTCGGATTCTTCTTTCTCTGATGCATGTTCAGAATGAACTGAGCCAGTTCCCTGTCCTTCGTGGGTTCAATTGTGTCTACTAGTATCCAAATCAAGTCGAATCGTGATAGAATCGTGAATGGAAGTTTTATGTTGTCCTGTACCGATAAGGACGGCTCGTACCTACCGAGAGCCGGATTTGCCGCGGCCAGAATAGATGTTCTGGCATTGAGCGTTGCCACGATTCCCGCCTTTGCTATGCTCACAGTATGCTGCTCCATCGCTTCATGTATGGATGTCCGGTCATCTGGGTCCATCTTGTCGAATTCATCGATACAGTTATGCATCAATACACCATTGGCGACAAAATTGTGGTGATGCTTGACGTATAGGTCATAGACCCATCCATCGAAGTGTTCCTCCTCGATAGAGACTATCTCGTCCAAGAAATAGTCGCGTTTCAGCAGTTTATTGATTTCGCAACTGATTGGGATTGGCAGTCTGTCTGCCATCAAGTCCGCAATCTTGAAGAGCTGTCGTCTCGAAGGCTGATACCTCTGGTTCTTGTATGCATGGACGGTACTCCAGATTCCTTTGTCAAGAAGTTCAGACTTGCTTCCTAGACTAATCAAATCACAGATTTCTGAGACCGGTCGGCTAGGTAGCTTCTCGCTAGCGGAGGAAACCTCGTGAATGTTATCTGGAATAGATGCGTTTCTGGCTTTGATGCTGTACTCCTTAGTGGATGCGCACAGCAGCTGCACGTCTTTTCGTCCTGTGACTCGGATCACGTTGACATTTTCTCTTTCCTTGAGCCGTGCATATACGTCTAGCCTCCGCAGAGCTAGGATAAACGTCAAATCCTTCTCTCGGTTGTTTGACAGCAGAAACTCGATGTGTGCTGTTCGGTATTCTTTGTTGCTTTTTGTCCCACTCTTCACCGACACGCACCCATCTGCGTCGAGTGCTCCAGAGACAAATGCCTTCATGCACTCTTGGGGAAGCATCAGAATATTCGCCAGATTATCAGCAAGGAAATAGTCAATGAGATAGGTTAGAACGCTTGATCCTCGGTAGAGGGTCACGCTCTTGCTTGTGACCTGCTTTCCTCGAATCTCAGATCTCGTCGTCCGATAATATCGATTGAAATCGCAATAGGAAATTGAATGCAGTGCGTTGTCTAGGTTCCTGATTATGTCTTCCTTCTTGGCGGATTGGTATACGCAAAAGCGTGATCTACGTCTTCTTATCGTGTAGTTACCGTCCCCGTAGACAAACCCTATCAGATATGCAAGTTCTGGGGTGACTTGGTTCGTCCGCAGAGTCTCGCCTCTACCTTTCCGGCCGTAACTGAGAAGTCTCTCTCTCCATTCTGATACTAAACCGAGGCGCCCCAATATCTCCCTCAGCTTACCCATTTTGAACTGCTGATTGCTGGACAGAATGTGTCTGCTCACTCCAAAGCATCGATTGAATTCACTCAAGCTTCTGAAATGCTGAAGGATCCTTCCTTTCAGAAGATTCTTGTCTTCTCTCTTTAGTACAACTACCCAGTCATCGGGGATGATATCGAAGATATAGATGGGACTCACAGCATCGCGTAGCTTCAGTGGCGAAAGAATCATTTCACCAGCTTTGCAGGAACCGATATCTTTCCACTGAAGTGAGTTCCCATCAACCACCTTGTGATCGGGTGTCAATCTGATTTCGAAACCTGAGGCTAGCCTAGCTCTGATGAGCTTGCCAACATGCCTCTTCCGCCTTACCAGAGTGCATTCATCGTCGACAGAGTCAAGGTTATCGATGTCGAACGCCTTGATGCCGCCTTTGATGGGACTGACCTCCACGATCTCGCTGCCACTAGTGGCTTCCTTCTTCAACCTCTCATCGAAAAGGCTCTCGACTGTGGCTATGTGATTGTTGAAGATGACCTTCGTGCTCGGATGCAGGCACGCTACGCCCTGATCTGCCAAAACCAGGGCTCCGGCCTCCAGAGTCATTGCCCCTGTGTCTGTGTCGTGAATGACGGCTGCTGTAAGTCCTGCAGCAGTAGTTCCCTTTCCGGAGGTATAGAGACCGCGGGAAGCCAGTCCTGCAACGAACTTCAGGATTTGACTCTTACCCGTGCCGGGATCGCCTATCATGAGAATATTGGATCTTCCACGAAGATGTGTGCCATCCGAAAGCACCTTCTCAACACCGCCGAATAGCAGTAACGCAATTGACTCCTTCACACGCTCGTGTCCTTGGATTGAAGGCGCAATTGAAGCATAGATTCTTTCGTGAACATAGGGATCTTCTGCCAACTCTCGTATGCGTTTCTCATCCTCTTCTGATATCTCTACTTGCTCGTACTCCTTCTCCGCAATTTCAACACCGTTTGCTTCGATGAAAACGTTGAAAGTGGCCAATCGTCCCCCGCGGCGAGAGAAATCCGGAGATGTCTGGAGAAGTCCTGTCAGTTTCACCAAATCGCCGGGTCGAGAAACGTCGACAATATCACCCTCAAGTACAACGTCGACAGATCTAGGCATCTGTCCGGGGGGTAGCTCGTCTGGTGATTCCTGCACTCTGACCTTTTGCCAGTCTATGAACCTCGATTGCTCAGGAATGAGCCGCATGGCTGTCTTCTTGCCACATGTGGGACACAAAGGTGGCTCGGTGTAGCGTCCTTCCTCTTGCGTCTGAGGAATATCCTGCCCACAGACTCTGCACCTAAAGACAGCTTCCACAAGAAGAGGCTTGACCTCGCTTGCGCGCATTAGGATTCCATTGATTTGTATTAGCTTGCCTATATGTTTTGAACGAATGTGTCTTAGGGGAACATGCTCGGAGTAATTGATAATCCGAATCCTTATCGTACTCACGTCGAGCTTCTCGACATAGTCGGGATCCTCCATTCTCAGAATAGAGAGCAGAGCACTGCTCGCTGTTGCAAGGAATTTCTGAGGATCCTCAGTAACCAAAACAGCAAACATGTTATCGAAACTGACTAGGTCTTGAAAGTTGACCCGCAAGGACGTTTCGTCATTGAGAGACATCTGCTCGCACTTGGGCCAGTACACGAGAGTACCGTGTTCATCTTTGTAGGTACGTAGAAACTCCTCGAATCGCTCTTGTGGACCTTCATCAGTGCGCGACATCAGTTCCAGCCTCGATAGCCATGCTCAAATCAAGAAGTCGGTATAGCACCCGGTCTCAGTCTGATGCGTAGTCATATTGATTCGTATTTAAGCTCCTGTGTTCGTTCTCATCAGGCCATCACATCATCGCGCCATTGAGATAGGAGATTCGCTAGCTCCTCGCAAAGCCAGCGCTCTTCGTTGGCCATCTGCTTGCGCATCTCAATGTAGGCACCGGATTTCGCCGTGCGTAATATTTTCGACAGCCGAGACTCAAGCAGGAATGGAATCACTCGCTTTAGTTTGTCGATTTCATCATAGCTTCTCGGATCTAAAGAGGTCTTGTCGCTCTGAAGGCGGAGCAGTTTGCGACTAAGAGCAGCATAGAGGTGTGGATGGAATGACTGAAGCTTGTGGGGCACCTTCTCTTCTGCGAGATAGAGATTCTCCACTCGTCTTAGGGAATCGAAAGCATCTTCGGGAACAATGTCGACAAGGTTGTGTTTCAAGAGCATTTCGATTATCCAGTTGGGGAGGTCTGCGTGATCCCCTTCGTGGAAGGGGCCGAGCTGACGATTGTCAGTGAGACCCACTGTGACATCCTTCCTGAACACGCATCCACGCATATCGTTCAGGAACATCATTCTGAACCGGTCTACGACTTCCTTCACTTCTTCGTGGATTATCATGATAATCTGTATCCAAGAATACGCCTTGATTACCCACCATAAAGAACTTGCCGACCTTCTTTGCGGCAGGAAAGACCCGCTACGCTGAAGATTGAGACCTTTCCATCGGAGAAATGACTGAGCTGGTCCGAAGAGTCTTTTAGGGCCCCATACTGAACTCTCTCATGGTTAACAAGGACACTGAGTCTTCATCAAGCTAGGACGATTGATTCGATGGATACAGACCTCTGGACTGAGAAGTACAGGCCTCAGACACTCAAAGAAATCGTTGGCCAACAATCGGTTATCGAAAGTCTAGTCAGGTTCGTTGAAACAAGAAATGTTCCACATTGCCTGTTTGCAGGTCCGCCCGGTACAAGCAAGACGACAGCTGCCATAGCAATGGCCAAGGATTTGTTCGGAGACTCTCTCGATCGCAATTTCATGGAACTGAATGCAAGTGATGAGAGAGGGATTGAAGTCGTAAGAAATCAGATCAAGCATTTCGCTCGAACTCTTCCGGCAGAGAACGCGCCATTCAAGATTCTTGTCCTTGATGAGGCGGACCACCTTACAAGCGATGCACAGCACGCCCTCAGACGTACAATGGAAAGCTATGCTGCATCATGCCGAATGATTCTGATATGCAACTATTCTAGCAGAATAATCCCGCCAATCCAGTCAAGGTGTGCAATGTTCAAGTTCTCGCGGTTGAGTGATGCGGATATTGCTGGCAGAATCGAGTATATTGCGAAAAAGGAAGGAATACAGCTTCTATCGAGTGGGAAAGAAGCGATACACTATCTTGCAGAGGGGGACATGAGAACTGCGATAAACCTGCTTCAAGCTGCAGCTTCTGCTAACAAGAAAATCACGGATACGGTCGTCTATGGAATGTCAGGCCAAGCAGACCCGGCTAAAGTGAGAGAGATGCTGGCGATGACCCGGTCCTCTGACTACAGTGGTGCTCTTGGGGTGCTTAATGGTCTCATCTACCAACAAGGGCTCTCGCCGCTCGACTTAGTACGGCAGATACATCGAGAAGTCATGAAGCTGGAGATTCCTGAGGACCAAAGGATGAGGATTCTTGAAAGAACTGCAGAGGCGGAGTTTCGAGTTGCAGAAGGTGCCAACGGAGAGATACAGCTTGCGGCACTACTATCGTTTATCGGCGTGGGAACGGCGTAGGAAATGAGCGAAGAGACTACTCCTTGGTCTGAGAAGTACAGACCCAGCAGCATGAATCAAGTTGTCGGCAATACCGAAGCTATGAATGAACTCCGAGACTGGGTAATATCTTGGAAAAGGGCGCCCCAGAAGGTCAAGGCCATTCTGCTGTTAGGACCGCCCGGTGTTGGCAAGACATCTGCGGTAATCGCCCTCTGTAAGGATCTGAATGCTGAACTGGTCGAATTCAATGCAAGCGACAAGCGCAACAAGGGGGTAATTGAAACAGAAGTCTGGACTGCAGTTACCCAGCAGACTCTTGATGGACGAATGCGGGTCGTTCTCTTGGATGAAATTGATGGACTGTCAGGCACAAGCGATAGAGGTGGTGCGGGAGCAATCCTCAAAGTGATTGCCGATTCTGTCCATCCAGTCGTGATGACGGCAAATGATCCCGAGAGCCCACGTCTTAAGGAGATTATAAAGTATTGTCGAGTTCTGACAATAAGACCAATCGAGCTGCAGGATATGATCAGTGTACTGAAACGCATAGCACACCTGAATGAAGCAGAAATCCCAGACAATGTCCTTGAAGAGGTAGCTGAGCATTCAAGTGGAGACTTGCGCGCCGCCATATCAGACCTAGAAGCAATTGCCATAGGTGGCCTTTCTCTTGGAGTAGGCGGTCTATCTTCGAGAGACGTGCGGCGAGGTATAAGAGAGACGCTCAGCCGGCTGTTTATGGCAACTAACCCCATAGTCGCCAAGAGAGCCCTCTCAGAAGCGGATGTGGACGAGGAAGAAATGATACTGTGGCTGGAAGAGAACATGAACTTGCATCTCACAACCCGCAGTGAACAAAATCGAGGATATGAGGCGCTTTCGCTAGCAGACTTGGCACTTGGAAGAATCCGACGAAGGCAAAGCTGGAGATTACTGGCTTATATTCACGACTTTATCTCGATGGGAATAGTAGTAGGCCGCTCTGAGACGCCCTTCCGACGAATCGATTATTCTGAACCTTCTTGGCCACTCTTGGCTTGGCGTGGTGCTAGGAGAACTGACAAAATCATGGAGCCCCTAACCAAGCTGTCGCGCATTGCAGGGGTCTCAAGACGAAGAGCGGCCCGGGTTTATTATGATGCAATTGAGCAAACCGTAGCACGAGATCCAAAAAGCGGAGAGTTCTTCGCTCGATGGTTGGGTGTCAGTAGGGGACTCCTAGGCTCGAAAGCAAGTCGTCGTTGAGTGCTGACATAACCCTTGCAGATCGGACAAAGAAGCTTAACTGGGTATTGATACTCTTCCGAACTCTTCTCAAGGCGAACTTGTTAACATTCATTCGCAGTGGAATAACTGCCTCCATGAGCACCAGACACTCGGGTGCGGCGGGTCTTATGCCACCATGTATTGTGTTGCGTTTCTGAAGTATCTCAGGAACGGATTCCGGATCTAGTTCATTCTGACCCACGTATAGGAGCATAGAGACTATCTTTCGGACGAGCTTCCATAGAAAGCTTGTACCGAATATGTCCAACGCCAATATTCCCTTGGATTCACTCATGCAGGCATTCAGAAGTGTTGCCTTAGAAGAACGGTTCCCATCGCGCTTTGAGAGAAGTGTAAAGTCGTGCGTTCCTATGAGATGCTGTGCTGCAGCTATCATCGACTTTGAGTCAAGTGAGATATTGGACATATCTAGGTAGTATCTGTAGTGACGCATTAGAATGCTCTGACGAGGCCTGAAACCCAATGGGGCCACAGCATGAGCCCAAAGTGCAGTGTCGTCTGGCAGATGCTTGTTTATCTGACTGATGTCCAAGGGTCTGTCTGTGGTTATCATTGCTATTTGGCCTATGCTGTGAACGCCTCCGTCAGTACGCCCGGATAGCTGAATCGAGGCAGGTGAGTGTGTCTCTCCGCTCCATTTCGTCACGGCATCAATGAGCGTGCCCTGAACTGTCCTCAATCCCGGTTGCCATTGTGATCCGTGGTAATTGCTGCCCAGATAGAAAAGGCGAACCAAATAGCCAGTCATATCGTTACGAACTTCCTACGATGACCAGAGGTCAAAGAGGTTCTTGAGAGACCTAGCTCTCAAATCCTCAACGCGGTACCGATAGATCTTGATTCGTCCGAAAGTCTTCTCTTCGACCAGTCCGGAATCAATGAGTACCTCGAGATGGGCCTTAGTAGAACTGTGATTAAGTGAGGCTCTCCTGCAGAGCTCGGATATGTTCAGTTCTCCGGCAATAGCCAACTCCCTGAGAATCCTCACTCTTCCCTTTGAAGAGAACAGATCTTCTATGAGCACGCGTGAACCGGGCTCCCTTCTCATGTGTTGTTATCAGCTCCCTTGTGTTGACTGGAGCAGGTCTAGAAGAAAACGTTCCAGCATGTCTGCAGGAACATCTGAAAGCCCCACGAGGGTGGTCTGCCCTCTCTGACCTGCCCCGGACCGTCTCGTATCAATCAGCCCGTGAGCATTCAAGTCTTGAACCCACTCCCACACCTGCGTGTGTGCCCGTGGTTCCACTCCATACTCCTCACACACTGTCCGATACATCTCTTCCACTTCGCCAATTGTGGCGTAGGCACTTCGAATCTCCTTAAGAGATCTGCTTGCGGCTAACAGTAAGAGCTTGCTTTGAACTGGTAGTGCTGTGAAAACTTCCTTTCTCAGCTCAGGGTGTGTGTCGGCCTTTGCTTGTCGAGCATAGTCCGGAACCACAACCTTTGACTCATCACGATCTGCCTGTTTGCCGGCGCGCCATAATAGCTCAATTGCGTATCTAGCATCACCACGTTCGGAAGCAATATCAGATATCACTTGAAGAGTCTCATCCATTACGACGTTTGGTTGAAATGCCAGCACAACACGATCCTTCAGAATGTCACAAAGAGCTTCGGAGTCATATTTGTCAAACCGTAGAATGTTACGCTGAAGAGTACTGAGTATGCTACGGTCGAACGAACTCTCATCAAGGGCAATGTCCCTGCCAACTCCAATAATCGAGATTCTCTGAGGTGCGTTTAATCTGTCATCGATTAGCCGCGTGAGATCGTACAGTATCTCTGCACCCCTCTGCTTGATAAAATAGTCCAGCTCGTCTAGAATCAACATGAGGTATCTATCCTGCGAATCGATAACTTCCAGAACCATCTGCAGGATTTCTTCAGGAGAATGACCTCTGCGTGGAAATCCTGAATTGAACTCACGCAGTATCCGGAGGTATACAAGATAGGTGCTCTTGTTCACACGGCAGTTTATGTGCAATTTGTGCAGACGGATGCCCCTTCTGCTTGCAGCCTGAACCATCTGCTCTGAGAATCGCTTAGCCACGGCGGTTTTTCCGCTGCCAACTGGGCCTTCAATTATGAACTTCTGACTAGTATGTCCGGGTGAAGTTATGAGTGTCTTGAAAGCTTGTGCTAGAGTCCTCAGTTCTGGTTCCCGATGAGGAAGGGTCTCAGGGACGTAGTCGGCAGATAGAAACTGTTCTGACTTGAATACGCTATGCCGGCTCAGTTCGTCCTCAACATAGTCCCGAGGCATTGTGGTCTGAGTACATGTCCTGATGTGAGCTTAAAAGCATTCCGCGGATTGTACGATTAAAAGCACAGGAGTGGCAGAGGTTACCGAAACTATTAGTGGCGAGCTCTTCACTCAAGATCCAGATCATCGTCGGAACCCGACTCATCGGGGTCATGACAGTCATCACTCGCCAGGCTCCAACATCAGTACATTCACCGTTTATTGTTTTCTGGACAGAGTTGGACACAGGAGTCTCTGTCCACCCAGAAACGGCACTGGGCTGCAACTCCGGGAGGCTTAGTTCGTGTGCCTTAACCTCAACAATCAGATTACTCTCCCAAGCTTACGTACTCCTACAATGCGATATCCAAGTCTGTCCATGTTTCCGGCAGCTGCCGCATACCCTTAAGTCTGGCGACAAATAATGGTGCGACCGCCGGGATTTGAAATCCCGCGGCTTTTGAAAACCGACTCGGGTTGGAAGCTTGGGAGGCTTCCGTCCTAACCAAACTAGACCACGGTCGCTAAAAGGTTGGACCTGTGGGTCTTGATAAAAGAGTATCGGCGAATCTCACGCTCGCGTGACCGGAGGGTCATCACGGTGGTGTGCATGAATGATTGGTTTCATTGAATTGTCCGACACTCCGCAGTCGCTCGATACTCTGACAAACCCTTGAATGACCCTACAGAAGTCTTATCTCTGTACCGGGTGAGTCCGACGTCGAGAGTCGCACACATGACTGCTCGAGGCTCTATAATACACTTCTGGCAAGGAAACCAAGCGTGCGCGGAAGCGGCTATCGCAGCTGGTTGTCGTTTCTTTGCAGGTTACCCGATAACTCCAGCTTCGGAGATTGCTGAGATCATGGCAGAAAGGCTTCCGCAGATAGGAGGAATCTATCTCCAGATGGAGGACGAGATCGGTGCCATCTCAGCAGTCATCGGAAGCTCCTGGGGCGGATTGCTGTCAATGACTGCAACCTCAGGACCGGGCTTTAGCTTGATGCAGGAGAACATCGGCTATGCAGTGATGACTGAAACACCCTGTGTCATCGTTGACGTTCAAAGGGCAGGACCAAGCACGGGACAAGCTACGAAAGCAGCCCAAGGAGACATGATGCAGGCTAGGTGGGGGTCTCATGGAGACTATGAAAGTATAGTACTAGCCCCTTACTCATCACAGGAGACGTACGAGCTGACTTTGAGAGCTTTCTATCTCTCTGAACGGTTGAGGCATCCCGTTATAGTGTTGTCAGACGAAGTAGTAGCCCACTCACGTGAAAGGGCGATTGTGAAGGATACAGGTAATCCTGTAGTAGAAAGGAGACTTGCATCTGAGGGTGAGCCACCGTTCGGGGGGGTCGACGAAACGGGTAGAGCGATAATGCCAAGATTTGGAGACGGCCACAACCTGCTCGTAACTGGCTCGACGCACGACGAACGCGGTTTGAGAAAAACGTCAGATCCGGAAGCTCATGATAAACTGATACGTAGGCTTACAAGAAAGATTCTCGCCAATAGGAATCTCCTGACCGATACGCTGGTTTCAGGACCACCAGAAGCGGAGTGGGGAGTGATTTCCTTTGGATGTACTTCAAGGACTGTTGAAGAAGTGATGATGGAGCAACGTGGCGCACCATCGCTTCGATCCCTGAGGCTAAGGACACTATGGCCTTTCCCAGACAAGGAAGTAAGGGCTTTTGCACGTACTGTAGAGAAATTGCTTGTGCCTGAATTGAACCTTGGACAGCTCGTTAGAGAGGTCTCTCGAGCTGCCGGAGACTCCGTTGAGGTATTGCCGCTGAACAAGATTGGCGGGGGATTGATGATAGAGCCGGACGAGTTGGTCAGAGCACTGACAGTAACCTGACAAGTTACCTGATTGCAGCTGTCATCACTTGCACAGTACGTATGAGAGCGATCGGTGGAAACGGTGATCATGATACTTGTTCGCATCCAGACAAAAACCGATATCGATTCGTTGCTGGTACCAAGCCAAATATGACTGATTTGAAAGATAAGCAAATGTGACCCCGGAGCAAGACAAAGAGGCAAAGGTACTGTCAACGGGTGATTGATTGTAGCATTGTTTGAGAAAATCAGTAGCCCGGTGTCAACGAAAGACATGGAGACGGTAGCATTGCCTACTGCATTGCCGATATCGTCGATAGCAGTGATATTTAGAATGAGGCTCTCTCCGTAGAATGCTGAAATGACTGTGCTACCCGCATGCATTTCTCCAGTGATTATTATCTCGACTACAGCCTGTTCAACGAAGATATAGGACTCTGTGACAACCTCTATCAAGAGCAAGTGATGGCCGAGGCATACTTGAGAACCGATGCTCAGTCTGATTGCCCCATGTACACCGGCCACACCGGCCCATTCCGACATTATCTGTGCATAGCTGTCTCTGAATCTAATCTGGAGCGTTTGGTTCTCAGGGCCTTCGGATTCAATCAAGAAGTCGATTGTGACATTGCTGTTGCGCATAACGCAGTAAGTATCGTTAGAAGAGAGAAACAGTAATGGACACAGTACTGCAAACTGAACAGGGACTGTCAGTTGATGGAGAAATGAAGGACTGGCGCCATGAATGAATAGGAAATATGTTTGGGTACCGATCTCGGCATCTCTCGGGACTGACCAGTATAGGAAGACTATTCCTTCAGAGTCGGTGCGATTGTAAGACGTTGATATGTTGTCGGGAGTGAGAAGATTCACAATGACATTCGGTGCCGGTGTCCCATTAGGGTCTGTTATGTGGACAAGAATTCCGGCTTGTGCACCCAAGATGACCGGAGCAATGGATTGAATCAACAGACGGGGCGTGAAAGACACGTTGCCTGTAAGTGTATGTGCGAGAGAGTCATGGAACATGGTCCTGTTGATGTTCAATGATATGATTGCTGTGCCCCAGACGCGTTCTGGCAAGTCCGCAGGAATGCAGAGATATCCAGAGGAGTTGGTGGTGACTTGGCATCTGACTAATGTGCGATTCTCAATGGAAAGGGTAAGGGTAGCAGGCAATGAGGGAATTATCATGCCGCTGAGACCGTCTGTCACTCTTACCTCGATTTGAATTGTAGAACCAGATACCATCTCCGTAGGCACAGTGACGTTTACTAAGATGGGTCTCGGAAGGCATTCGATATTTGCATTTGCAGCCGCAGTCTGATATAGTCCGTTTGTTGCAGTCAAATTGACGCTATAGAAACCAGGTCCGACGGAGAATGGTACAATGGCGTTATAATGACCATTTCCAATACCTACCATAAAGCCGCTAGAAAACGGGGTTGACCACTCAACGATGCTATTATCGATGGGCGAGAGAGACGAATTCAAGTGCTCTGCATTGATTTCAAGCGATTCGACTTGTCCATAGTATGGGAATTGGCAATAGACACGGCTTGGAGCATTTAGTATTCTTAGCGTAGAATGACCTGGCTCAACGACAACAATCCGAGACTCAGAAAATGGCAAGAATGAAAGCGACCCAGGACTAGTAAGCGTTAGGTTGTATGTACCGGGAGGGCCCATGTCTTCTGTCCAGTTGACGTGAAGCTGCCCTAGTGAGTCTGTTAGCGCCTCTGTCTCAAGCACGGGCTGCAGAGTAGAGTCATGAACGGATATCGAAATCGGTTGATTTGAAAACGGGATGTCGTTGTTGTGCGCGCCTGTTATTCTCAGTACGAGGGCCGTGTCGATTCCGAACTGGACTGACAACGGGGTTAGTGGAAGAGTGACCAGAGGCCCTCTTTTCATATTCACATCTATCACTTGGCTTCCACTTTGACTATATCCGTCATAGATCTCGTAGTTGAAAACGACCTCTGCAGAGGATCCATTGATACCTGGTGAGGTCTCGTTAGGCACAATAACGTAAGAGGACGTGAGAAAGCGAATATCGGGGGATGACGAAATGAAGTATCCTTGGTTGAACACGGGGCCCAAGTCTGTCACAACCCCAAAGGAGACATAACACCATCCCCCCTCTCCAAAATCAGCAACGAGCTTGGCGACCATGTCTATTGATTCGCCAACCTCATAGACCATCTTGTCAGTCTCAAAGTAGTAGAGCTCAAAGTAGAAAGCCGAAACAGGCGCTGACATGCACAGCGCTATGACTACCGAAAGTGACAACGTGGTCATTAGCTTAGCCAAAGTATCCACCAGAAAGGCGTGAGCATGATGCCTAAAAAAGGGCACAAGGTAATAGCGACAGGTTTAATTCAAGACCGTCGCTCCACGCTATGGAAAGCCAGACTGCCGGGAGCGTCAGAGTGCATGGTGATTAAGCTGAAGGATGCTGTCATCGACCTGATTGATGACACTGAAACCAAGAGACTAAAGCTCGTAAGAATAACGTCCAAGACGGATGGCGCAACTCTGACTATTGAACTTCCAGAAGCACTGTGTGAGAGGCTTAGCGTAAAAGATCGTGTTGATGTCAGTATAGATTCCAAACCCATTTCGAAGGGAGAAGAAGCCAAGCTGTATGCCGAGGGTACGCTGTTACGTATGGTTGAAGGAAAGGCTCTGGAGATTATGGGATCTGTCGGGGGTCTAAGAGTAGAGCTTAAGATCACGAAGCCGACACCCGCGCAGAGTAAGACATTTGCATCGAATGTGTTTTATCTCATGATTTTGTGATGGACTTGTTTGAGTGAGATGGTAGCTCGGACGAAGTAGTTTCGGGGTTCTCTCTTTCTGTATGGGCTGAATCCGGCTACCATATGGCCATGATTGTTCGATGAAATAGACAAGAGCTCTAAGCAATGAGATTGCGCACTTCTGGAATCTAGTTATCTGTTGGAGCTTTGGCAATCTCGGTGTGGTCTTTGGTCAATGAGGTGGATGAGCCACTCATAACCTCTTCATGGTCCTGTCCAGACTGTTCAGGGCAGTTGGTGACCAGTCAAGGGCATATAGTCTGTACAGAGTGCGGACTTGTGGTTTCAAGAGAATATGTACATCCTACGTATCAAATGGGCGAAGAGCAACATGCAGATGCTCCTGATGCGGCATCGTATGTCTCGTTGGGAAACAGACTGCATATCGTGGATGGACTTGGCAGTTACATTGGTTATCATAAGGATACGTACTTCCGAGACGCTCATGGGCAAACACTCTCTGGATATGCACAGAAGAAGTTCAAACGCTTAAAGCTTGTATACAGCGCCCGCATAAGAATCGGAAAAAGCGAAGCAAAGTATCGGGCACTTAGGACGCTGAATCATGTTTCGAAGTTGTTGATGTTAAGTGAACAAGTACGTGATCGCACAGCATATCTGTACAAGAAAGTAATCTCGGAAACTCCAGAGAAGGTTAACAACAATATCCTAGTGATGGCGGTATGCCTTTTGATGGCAGTACGCGAGTTCAAAGATGGAGCTCCGATAACTCTGGAAGAGATTGCTGGTGTTTTCGAAAGGTGTGGCCATAGAGTGAATGTACGCGCGATGGTGCGCGAAGCAATGCGGCTCAAGTCTATCACCGGTCACTCTCCCGAACTCAGGCGACCCGAGGATTATGTCCCCAGAGTATTGTCTATGGTGATGAACAACCCGATAGCGATTAGTAAAATGAAATCTAGGGGATGGGATTCCAGCGAGTATGAAAATGCCATGAGAGGTAAGATGCTTGCCATACTCGATATGATACCCGCTTCAAAGAGAGGTGGTCGGAATCCATTCATATTTACAGTCTCAGTCGCTTATACTGGCGATAGATTGATAGCTGGTGAACATGGAAGACATTCCGTCCTAACTCAAAAGCTAGCCTCCAGAGCGACCAAAGTGGCCGAGTACAGTATTCGAGACCACTTTGGGGTGATAAAGAAGCTCTTAGAGAGTGTACCCAAAGCCGCCATCGAAAATTCGGAATAGTTACTGATTGGCAGCAAGCGTTTCTCTCGTCCCGATTCCGAGAGTTTGCGGCAGCTGTTAGAAACTAGGACAGACTCGGGGATTGGACTATAGGAGTGTATAAACCTGCGCGTAGAATCGAACTCCAGAAGTTGGCGCGACTCGGACCTCGAATAGCTGCAGACCGATGCCGTTTCTGGGCGGATAGAGACTTCTGTGCCCAACTCATAACGGATGATTCGATTCTCTATTCAGACTGCACAGTTCTGTACTGCCTCCATAGGCATGATAGCGGCTGGTGGACCGACGCGACGAAGTACCTCAATCGGGGAGCGAGAAACAACGGTGCCGATATGACTGTCAACTGGAATGAGAAGTGAGCAGTTGCTTGATAGTACCCAAGCTAAATGTACTAAGATGCCCAAAGACGCGTTGCAGGGGCTGCAAGCATGCATCAGTCACGACTGATGAACCTTGCACACGCCTCTCAGCTATGGCGTTGACCAGCGACCATCAGGATAAGATCCTGATTCTCGAACCCAATCAGGGGTTTGTTCACATAGGGGGACTCAAGGGAGAGTTTCCCAAAGGACCGCCTTGGCAAGCTGATGGCTGGGAGTCGGTTTATGTGGGAGACCATGGTACTCTGGACAATTGGGAAAGCCTCATTGACATTTATCCTGTCGGACCCTACCTATCCGTGTATTACAGGATTGCTTCTAGCCCGTCCACACTTCACAGGGCTGTTCCGTACGTCAGAACGCCCCTTGAGCTCGCTCTAGTTGAAAGACTATGCAAAGAGAAGAGTCAATTCACTGGAACTGTGGGCGCATGCAGAATGAATCTAACCGCAAGAATGAGAGAGATTTCATTTCTTGTTGCCGAGAGAATCTCGGACACATTGCCAGAAATCAGCAGCCCTACGAGAGCCAGAATCGCTGAAATAGTGGGGCATCGTTCAAATGCTCTTGGTTCGTTGTTTCCTGTCCTATTGGATGATGAGGTCGAAGAAACGTACATAGATGGACCTCAATCTTCAATGTACTTCGACCATCGGCGTCTTGGTCGATGTAGCTCGATGATTACTCTCGGACAACAAGACGCGGAACGAATCGTCACTCTTGTTAGATGTGAAAGCAATCTACATCTGGACAGGCATAACCCATCACTGAAGACTGACGTGAATCTGTTTGATGCGAATCTTCGCTTCTCCGTTTGTCTACCGCCACTCAGCGTGGATGGACTACATCTTGAAATCCGGCGTGCACCCAGTAATCCATATTCAATATATGACTTAATTCGCAACGGCACGCTCACCATCGAGGCTGCAGCCTTGCTTCTCTTGGCAGTGTGCGGAAGGTTCAATATCACAATAACTGGGGGGCCAGGATCGGGCAAGACCACTCTTCTGAATTCCTTAGACATGACTACTCCGCGAGCTTGGAGAAAGATCTATGTTGAAGATGCCATCGAGAGCAGGAGATTCGGGGACCAACATCAAGTGAGGTACAGAGTTGACCCCCTTGATGAGACCGAGGCGAAATTCGACAAGAGCACGGAAATCATCAAGACTCTTCATAGATCACCAGATTACCTGATTCTGGGGGAGATTCAGACTGCGGAGCACAGTCGTGCCCTGTTTCAAGCAATTGCTGCAGGTCTTAGGTCAATTCAGACGTGTCACAGCGACTCCGCCTCAAGTCTAGTATCCCGTTGGATGCTCAATCATGGAATCGATAGGTCAAGTATTGCTCTCATGGATGTAATTGTTACAGTTGAGAGACTGACACCGGGAGAGTCGAAACGCCGAGTGAAGGAAATCGCCGAGATTAGGAGAACTGTCAATGATGGGATGCTCTCCTTTGCTGGGCTGAACAGAGTATTCGCGAATGGCACGATTGTTCCCGAGAAATCAAGATGGGCCAAGGACGGTGCTTTTATCCTTCGTGCTCAGGAACAAGGTGCGGACAGTCACCTAGCAGCCTATGAAGCATTGATTGACAGGCTTGTCGGCTCATCAGATAGTTACGGTGCTACTGATACTTCGCCTATCGGAGAAAGACTATGGAAGTCTGGCAATCCCTTCATGCATACTGAACAGGAATAGCTCGTATGCTTCTTGGCTACTGCCTCGCCAAGAAGCTATCGACTTGTTGATCGAATAGGATCATAGTCCATCTTACTGAGGTCCTAACTTGAACTCAATGTCGAGCCATTCTGATATCGGTGGGACTTAAAATAGGATTCAGAGGACAGACATAATTGGGTACGGACACATGAGTATGCGACCAAAGCTGAAGAGTGACACCAAGGGAGGACCATTGGTAGAGGAGAGCTTGTTATTGGGTCTTGCTGTGATTACGGTTTCAATAGTGATTGCAGTAATACTGGAAGCCACAGGTTGGGCTCAAGATGTTGTAAATGGTCTATTCCAGCTCCTCAAGGATAGCTGGAGTGGTCTGACAGGGCTTTTGACACCTTAGGTTTTATCGTGGAAGATACCTGCGGCCGGGGAAACTCTTAGGATTAGTTGCTCGAAATCGGAACAAGCCAAGGTGCGGCAGTGTTGAATATGCCAATTGATTCAGAGAAAGGCTTATTTGCAGAGCAAAAAGTGAAGCCCTGCTCCGGGCTGGAACCACCAAGGCTCCGGTAGACGCATTGAGTTTGATCTGCAATGCGGTCGTATGTAGTCCGGCCCAGCATTGGGGACCCTCGATCCTCAGACCCGGGTTCAAATCCCGGCCGGAGCACCATCGAGCAATCAATTCAATAGATATCTTCTTCTCGCAACGGGAATGCTCACAACCAATATCGATAGACCGGCGCTTATCATGAACCCAAGGATGCCAGCACCTTGTATCGATGAGATGTCGAGGAAATTGAGTGTGATGATTGTGTAGCCAGCACTGAAGAAGAGGAAACGCGAAGTCTCAATCCAGTATGAAAGATTGAAACAACCAGCGTAAGTTGGGAACAATAGATAGAACTCAGCAATTCCTCCAGGTCCGCTTAGAACACACCCTCTACTGGATAGCCATTCAAAGTTCACTGCAACGTAGGCCAAAAGCGATCCATTCAGTGCACGAAGCACCAGCCGAACATGAATCTGCTGTAGTGGTGGTATCATCTGATAGTCATACAGTGTCATGGACACGGGCATCTTCTGAGTTACAATGACTGTGTAGGGCATTGATGTGGCCAGTCTGTATTCGCTAGGACTGCCGCAATAGGTGAAGAGTAGTTCAAGCAGGCACGACGCCTTTGGGGCAACGAATCGAATCCAAAATACTCCAGTGAGATTTGTGAGAACGGTGAATTCGGTCGTGTTGTCGGTATGTACGTTCACCGTTGTGTTGGCATAGTCGTGTTCGAAGTCGCCCAAGTGCAATTCCACGAGGAATTCTTGACCGGGATAAGCATAGCCCATGATTTCAGTGTAGACGAACTTGAATTCCGGACGCACCCAAACCACGCCTTCGAACGTGTACGTTCTGTTGAGTAGGTAGTCGCTGTCCAAGATATTGAGGACAAAGCTCCTTGGACCTTCCTTACCCGTAATCTGAAGACCTATAGGTACCAGCACGGTATCGGGCAGAATCGGCTGTCTAATCGCTTGACCGGTAGTCAAGTCATGAAGACTCAACGAGGCACCCGATAGCGGGCGACCAAGCAAGTCTTTCACTTCGACTCTGATATCTGCTTGCGTTCCAGCTATCATGAGTTCTGGCAGGATGACCTTGACGAAGGACGGGCTGACTATATTGATTTCAACACTAAGAAGGGAAGGAGCATATCGTGACGTGCCAGGGTACCTAACAGCTAACCCGTGAGGACCCAAAGAGAAGGTGGAATCTATGTCTGTATGGAGAGATGCAATACCTGAACTGTTGGTCGTGATGTAAGCAAGCAGTGTACCATCGAGCAGAACTTCGAGTGGGACGCCGGACGAGGCCTGTCCATCGGTCTCCAAGAGTATGCAAGACTGAATGCTGCCATTTAGCTCGATCGGATTCTGAGGAGGGTTTACGAGGAGTAGGTTACTAGGAAGTTGCTGGATAGAGATGTTAAAGAAAGCCTCAGATGCTTCAGTGAAATTGCATAAATCCCGTTCGTGAACGACTTTTATTTGGTTTACCCCAAGCTGCCCCCAACTGCTATTGCAGTTGATCGCGAAGCTGACTTGACCTGAACTGTCTGTTATGCCGGTCTTGAGCCGTACAGCATTCCAAAACACGGCAAGGTATGCGTTTGGTAGAACCATGCCCCCATCGTTTAGAATTGTCGCTGTGAGCGTGAGAACGTCGTCGGGAGCGAGAGTATCTTTGGCCACACGGACACTGATTGTAGTGTGTGATAGAATGGTAATGAATGCCCACTGGCATGATGGGCTCAGGGCTAATGATTGGTTCCCACGGAATGTTGCGTTAAGAACACTGATTCCAAGCGGTTGGTCTGTTGGAATGATCCATTGAATTGCGGCTATACCGCTCGGGTTCGTCTGCGCGCAACCCAAGAATGTGTTGTATGTCTGCTCGAAGAACTCGATCTGTTGGTTTGGAACGGGATTGCCGTAGGTGCCATTTGTTAGAAGCGTAGCGCTGATGGACACGCGCTCTCCACGACAAACAATTGTGCCTTCTTCAGCACAGGTCTCGTTGACAGCAAAGGAGACCAAAAAAGCCAAGATTCCTAAGGTGAAGCAGAAAAGAAAACGTGTATCTGTTCGTCGATGCATCTCGCTTCGCGGTTCTCCTTGTCTGAATTTTCTGCGGTTGTTTTTGTATCAGAAGGGTACTGCATACTCATCTGTTTCTGACCAATGATTGAGCTTGCTTCTTGCTGTCAATCATCATACCGGGACTTGCTGATTCGTGTCTTTTAATCTCCTAGAACCTGCGGCCAGCGCGGCTTTTGCGAGGAAAGACCCATGGCATGAACAGCCACTCAAGATGCTGTAACGTGACCGATTCGGGGGAGTTCATATGGCAGACGAGAGCACGAGGAGAGGATCCAGGCGGCGGACAGAATTAATCTGATTTGAACAGCGGTGATAGCACTATATGCGGGGCCAAAAAGCCTGTCACGAGGGTTACTCGGTTAAGTGGAAAGACAAAGTATGGTCACGCCGGGCAAGAATGGTCAAATATGGAGGAGCACAGCTTTGTCTAATCTATTTTATTGCAGTCTATGTCCTTCCCCTTGCTGGCATTATCAGGCAGCCCTTTGTTCCATTCAAAGCAGCTACTGAGATTCTCATCTGTGCTTTCCCAATATGCTGTGGTTTGATTATTGCAGCAGAGAAGATTGTGACGGAATCGATTTCGTTCTTCCTAGAAGATGAGTTCTATGTGGTCCGCATTGGAAATCGTGCTGTTGCAGTCTGCTGTCTAGAAATGATGTCCGTCCCTGGATCCGTCGAGCAGGATTCTAACAACAGACCAAGATACAACACAACGATGCTCCTCGCCTTGCGAGCAGGGATGGACAGCCATGTGACGATGGCATACGAAGTTGGTCTAGAGAGAGATGAGCCGTTTCTTCGAGTGTTCATTAGCATAATGGGGACCTGCCTTACCGAAATGGAGGAGACTCTGAAGAGAGAGGCAACCAGAGCAGAGGCAATTTTGCTGGCATGTCTCAATAATGTGGATCTCCGACAACTGAAGGGCGAGAGCCTGAAGGCGGCGGCGTTATCCATCATTGGAACAGCCGCTTTAGTGGGGACTAGGATTGGCGAGAAAGGAATGCAGACTAGGTCAGCAATCGTATTCTCTGGTAATCCGAGGATTGCGCCTTCGGAGTTCACATCTCAGATTGGCACATTTCTTTCTACAGCGCTCAAGCAACGATATTCGGTGACTCTAACATGCGTGTTTTCGTCCGCAAAGGGCGGTAATGATAGAAGGAAACTTGAAGCGGAATGGAAATCCATCCAAGGGAGAGAGAAGAAACAAGAGGATTCGCTTGAGGACCAAGCAGCAAAGAAGGATCTCTTGAGTCAATACGAACAGGTACAAGCTGAGGAGGGGTGGTTTGATTCGAGTGTCTATATTGTGATAGCTGCCGAGAGTCCCACCGAACTAGAAGTTGTCAAAGAGGGATTGAAAGGACTTGCTTTCTCAGTGTGGGGCGGAGATGACAATGTATCAATATCAGATGAGAAGATTGGCGGCAGGATGGCTTGCAGGTTGCTTGCAAGGCGACACCTTGGCCGACAGAGGATGCATGTGAGCAGACTGGCAGCTTTTGTAAACACACCAGTACAGACTATTCCGGTTGTGACCGCACCGCAGATTCCTGACTTTTACGTTCCTCCGAGAGAACTTGTGGACAATGAGTTGTACATAGGTTGGACTGTCTACGGCGGACGTCTGCTCAACAAAGTGGGGCTGAAAAAGGAGTGGTTGAGAGAGCATGTTGCAGTTCTTGGTTCTACCGGTACCGGAAAAACATCGTTGGTCAAGAGACTGATGGCTGAACTGAGTACGAAGACTGATGTGCCTTGGTGGGTATTTGATTTGAAAGGTTCTGAATATAGCGACCTCGCAAACGTAGGCAGACAGGATGTAATGATACTTCGCCCGGGACTTGACCCCTCTTTCGTGATAGGCCTATTGGATCCTGAGGCTGATACAAAAGAAAAACAAGCCCATGCAACATTCGTCATTCTGAGAGAACTCCTAAGGGAGATGGGTACCTCAACAGAACTCTCTCCAGCTATGGAGAAGCTATTGAGGGATGCGATTCTTGACACGGCAAAGATGCCAAATCACGGTAACTCGGTGCACGCATTGATTGATAAAATCAATCAGCTCGCTGATAGTGACCGCACGGGAATTATGACAAGAGATGCCTTGCTAAATCGCTTAGAGGTCCTTTCCCGAGAGCCATTGGGTTCGATTCTAGGTGGAGGGTCACACTCGATGGTAGTATCGAGTTTACTTAGCAAGCGTGTAGTATTCGATTTGCGGTACGTTGCACGAACAGGAGGCATGGACGCCGCCCGTCTTTTGTATAATCTGGTCGCGAAACGCATCTTTGATGGTGCAATGCGCCGTGGTATAACAGCCGAACTCAATCATGTTGTCGTGCTTGAGGAAGCAAACAACCTCGTTCCTGAAAGCTACACGAGACAATCCGCAGCAGATGTAACAACAGGCGAGTCAATGGTGATGTTGCAGAGAGCTACTGGTCAGGGTGTCATTGTCGTTTCAACTAGACCAAATATCTCATCAAATATCCTAGCAAATACTGCCACGAAGATTACATTCAGACTGCCCTATGACAGCTCAGTCGGGGCGAGATTCATGTCCTTGAATGACACACAGGAGCGTTACCTTCGGATGCTCAAGGTGGGAAGAGCCCTAATCGTGACCCCGGAGACAGATACCTTCGAGCTGGCAACGGCACCATTTGAAGTGGTGCCGCCAGCGGAATCAATCGAGACTGACATCGACTCAGAGAAACAAGACCGGACTCAGGACCATGCGGCCACTGAACTGGGACGGACAGAGATGATGCAATTGTGTGCTCCAGACAGCGTGACTGCAATCAGGACAAAAAGGGCCATGAGCAGCGCTGTTACTGTCGAGCATCGGGGCGTTGTATTTGATGGTTTGGGAGAACTGGCGAACCAGGCGGTGGCATTCCTTGCATCACACGGCGTAGCCACAAGAGATGAACTGCAGAATGTGCTGACTGCTTTCAACCCACAAATCAGGAATGATGATGCGGCCGAGTTGATCCAGGAACTTGTGTCTCTAGGTTCGATTGAACGCGAGTCTCTGCCGCTTGTCGGAGGCGGGGTTCTTTTTACGTTACCGGGCAAAGGATGTGATGCGATAAGAGAGGCGGTAATTGGGTATGTCTCAGTGCGCTTGGGACGGTCTCTGAGTTCAGAGGAGAATGGGCGTCTTGGAAATGAAGTCGTCATTGTGGACGACAAGGCAATTCTCATAGTTCCTGAGCACCTGAAAGCGTCGTCCATGGAGAGTGTCCTTGAAAGAATCCGGTATCAGATGAGCACCATGGGAAATGGCGTGACAGAGCTATTTGTGATAGTCAGAGGAAGCGTCGCAGCCGCTAGGCTAAGAGAGCTAATGGACAGAAATGAAGAGTATGATGCGGTGAGCGTTGTTTCAGCTTTTCCGAGTTCACTCGATAAGATGATTGAGACTCAACTTCAAAGAAGCAAATCGGGAAAGATGCAGGAATCGGATACGGGTGTCTCTGAGATTGGTAGCAGAATGGAGGGTACCACGCTGAAAGAGGAAACGGCCGAGGACAATGCTCGTGCCCGTTCCTCAATGCAGTTGCGGCTTTGGTTCGGTGTAATCCAAGACTTTGTGGATTTATCGAATGGCAAAGTCAGATGGAATACACTCGTAGAATTCATTGATACAACTGCGCTTCAATCAGTCAAGGGAAGGTCAATTCCCATGAGCGCATACGAAGGCAAACAGGCATTGACAGATTTGTTGTCGGATGGCCGACTTGTGGCAATGAGAGTTAGGAACGGCAGAGCATTTCCAAGTCTGGAGGAGGGATTATGGGTAGTTGGCCGTTCAGCTATCAGGGATCTTAAGACGACCGCGGTTGGTGCTCTTGAATCGCAGTTGCTGAAGCTTAATGAGCCGATTGCGAAGGGCCATGGCTGCTATGATTTGTGTGCAGGAGGCAAGTCTTATGCTGTCTTTCCGAGTCAAGATCAACTTGACATTCTCTTGCAGCTTGACAATGAAATCGTCTGCAAGTCGTGCGAATCCACCCAGGCAATCTGTATCCTACCCGCCGCCGAATACCTTGACGACGAAGCAGCCAAACCTGCTAATTTGAGAATATGTGAATTAGAAGATGTGCAGAGCATCATAGGACGCAGCAGAAGCACGGGAGATGCCAGAGTTCGCAGGTAATACGATTCTGCTCATGGTATGCGCAGTTAGTATGGTTGGAAGACCTAGAGTATAATCCTCGTGCAAAGGACGGGTTTTCGAGAGAGCAATGCTTCTAGACGCCCAGGCACAGACAGGTTGAACACAGCAATCTCTCTTTTCTTTCCCGCGAGTTTAGTCAACTCGGCAAGCTTGGCCGTCATTCCCCCGGTAACGTCCGTGGCTTTTGATGAGCTTGCCCCGAGCATGACTTGATTCATATTCGACTTGTCGATGATAGGAATCATCGTGGCATTCGGTTTGTCTCTAGGATCGGCTTCGTACACACCATCAACATCAGTTCCGATATACACAGATTCTGCGTCAAGGATTTCTGCTATGTGCACAAGAATCGTATCACCGCTAAGGATTGATGCACCACGAATGTCGTCAAAGCATACATCGCCGTGAGTCACCACTGTCAGCCCTGTCTGAAGTGCCCTTTGAATCAGTTCCATAGGAAAGCTAGACACCGAACCATCATGCATCTGTACAAAAGAGAAAGGAGAAAACACAGCTGCGGGTATCCCAACATTCTGCATTATGCGCTCGACTTGCATTGAAAGCAGAGTCATGTTATGACGAATCGCAGGGACACCTGCCAGAAGGCGTTCCTTCGGTGTCTTTGGGTCTCCAAAACCGAATCGATGGGCTGCCTGATGACCATGTGCTCCGCCGCCGAGGACAATGACCAGATTACCGTTGTACCCCTTCAACTCGAGAGCTATGCGTTTCACTGCTTCGTGATTTACTCTGGGTGGAGAAGCGCTCTTGTGAGTGATTACAGAACCTCCAAGCTTAACAACTGTCACACGGTGCAATGATGAAGCCCCGAGAATGTGTCCGAAAAGGCAGCTTATGGAGGTTATTATTGATGGACGGCCTGTGCTGTCGTGAGAAAGCGGGCCGCTGTGGCAGTCCCTAGAGCATGAACGGATGGAGAGAGAGGAATCTCCATGGAAGAGATGCAATTGCTGTAAAGACTGGCGATGTCTGATACATCCGGGATCGTTGGAAGCCGAAGGCCAAATACAGACGGCAGGGAACCAAGAGAATTGAAATATCAGCGTGGGCAGGTACTACCCATTCGTTGTAACATACAGGTTGCAAAGCAACCTTTTTATCCGATTCCACGCTGGCTGCCGGGGACGTCTCCTCAAGCGGGGTAAACAGTCACATGACTCAGAGAGCTAGGATTCGACTATCGAGTACGAGTACAGAGTATCTCGATGGCGTATGCAATCAAATCAAGCGAATTACCCGCAAGACAGGAGTACGGATGGCTGGTCCGATTCCGTTGCCCACGCGTCGAATGATTGTTCCCACGCGGAAAACGCCCTGTGGACAGGGTTCCGAGTCATGGGATAAGTGGGAGATGAGGATACACAAGCGATTGATTGACATCGATGCCGATGAGCGTGCCATCCGTCAGATAATGCGTGTGAAGATTCCTGATTCTGTGTATATCGAGATTGAGCTTACCGGATAGTGCCCGAGTCTTATCTCGAGTTACGGCGATTTCAGAAGAAGGACTGTGTTCGGTCACCGGAGCGTATATGAGGTTCGCTTGTCCCTCATAGAGGCAGAAATCATGTGCGGAATAATCGGTGTAGTTCAAGAACGAGGAGAAGTGGCTCCGTTCCTTCATCAAGCGCTGAAGAGGCTGGAGTATAGAGGCTACGATTCAGTAGGAGTAACAACCATTGCGAACGAGCACCTATACATTAAGAAAGAGAAGGGTAAGATTGACGAGGTACACAAGAAACTCAATCTGGACGATCTTCCTGGGTCTATAGGCATCGGACATACTAGATGGGCCACACATGGAATACCTTCCATGCTGAACTCGCATCCGCATTTTGACTGCAATGACGAGATAGCTGTTGTACACAATGGTGTAATAGATAATTTTCTGGAACTAAGGAGCGAACTCAGTGCAAGAGGGCATGTTTTCAACTCTGATACGGATACAGAAGTCATTCCTCACATGATTGAAGAGTATATGAATGAGGGAATGGACCTGAAAGCGGCTCTCAGAAGAGTTGCTCTTAGGATTGAAGGAACCTATGCGATTGTTGTCATGACGACGAGAGAGCCGGACAAGATATGTGCCGTCAGAGACGGCAATCCTCTAGTAATCGGCACGCAGGAGGGTGTACACTACATTAGTTCGGACATTCCGGCTTTTCTGCCGATGACGAACAACATGGTCCTTCTCTTGGATGGGGAGATTGCCAGCCTCTCTGCGAGCGGAGTTCAAATCGAGAAGCTTTCAGATGGTAGTAGAGTACAGCGTGAAAGCATCAAGGTGAGTTGGACCGCAGATCAGGCCCAGAAGGGTGGCTTTCCTCATTTCATGCTCAAGGAGATTCATGAGCAGCCGGAAGCAATCAGGAATACGCTAAGGCTTCGTAGAGATTCAATCGTCAAGGCTACCGAGATTATTCAGAGTGCAGATAAAGTGTATATGATAGCAATGGGTACATCTAGTCATGCTGCCATGGCTGGGCGGCATATGTTTGGCTCTCTTGGCGGAGTACTTCCGATATGCGAACTGGCGAGCGACTTTCAAGATAGTGTTTATGATGCCCTCTCTGGGGATGATTGCATATTGGCAATCACACAGTCGGGAGAGACAACAGACACTATTGCGGCGACGAAGTACGCCAAGCATCTTGGTGCCAAAGTGATTGCAGTCACGAATGTGGTAGGAAGTTCAATAACACAGTCTGCCGACCACACGATCATTACGCAGGCGGGACCTGAAATCGGGGTTGCTGCAACGAAGACTTTCATGGTGCAGCTTACTGCATTGGCCCAGATTGCATTGACCTTGGCCGAAAGTAATCGAAAGATGGACCGAGACATCATCTTGAGAAAGCGAGAAGGTCTTGCTAGACTTCCAGAGATTGTGTCTGAAGTGATAACTAGAAATGAAGAGCGATCACGAATGCTAGCTGGTGTGTTCTATGACAAACCGAGCTTCTTGTTTCTCGGACGGGGCGTGTCGGTGGCAACTGCGAATGAAGGAGCATTGAAGCTGAAAGAGATAGCCTACAACCATGCTGAAGGGTATTCGGCAGGCCAATCAAAACATGGACCGATTGCACTCGTACAGGATGGCTATCCTGTGGTATGTGTCGTTCCTAGAGATGTTACAAGAAACCGCATGATTGGGAACATAATGGAGATGAAAGCGAGGGGAGCATCGATCGTCTCCGTTGTCGAAAAGGACGATCAAGAAGTCAGTGGCCTCTCGGATCATGTCCTCGAAATACCAGCAGGTGTTGAATCGGAATTCTCACCAATGCCGTATGTGGTACCACTCCAGCTGTTCAGTTATTATGTTGCGCTGAGAAAGGGATATGACCCTGACAAGCCTCGCAATCTTGCCAAGTCTGTGACTGTCCTCTAGCGGGCTTAAATCCGCTTGAATGGAATAGTCCCTCGTGAGCGTTGTCATGCAGTATTGTATTCTAAGCCCTTTGGTAGATTTTGCGAATGTCATATCCCAACATCTTGCGGAGATATGGGCATTCTTGATGCTTGTCGGCAGGATTTCGGCGATTATTGTTGTGCTTGCAGGAGCGATTCTTTGGTTCACTGAAGTGAATTCGTCCAAGGGGAAACAGCTGGTCATGAGCGGTATTCTGCTAGCGGTTGTGGTTCAGTACTTTGTTATGTATCCTCCGTCCTTCGCCTTAGGCTAGGGTCGTAAACTTGCTCGGTTCACAGTAGTTGTTCACGTATGAGCCTCAGCGATTCTGCAAGCCTATCGATATCCTGGAATGAATTGTAGACATGCAGAGATGCTTGTATGATCCCCTCATTTGCGAATACTCGGATTAGAGGGTGTGCACAAAGCAGACCACTTCTGACTGCAACATTCGATTGGTCTAGGAACAGCGAAATGTCGTGGCAGCTGATTCCGCCACCTTCACCCATGTTAAAGCCGAAGATCGTTGAACTCTCACTAGGCAGACCGTAAAGAACGAGATTATCGATGCTAGTCAGACGTTCCAGCATGTATTGAGATAGAGCCTTCATGTGATCAAGAAATCCTCTTGAATGGAGGGTACGGAGATAGTCAATAGCTGCCCCCAAGCCGACAATCGCTGGAACATTGATGGTTCCTGGTTCAAACTTATCGGGTTGCATGGCTATGTCATAGGAGGAGGGGGTTACATTGGCCACCGCGGATCCTCCGATTATGCCCGGTAGTAAGACTGTGCCCAGTGATTTGTCTATCCACTGTACTGTTAGACCAGGAGGACCCATGAGTCCAACGTTGCCCGAAAAGAAGAGAACATCGGCACCGATTGATTTGGGGGAATGGGTTGTAGTCCCCATAGATCGAGTCGCATCGGTCATCAGTATCGCTCCGTTTTCGTGAGCAATTCCTGCGATTTCGTTGGTCGGGTTTTGAACACCGACACCGGTTGTGACATCGCTAACAGCAATCATTCCTGTTCTGCTGTTGACCCGTGCCTTCAGTTGCTCGATTTGCAGCAATCCTGTATTATCGATTGGAATAGTGTCGACTTGGAGACCAAGAACCTCAGCCACCCTTAGGAGAGTCGTGAGGATGGAATGTTCTTCGCTCTCAGCAATTGCGATGTGGTCTCTATTCTCTTTGTGCCAGTCATATCCGTAGGCAAATGATGCCACTGCGGCAGGGAGAGAGCCATGAAACGAGACCTGCGATTTCTCTGTGTTGATGAAATCGGCCAGCGATGAACGGGCATTTTCAACGAGAGTATTGCTCATAACAGCGAGTTTGTATGCGCCTCGGCGAGAAGAGACAGTACAGGTGTTTAGGAAGATAGTAGTAGCCTTGATAGCTTTCTTTGGAACGAGACTCGTACTAGCTGAGTCAAAGTATGCAAGGTCGGGATGGACGTCGTAGACGCCGAAGTCGGACTTTACCTCGAGCATGACTGTCACGGTGAACGCTTCAATGTGCAGGCTTTTAACGTCATCCG
Organism: Candidatus Thorarchaeota archaeon; assembly: GCA_003345555.1. Lineage (GTDB taxonomy): Archaea > Asgardarchaeota > Thorarchaeia > Thorarchaeales > Thorarchaeaceae > OWC5. Next base: position 31,883 of record PRDJ01000030.1, read on the forward strand.
ATG
>PRDJ01000031.1 GCA_003345555.1 Candidatus Thorarchaeota archaeon
ACCCTCCTCTGGCGAGAGCATCTGGAATTGCACCTGCAAGACCGGCGAAGGAGCCCACGGTTTTCGCGTAAGGGTACGAATCGTCAGTGACTCTGCCTGCCAATGTGGTGCCGAAGTCAAGAGCCATGACAGGGTTCCGGAAGTCGATGTCTGAACCTTTGACGGCGCCTTTGATTCCTGCTGTGACAAGCTCTCCTTCCATCTCGTTCGCAACAACCTCTGCACTAGAGGGAGGAAGTGAGCTAGCGACTGCTCCATCAAAATAGACCTTCTTGAGCCAACTGAAGTCTCTGACATCTTCCGGCAGATTCTCCGGGGAAATTGAAGCCGCCATCTTTCGCGGTGGAACTCCTGCAGCAATGCAACCGTCAGCGAGCGCTTTCACCATCTCGCCGACCTCCACGGGCTTTGAGAAACCAGCCGTCACCCCGGTAGATCTTACCACGAAGTGAAGGTCTCTCTCCATGTCAAGATGAGCATCATGTAGGACAGATAGGAGAATGTCTGAAACGAGTTCCGAGACTGATTTTCGCGTTAGTTCCACACCTGTAATCGTTCTGCCGAAGATGTCCTCGCCATCCTTGGGGGATCTCACGTCCCTTGTGAAGCGAACCTGTTTCGCTATCTCGAAGATTTCAGCTGTGCGGAGATTGGTGCTTACTAGGATGCACTTTGTCGTTGTGTTGCCGAGTTCCACGGAAGCCACCGTGTAAAAAGGACCCGTCCTCAGAGATCCTACCCCTATTGTTCGGGGTCTTATGACCGTAGCACGGTGTGACGTTCCTAACACACCCCATCATAACAACTTGCGGAATGGATGGTTCTCGGAAGGCTGGACACCAAACTCAACGCTTGATGACTCTGCGGCGAAAATATCGGCCATCGCCACAACGGGAAAGACTGTTCTTGCATTGCTGATTGGCCCATAGAGAATGAAGTTGGCGCCCATCATCTGCACTATCAGGGCAGAAGCCACATCACATGCACGATACGCATCAGGATTGGTCTTCTTGTACTTCCGAAGCCAAGACCATGAACTGGGTGCGTTGTGAACCCCAGACCCAGTGGGTTGGCCGTAGAGAGTCTTGGCCACGAATATGAAGGATGCCGAGGAGCCAGCACCGGCACCCATGGCAGTCGTTGCCGTATCAATGAGAGGTTTTGTGATTCCCACTTCCTCGCCCATTTTCAGCAAGCCCTTGTCGAGTCCGGGAACTCCATCTTCAAGCACAGCTCGCCTGCCAGCAATCGAGGAGTCGTGAGGATTGAAAGCCAATATCACTGCACAATCATGATGAATATCCTTCAGAGATGCAAGCTCGTCCTTTGTGATGGAGACACTGATCGAATTGTAGATGGCCCTGTCTAGGAGACCGACCTCCTGAGCATGCCTCAAACCCGCAATCCGCACCTCAGGGCTGGTCGAATCGATAAGAAATGGCGCGTCTGTGACCTCAGCAACGAAATCAAGGTACTTTGTGACTGCCTTCTCAGATTCGGAAAACACTTGGACAAGAGCAGGATTGCCTGTGGTGTCTGACATCTCATCTTGAACTCGGATTAGCTCCGTCGCGGCCCTCTTGTCAAAGACGCCTTTCCGAGCATCTTGGACTACGTCGTGCCCACCGTAGAAAATGGTACCAGCAAGAACGGTTGGCATCTCTCCGGGCACGCCTCCGATTCTAATCCCTCCAATGGTATGTACAATCTGCTCCTTCTCAAATGCGAACATATCTCACAGCTCCTTTCCGACAAGTATTGTCCCTGTCTCTGTCCTCTGAACAACGACCGCTATCGTAGAGGGGTGAGTGGTTACCACTGCGTAGAGGTCTAGCTTCGAGACCAATGAGGAAAACGGATCTACAGAGAGACCATATTCAGGCAGCAGCGCAATAGCGGAACCTAATCCTCTCGGGGCTGCCCTTCCGCGTTTAGCCTTGAACTCGACCCACAATGCTTCGCCTCCAAATGGGCCGGGATTCTTTGAGGTCAGTTCGCGAGCGACCCGAGCAATATCGTCGGGGTTCGTGACATCTATCATGTCTATGAGTTCTACTTGCATCCTGAATCGCTCAATCGCTTCTGTTGGCAGGTTCTCAACATAAGGGATGGCTCCTTCGGCTTCGACTATCTTCCGGGTTTCCTTGTCAACGCCCTTCTGATGAAGACATCGTACCGATGAGCCGGTCTTGTGACCAGGAACCTCTGGTCCTGCCAAAACGAGGTATCTGATGCAGGGATTGGATACTATGTTAACAATCATTCGTTCTATTCCGATGTTCTCAGTCTTGCAGGTGCCGATTATGGCGTAGTCTGAATCAACATCTATCTTCTTTCCAAGGGTGCATATTGCGATGCACGAACCAGGATTCTTAACTTCGAAGTCGCCAGGAATCGGCGGCCATTCCCGCTTCTCAGCACTCGTAACCATAGCAGAACCTCCTACTCGAACGACGGCGGCTCGAAAATGGGATGACTTAGTCCCAATGCCTGCTGCGCTTCAGCGATAGCTGCAGCCATTGCATTTGCTATCAGCGCTGTCGCGGTGAATACTTGCTTGGTCCTTGCCATCGATCCGTACATTATGCAGTCAGTGGCGAACAACTGGGCAGCAACAGTCGAAGCTACAATCGCCGAGGTCTGGGTGATCTCGTCATCAAACCCAGCCTGCTTTATGAATTTCCAAGCAGAGGGGGCATTGTGAGGTCCCAAGCATGTCGGCAGCCCTAATTCCGACTTGATAGCAAGCACGGTTCTGTATTCCAGTCCGTACCCTGCGCCCACCGGCATTGTGGCGGGGTCTACAACCATCTTCTCGATGCCGATCGCCTTGGCCTCGTCAATCATTGACCGAATCGTCTCCATCCGGTCAGGCAGACTCATCGCCTTGGGTGACCAACCAAGAACCACAGCCATCTTCAGAGAACTGTTTCGAAGCAACTGCTTCTCATCATCCTTCATGGACAGATTGATTGAATTGTATATGGCCCTCTTGCTCAAGCCGGTCTCGTGGCAGTATTCTATGGCCTTCTTTCGCGCATCACCACTTGTTGATTCGAACATAAACGGACCATCGAAGTTCTCACCGAGCCACGACAAGTGATTCTCCATTGCCTCAGGCGTCCGACCAAAGGCTTGAATGATAAGCGGGTGGCCTGTCTTCTCAACCATCATCTTGGCTGTATCAATCCACTGCTTGGTCATTTCCTTGTCAAACGTGCCTTCCTTCGCGCTCTTGACGATAGGCTGCGTAGTAAAGAAGAGCCCTCCAATCAACACGGTGGGGTTCTGTCCGGGTTGGCCGCCAACCGTCACGCCGCCGAAATCAAAAGCCTGCTGCTCCTTCTTGAAAACGAACATCGTTCTCAACCTCACTTCGGTCTGGGGTATAACCCCGAAGCCTTCACTAGCTCCGGGATGCTCTCTTCCCATCCGATGGCCATGATATGAATGCCATTGATTCCACGAATCATCTTCACTCGGTTGATTGTCTCCAAAGCGACTGCAATACCCTCAGCACGGACCGCCTCTTTCTTCTCTTCGCCTTTCATTCCTGCGCCAGCAGACTCCAGACGATTAACTATCTCGTCGGAAATCCTAATGCCGGGGATTCTCTCATTCATGAAGCGAGCCATCTTCGGTCCTTTCAAGGGGATTACACCTGCCAGTACCTTGACGCCCAATGGCTCAATCTGCTCCATGTACTCTTCGAGTCGGGCAGTATCATAAATCGCCTGAGTCTGAAAGAACTGAGCCCCTGCATCACGTTTCTTTTCTACACGCCAGACTTGGAGCTCAAGCGGGTCAGCATTTGGATTGAATGTCGCACCGAGATGGAAAAGCGGTATGCCCTCAAGCTTCTCCCCGGCCAAGTCCTTCCCCGACATCAGATGACTGGCGAGCTGTAGGGCTTGGATGGAGTCCAGATCATACACCATCTTTGCCTGAGGATGCGATCCTAGGAGAGTGTGATCGCCCGTAACGAACAGGATGTTGCGAATCCCTAGTGCGTATGCACCATAAAGCTCGCTCTCGAAGAGGATGCGATTCCTGTCTCTGGAAGACATCTGCATGACTGGCTCGGCGCCAGCCTGAATGACAAAGTGAGCACATGCCATACTGCTCATAGTGGGAATACCGCGGACGTTGTCAGTGATGTTGATTGCGTCACAGTAATCCTTGACGAGACGTGTTCGTTCTCTTACTAGGTCATCATCAGCGCCATGCGGAGGTCCGACTTCTCCTGTGACAGTGAACTTGCCACTTCGAAGCATGCGCCTGAGCTTGGTTTCTGGTGATTGCACGCTGTTCTTCAATCTGGCGTCGAAAGACCCCGTCTGAAGACTGACACATATCTCCTTTGGTTGAGCGATACAGGAGTACATACAGTCCTCCAGCAGCCAAGATGCACGAAACCAATGGATTCTCTCTTTCTAGGCTTCCTCATGGACTACCGAGTGCGGGCCCTGAGACAAGCTCCAGTCCTTTATCTCCCAGATTGACTTCAGTTTGTCGAGCTTTCCTAGCTTCTTTAGTCGATCATAAATAAGCTGCCAAGCGCAGTCTGTCTCCGGATCTCTCTCGCATTTGCCATTCATCGAGCCACCACATGGACCATTTAGGATACCTTTCGCACAGCGGGCGAGCGGACAAATGCCACCGGTCAAGTCCAAAATGCATTCACCACACATGATACAGCGCTCTTGGTGAACAAACCGTTGTGGCATAGTCCCGAGGAACTTCGAATCAGTGGCTGGAAAGGACTCCTTCTCTGGTATCAGTTCTGTGACGTTTTGAGTCGCTACACCGCATGCCTGTATCAAAAAAGCTTCGGCCTCATCGAGTATCGCCCTATTGTTCTCCATCTCCTGTTTGACAGCATTGACATCGCATATTCCGCCTTGAACGAATATCTTGCCCAGGACCTGCTTATTGTGCTGTCGCAGAAAATCCTCCATGTCTTCGAGTTGAAGTATGCCGCCCACATCACACATCTGAGCACAACCTGAATCACCAAAGAGGACTATCTTCTCGTATCCCTCCAACATCCGGAGAATCTCATCTGGTGATTTCAATTCCATGGCAATCATAGAGAGGACGTCACTCGTACTAAGTCGTCGATACTGCATCTAAAAACAGTTGCCTAAGTGCACAAACGATTCATTCCTGTCATGCACCCTGGGCCGGATTATCGGACTTTGGCTCCAATTTCCGAATCGCATCTTGTGGGAGCATCTTCAGGAGCTTCTGAGCAACGTCAAGACTGAGACTGGCCTCTACCTCGATTCGATCCTCTTTGAACTTCTGATTGCGAACACTACCAACCTGATGCAACCACGAGATGAGAGACATAGTCGAGTCACCATATGGCAAATCGATTGAGTAGACGGACAAGATTGGCAGTAGACTTTCAATTACGCTGACAAGCGTCGGAAGATTGAGCATTTCCTTTGCAGAGACAGGTACCACCTCGGACCCGACGCCGTCAAGTGCGGAAATCCTCTCTCTGATGCCTGCATCGTCAATGAGATCAACCTTATTCAAGGCAGTGACAATTGGAATCCCGTTAATCCCGATTCGTGTGAATGTGTCTAGGCATACATTCGCTTTTCGTCGGACCTCGTCCACAGAATTAGACCCATCGACAACGAGAAGAATGACATCTGCGTCAGCAATCTCCATCAAAGTAGTGTTGAACGCGCGAAGCAACGACTTTGGAAGATCACTTATGAAACCAACAGAGTCCGTGAGAACTACCTGCCGACCATCCATCGCTAAGTCAGAGGACTTGGTGGAGAGGGTTGTGAAGAGCCCAGCTGCGACCTCCACTTGTGACCCGGTCAATGCGCGATGAAGGGTGCTCTTGCCTGCATTAGTATAACCTGCAAGGGCCACTTCAAGAAAGCCCGAATCAACTCTCTTCTTCCGTTTCAACTCTGAAGCTTCAGATATCTTCTGCAGCTTCTCCTCGATGGCTGCAACACGATGCCTAATCTCCATGTATCGGAGATTGAGAAGGTCCTCGCCAGGTCCCACTTGTCGTCCTACCGGTCTTGGACCTGCGCGTTCTTTGTCGAGGTGTTCTTTGAGCTGGTGTCGTACGAAAGGAAGCTCATAGCTCAGCCTTGCTTGTTCAATTTGCAGTTTAGATTGAGGGGTTCGTGCGTGTCTATCGAATATCTCCAGAATGAGCTGGACTCTGTCCCTCACATCCGTTTTCCATTCTTCCTTCAGTCTGTACATCTGGCTTGACTTAAGCCCCGGAGAATAGAAGACGACGTCAGGCTTCTGGGCTTCAATCCAGATCCTGATTTCCTCAACCTTGCCGCCCTTGATTCCAAATCGTGCTGACGACGGCCCCACAACATCGAAGGTTCCAACTACGTTGTACTCGGCTGTCTTAGCTAGGGCCTCGAATTCCTCAAGCAAGTCCGGATCGCGTGCGAACCTATGCTGGACGAGGAGCGCAGTTGTTGAAACCATCGATGTTGGCTTGAGGCATATGGTCTTAAACCGATTGATTGTTGCTTGCAGCGATTTGACGCGCGTAAGTCAATAGCCACTACATGAGGAACTCGGATTGAGCCAGTTTGAGATTCGTGCTAAGGATGGACTTGCTCGTCTTGGCAGGTTCGAGACCAATCACGGAACAGTCACAACGCCCCTCCTGATGCCGGTCGTCCATCCGGGGAAATCAGAGGTAACACCAAGTCAGCTGGTATCCGAGTTCAAGTTTCAGATGGTCATAACTAACGCATACATCATCAAATCCACAGACCGCTTCAGAGACGCGGCACTTGACAAGGGAGTGCATTCACTTCTCAACTTCAGCGGGCCCATCATGACAGACTCCGGGACGTTCCAGATGTACACTCATGGTCTTCCGGAGGGAGAGATTGATCCTATGGACATCGTGAGCTTCCAGCGGCAAATTGGTTCGGATGTCGGTACAATCCTTGACACGTTTTCGGACCCCTATGCTACATGGGCTAGAGTTGAGCAGGATGTACAAGTGTCAACGGAGAGAGCTAGAATATCCATCCCCGTAAAGGGAGACATGCTTCTTGCAGGCACTGTCCAAGGAGGCATATACCCAGATTTGCGAATCAGAGCAGCTGACGAGATGGCGCCTCTGAATATCGACGTTCATCCTATTGGCGGTCTCGTGCCTCTCATGGAGCAGTATCGCTATGCTGACATTGTGAGGGCAACCCTTGCGGCTAAGTCGCACCTTCCGCCTCAACGTCCAGTCCACCTCTTCGGATGCGGTCACCCGATGTTCTTTGCACAGGCGGTTCTCATGGGCTGCGACCTCTTCGACTCGGCATCTTATGCCAAATTTGCGGAATCGGGCCGACTGTTGTTTCCCACCGGCACTGTTCACCTGAGCGACCTCCGAGAGTTGCCATGTGAATGCCCTGCGTGCAACAGCACAACAATCGATGATTTGCAACGCCTAGATAAAGCGGCGCAGTCGCTCATTCTTACGAAGCACAACCTGTATGTCAGCGCAGCCGAGATCAGGAGAGTGCGACAGGCGATTGCCGACGGCAATCTGTTAGAGCTTGCTGCGTTGCGCGCCCGGAGCCACCCAGCACTCTATGAGGCCCTGGATATTTTTCTTGAACAAATAGGAAACATAGAATCGTCGGCACCTAGTGCAAACGCAAAGTCGGTTTTCTACACGGGTCCCGAGACAGCAAGACATCCGCTACTCAGAACCTTCCAGTATAGAATCCTCGAGCGATATCCATTCAGAAGAACGAGGATGCTCGTGATGGTGCCTGACATGGGTGCCAAACCATTCTCAGAAACCAATCAGGCAATCGAGAACGAAGTGAAGATGCGTGACCCTGCCGAGATGCTCTTGTTCTATGTCACACCTATAGGAGTGGTCCCGTGGGAACTGGAGCATGTGTACCCCGCCCAACAAACCATCTTTCCTGCGAGTGTGGATTCTGAGTGCCTGACTGCAGCTGGAGAAAGCCTGACTAGACTGCTGAGTACAATGGAATTCGATGACTGCATGTGGGTGTCGAGAGAGACACCGACCAATGTGCTGTCGGCGGCGACCGGACTGAGTGATAGAGCGACCAAGGTGTCAGGGGTTTCTGAGCTATCGCAAATCCTGCCGGCGGCAAGCCACCCGCAGCTCTGGCAGAAGAGAGTGATAGCGGGTGTCTGTGCCTTTCAGTGGGATGTAAGAGACATGGACAGCTTCGGGCTCAACGAATTAGGAATAACCCTCTCTTCGTCAACAGGCAAGATACGGCATATCACGCGAAATGGCAAGGTGCTCTTCACGTTGGTTCCAACCAATGGACTACTGACCCCGACATACGACGGCGGCAGGCTTCTTCTGAAGTCGGGCCTGAAGGACGATTACAAGGTTGTAGTTGACGATGATGCCGCTCCGTTTGTAGCGGATGGCAAATCCGTCATGACCAAGTTCGTCAAATGGGCCGGCCCGCATCTGATGGCGGGTGAGGAAGTGCTCGTTGTTGATTCCAAAGGCGAGTTCTTAGGATCCGGAAAGGCCGTTCTAAATGGCAGAGAAATGATGGCATTTAGGCGGGGTGTCGCTGTCATCATGCGGCACTCGAAGAAACAGCCGCCGGTTGACTATAAAGAGGATGACCAGGAATCTTTCTGAGTGCGTCCACACCTCCCAGTGGCAGCACCATCACGTTTGCTCTGGGTGCGAACAAACGGATCTTGTCACCCTTACTTGCCGGGGCATCTGGAGGCAGCAAGGAAACTGCATCGATGTCACCTACCTTGAAGTGGATTTCCAAGTTGCTACCCAGATAGACGACCTCGTTCGCGACGCCCATAATCTCGTTATCTGTTGGATCAGTGCGTTCAGTCTGCAAGTCCTCAGGCCGGACGGCGCATCTTACACGTTCTCCAACCTGAAATGGATAACCCTCCAAGGGACTTCTTCCAGAGACTACTTGTCCGTCTGGCAAACGGGCTTTCATATACTCTCCAAGAGATGTGATTTCTGCGTCGATAAATGTGCACTTACCGATGAAGTCTGCAACAAAGATAGTCTGTGGTCTGGCGTAGATTTCTTTCGGCGAGGCATATTGCTGAATGTATCCCTTGTCCATGACTGCCACCATGTCAGATATGCTAAGCGCCTCGTTCTGATCATGAGTGACATAGACTGTTGTGATACTTAGCTCCTTCTGAATTCGCATTATTTCCTCTCGCATCTCGTGTCTGAGCTTGGCATCAAGGTTTGAGAGCGGCTCATCGAGAAGCAAGACATCTGGCTCTATGACTAGAGCTCGGGCGAGTGCTACCCTCTGCTGCTGGCCTCCACTTAGCTGATGAGGAGTACGATTGGCTAGGCCTTGCATGTGGACAAGGTCAATTACCTTCTCGACCCGGTTTGCTATTGCGGCAGGCGTGTACTTCATACCATTCATTCGCTTCATTTTTAGGCCGTAAGATATGTTATCAAACACGGTCATGTGAGGCCACAGTGCGTAGTTCTGGAAGCACATACCTGTCTTCCTCTTGTTAGGCGGAATCTCTGTCACATCTCTGTCATCGAAGAAGATTCGTCCTCTATCAGGAATGTAGAATCCGGCAATTAGCCTGAGTAGTGTGGTCTTGCCGCAGCCCGAGGGCCCGAGCAACGTAGTCAGTTTGCCCTCCTCCAGATCCATGTTGACATCGTCTGTGGCTATGACATCGCCGAATGTTTTTCTCAAGTTGACTAAGTGAATGGTAACCATGACTATCACCCTATATACCGGTCATTGCCGAAGCTCTGGTCTTCAAAATCCTGTTCGTCACCGTTATCACAACCATCTGCATGCTCATCATCAGTACGCCAAGGGCCGCTGCGGGACCAATCCCATATATCGGGGGAAGGCCGGCTCGTGTCACATTTATCCAATAGGTAAGAGGAGCCTGGTAGTAGTTTGCACCGCCCAGCAACAAGCTTGTACTGACCTCACTCACGCAGTAAACGAATGATAGAAGGGCGCCTGCGAGAACACTCAGGCCAATCAGAGGGACCACAATTTTCGCAAAAGTGGTATTACGACCTGCCCCGACATTGAGAGACGCCTCTTCCATCACCACAGGGGTCTGCTGTAGCCCCGCGTATGCAGCTCTTACCGTGAAAGGAAACTTCCTCACTAAGTATGACATCACGATCAGGAACATTGGTGCGTCCCTTGGAAAGAAAGGAGTGTTGTAGAAGAGTGTGAAATAGCCTGCGGCAATCACAGTGCCGGGAATCGCGATGGGCGAGGTGACAAGCAGGTCAAGTGCAGTGCGCCCGGGAATCTTCCGTCTCGATATTATGTATGCAGCGGAGACTCCCAAGAGGACAATGCCGATGGTGGCTATCCCTGCATAGCTGAGTGTTCTTGTAAGGGCACCCTGAATGTCTGAGTTCATCAGTATAGCGAAATTATCCAATGTCAACGGAGGGAATAATGCACTAGAGCGATACTCGGCAAATGAGAGTAGAATAACACTCATCTGAGGAATCAGAGCAAAGAACAGCATGGACACTACCAGCAGATAGAGGAGGACTGTTGCTCTCGCACTAAGTCTTCTTGTCCGGGGATTCCATTGACCCCCCTTGCTGCCTGATGCGTAGCTCCTCAGAGCAGCATACTTACGGATTGCCAAGAAACCCATGAGAGCGAATGCTAGGAGAATCATTCCGATGGCGGGGCCAATAGGGCTTATCGAGCCTGATTCAGATGTGATGTTGATGAATACCTGATATGCGAGACAATGCTGGGCCTGCAAATCCTCGCTGAATACAATGGGAGTTCCCAGGTCTTCGATGCTCAAGATGAATGCCAGTATCGCTCCGGCTTGGATGCCAGGCATCGCGAGTGGAAGCGTAACCGTCCTGAACAACGTGAAGCCCTTCGCCCCAAGGTTCTCAGCCTGTTCTTCAAGGGATGGGTCTATCGATACAAAAGAGGAATACGCGTTCAAGTATACCAAAGAGAAAAGGGACAAACCCTGCACCAGTATTATCGCAGCCAGACCGTGAAACTCAATCCGTGTCCAAGTTAAGCCGAACCATGAAAAGAACGCAGACGCAAGGTTATTCAGAAACCCGTTCCCGCCCAAGAACCACTTTATCCCAATGGCGCCAACAAATGGTGTTGATAGCATTGGGAACAGAAGCACTGTCCGAAGTATCGTCTTTCCTCGGAACTCATATCGGGCAATCAGGTAAGCGAAGAAAGTGCCAAGAGCAACGGCAATACACGTGACAATAGCGGCCACATATAGGGAATTCAAGATGACGCCCATCTCGATCCCCCATATCTCCACGATTCCACTCGGGCTCGGTCGGATCACCCGAAAGTCAGCCGGAGACCATTGTGGCAGAAAGACCGGGTTTCTCAAAAGAAGCAGGATTACGAATTCGCCTTCTTGAATCGTGAAGGACCCAACGACGACCTTAAGGAGAGGCGCAATCAGAAACACTCCGAAGACGATTATGATGGCCAGAAGCTGAATCGAGGATAGTGAGTCCATCTCTCTCCTGAATGTGTGCACACCGGAAATGAACTTGTCAGAAAGAATCCTAGTGTTCTTGGCGGGGCTGCGCAGAAAGCCAGCTAGACGTACGACGCCCCGCCAAGTCCACTTAACGAATCGAATGATGCGCTGTGCAATGCCTTTGAACAGCCCTATGACTAGGTTGCCCAAGGATCGGAGGACGGCGACAAAGAGGTTCTCTTGTCTTACCATTTCAGTACCGGGAGATTCCGATTCTGTGGTTTCTGAGACTTCCGCCACATTGTCCACGTCCGCTTACTTGAGCAGCCCAGTACCTCCTATCGTCTAGATCATTGAGAGCAGCTCGGCGAGCACCAGATCATATTGTGCGTTCGCTGCAGCTGTCCACAGTGTCTTCATGTTGTAGCGGAATATATCGCTCGTGAGGATGTCATTGTTGATCTCCGTTGCGTATTCGATCGTAAACTGATGTTCGATTAGGTCCACCGTCACATTCACGGGTGTCCCCATTTTTGCGGCCAGCATGTCCAGCTCTGGCAGCGTGATGTTCGTGGCATAGTATGCATCAACCATCGCTTTCCAAGTCGTCTGGAGCTTATCATGAGCATCGTTGAAGACGGATTCGAAGTAGTATATGAAAGCTGCATTTGTGAGAAGAGACAGTGTGTCGTTGAAATCAATGCCTTGATTGGCCAAGGTCTTGTTGAATACCGCGTATAGATCAGGGTGCAATAGTCCTCTTTCAGTCAGAAACGCTTCAGCGAGAACTGGCATCCGGTTGATTCCCGGGTTAAACCAATAGGCTTGACCCTCGGCTGATAGTATGAAATCTAGGAAACCTTCAGCTAGTGTCAACTTTGGTGTGTCTTTCACAATCGCTATAGGATCTCCGTTAACAATCGTCTGATTCACTGGGAGTACGTACTCGCAATCTGGGTTGTTCACTTGTGAAGAGAGGCCGTAGTAATCGATTGACATAGCTACACCGACTTGCTCGGTCTCCGCTGCCGACTGAGTCTCAACAGAGCCTTGATAGAGCCGGGCACTGCCAGCCATTCGAGCGAGGTTGACCCAGCCATTATTCCAGCCCATTCCTTGAGTCATTATTTCGTAGATTCTGGTATTCGATGTAGTCGCGGGGGCATTTCCCATGGCGATTGTCGCAGTAGGTAAGATACTGCCCCAAATGGGGTCTGCCAAGTCCGTCCAGGTCTCTGGCGTTGGTAGGCCGTAATCGGTGAGAAATGCCTTGTTGATAGTAAAGCCGAATGAAGAGATCGCAGCGGCAACCCATATCGTCTGGCCTTCAGTGTTATTCCGCTTCATGTCGGCTCCTGCTATCTCATTCGGAACTCTTGCCAGAACGGTAAGCATGTGGGTGCTGTTCAGGGATTGTAGGTGGCCGTCCCGCTGCATCTGGTCAAACAACGTAGGCCCTCCACCCCAAAGTACATCGACGCCTCCACCATCTATGACCTGTTTCCAATACGAACCGGCTTGCGTCTTCCACATAATATCCTTGATATTGTTCTGCTTGGCAAAGTCAGTTGCTAGAAACGCAGTCTCAAAGACGCTTTGAATTGATGTATCGTGTCGCGTGAGAATCGTAAGTGTCTGCTCTCCGACCTGAGGGGGAGGCAGGATAATAATGACTACCGCCGCGCCCAAGACAGCTACGATGACGACGACAATCACAATCGTCTTGACATTGCGCCCAGCCTGTAATTCTCCTGAGGACACCATCAATCACCACTTTCAGATAGACTTCATCCAGAAAAAGAGAGACGAGCACCATGTCATCTCTTTTACTGGTCCTTCAAACAACAATGGGCCGAGAGGCGATATTAAAGGTTTGTCACTGACGAGGGCGTTCAGATGTCGGAATACAGGTTGTCCGAAGAGTCGGTAACAAAAAGCCTGTGCAGAACAATGCTATCGTCACGGACCGCCGTTTGTGTTGCCCTTCGCGTCCCTAAAAGTCTAAATAGTGCACCTGACAGCCCGAAGTCATCCTCTCAATACCTCGCTCTGAGGAGAAGAGGAGGAGATGAATATATAGTGAGAGCAGGAAACAACACACGCAGGATTGGATCAATCCTGATCATCGCCGCTCTGCTTGCACCATCTCTCGCGCTGTTAGGTATTGCCCCTGTTCCAGCTCGTGCCGCGACACAGGTTATTGTCTTTGACATGGGCCACGGACAATACAAGGCCGCGGTCTTCACTGCACAAGACGCGTGGCTGGCAGGCAACCTGACCGCGTTGGGATACCAAGTGATATGGGCATGGGGCGGAATAAACGCTAGCATCCTGTCTAATGCGACAGGACTTGTGCTCGGTAGTCTGTATGGGCCTTCGTACAATTTCAGCACAGCTATGGTTAACGACATCACAACATGGTTCAATTCGGGGAAGAAGTTCCTCTGGGTTGCAGGAGACTCGGACAATGCTGGCAATGGCCCAATCGCTAACGCGAGCGTAGTCCTCGATGCGGTTGGCTCACACGTCTATGTAGAACCTTGCTCCGTGGAGGACCCGATTTCGAGCGCCGGCTCCGCGTATCGAGTAGTCGCCAACAAGACCAGCACAAATGCCTACGTTGCCGACCTAGTAGGGAATACTACTAAAGTCTTGATGCATGGCCCGACTACCCTTTATGGCAGCACAACTGGACACAAGGACGGCGGCATAGTCAGTCTGGAGAACACGACTATCGCGAACGTCTACCCAGTACTCTACTATGGCGGATCTGCTGTAATAGTCGACCCTGACCTCATTCCTCCTGTTGCTCATACAGCAGGTCAGACCGGCTCATTCACAGCAATGACTGTCGAGGTCAATGCAGGCAGTGGCCAAAACGGAGTCATCGCTGTATCAGGTGCATCACCGTATGCTGACTACATGCCAATGACCTGTCAGCTGTACTACAACGTGACCATGAATGGCCAGCTTCTGGTGAGGCAGACTATCGACTGGGGCATGAAACTAGCCACCTACACTACTGTGACACCAGTCGACTACACCCTATATATCGGCATAGGAGCTGTTGCAGTAGTCGTCGTATTGGCCCTAGCGTTCTTCCTGAGAAAGAAGTAAGATTTCAAATGGAGTAGACGGTAATATCCGTCTGCTTCCCTCCTTTTTTTCTCTCCTGCGGTTAAGCCAGTAGTGAGAAGCAGAGTTGCTGCAACAAGAGCATCTGTGCGACTGTTTTCCTGTAGTCGCCGAGACTTGATAATCTTCATATACGTTATAGACGCATGAAGTAGTGCTTGATTATTGGGGGCAGATCCGTGTCGGACGAGATGAGACTGGAAGAGAAGGAAAAGAACATTGATACAAGCGTAATCTACTCGTTTGGATCCGCGATAATTGAGTTCGAGGATGTCATCTTCCAGAAGTTTCTAGTCATGTCAGGCGTGAATTCTATCACTACCAAAGAGCAGTTCGGGAGAATTCTATCGAGAATGCACTCGAAGGGCTATATCGCGCCCCTTGAGTTTCTTGGCAGAAAAGCTTGGAGAAGGCTTGTGGTCGAGGACAGATTGGAGGATAGACTTGACCCCATATCTGTTCAGAAGAGATCTGGGGACATCACAATGCCGTCGAAGCCAGAGAAACTCCAAAGGGAACGTGACGAACGACTCGTGAGCGAGTCGAGACTCATTGCAGAGGATCTCCTGAAAACCATGAGAGGAAAGCTACTCGGCGGCCGCGATCTCGATGCGAAAGCAAGGCAGGTGCTAGTGAGACATGCCGCCGAAATGCGTAAGGCACTGACCGATTCCAGAGAAGAACTCCTCAACTATGTCCGCTCTAATACCCCTTCCATGAGTGAACCCATGCAGAGAATACTCAACTCCAAGGGAGAAGACGTTCTGCTGCTTAGCCTGCGTCTCATCGAGACGGGATATGCAAGCTCGTGAACGCAATTCCTCCCACGACGGACTGTTCAGGTGCTCATGATTCGACTCAGAAGTTTCTCTCCACCAAGAAGTTCGAAAGGCTAATCAGGAATGCTTTGTACCTCGGCGTCAGCGGTGG
>PRDJ01000032.1 GCA_003345555.1 Candidatus Thorarchaeota archaeon
GGAGCAGAATATCGATTTCAGTCAGCTTGTGTATTCAACACAAGGCAAAACAGGAGCAGACATCAAGGTCATGTGTACAGAGGCAGGAATGTTTGCTATACGTGATGAAAGGGTCTGCGTGACACAAGATGACTTCCGTCGGGCTATAGCAAAGCTACAGGGCCGAGCGGGCGGCGACAAGATTCCCACCGGGATATACTGCTAGCAGCTCCGAAGACGGTCGTGTTTCTACAACGAAACCCCCTGTAAATGAGCAAGAATCATGCGCGGACTTGTGTTGAGAGAATGCGATATCGAGACTACCTGCAGGCAAAGCTGAATGTACCCCTCTCTGAAGGTACCAAGCTGCCCTCAGGTTTTCAAATGGTAGGACATGTTGCCCTAGTACACTTAGACCACCGGTTTTGGCAATATGCAGAGCAAGTTGGCGAGCTGACGATTGAATACAACCGGAGAATCAGGTCTGTGGCTGCTAGATGTGGGCCAACGAAGGGAGTAACTCGCAAACCTGCGTACAGACTCGTTGCTGGGGACCCCGATACTGTTACAACTCTTACTGAAGGAGGGATCAAATTCAGTCTCGACCCGCTGCTTGTTACGTTCTCCCGAGGAAACAGACAGGAGCGACTGAGAGTATCATCAGTTGTCAGGCAGGGGGAAGTTGTGGTCGATATGTTTGCGTGCGTGGGACAGTTTGCCTTGCCTGTTGCCAAGGCGAAGAGCTCTCAGGTGTTTGCTATAGAGATTGATCCTGTTGCATACGGATTCCTTCTTCAGAACGTAAGACTGAACAACCTAGACAACAAGCTGGTGCCAATACTGGGTGACTGCAGGGAGGTCCACCCAGTAGGAGTGGCAGACAGAGTAATCATGGGGTACCTTCATGATACATTCATGTTTCTGCCCGCTGCATTTGAGACGCTATCCAAGGCGGGGGGTATGATTCACATGCATGTTGCCACTCCGATGAAGAATATCGCTTCCCTCAAGGAAATGATTGCATCCGAAGCAGCAGAGAGAGGTTTTCGTGCGAACATTGTCGTACGTAGAGTCAAGACTTACTCTCCTGGAGTCGAGCACATAGCATTCGATATCCATGCGGCTCCGAATTGAGTTGCAGAAGGTATGAGCGCAATCATTTTATTCGAAGCCACAGGAAGACATGAACGAAGCTCAAGCCGACCCACTCAGGCAAGTCGTGAGTCAACAGGGGTTTATCATATGGGATTCAGAGGTATGTCGCCTAGACAACTCGAGCGAATGATGAAGAGAATGGGAATTGAACAGAAAGAGCTCGAAGACGTAAGAGAAGTGATAATCCGTTTCACTGACAAGGAGTGGGTGATTGACAAAGCACAAGTCGTGATGATTAAGCAAGCGGGCGTTGATTCCTATCAGGTGACCGGATCTAGGAAGGAACGTGGGCTGGCCAAGGCCAGCTCGGAGAGCGACACGGCGAAATCTCCTCAGAAAAAGGTGACGGATATTCCCGTTGAGGATGCAGCACTGGTAGCAAGCCAGACTGGCGCCACAATTGAAGCTGCAACGGATGCGCTGAGAGAGAGTGATGGTGACTTGGCAGCAGCTATACTGAAGTTGCGGCGTGGCTGAGCTTGCACGAGCTGTAATGTGTGTAATACAAATGAAACCTGCGTGAGAAATCCTACGAGTTTGGAACCTTCTGCCTCAACCGCTCCTTGACCATCTTTATCCGGTAGAAATCCTCGCGTTCTCTCTCTTCGAGTGCGAGTTTCACAAAACGAACCGTGGCATCAAGACGTGGTATCACCACGGTCTCAAGAGCAGACACCCTTCTCTTGGTCCTTTCAATTTCCAAGGCGAGCCTCTTCACGCTGGACTCAATTTCTGCTAGGCGGGTAATGGTTCGCAGTGCATCTCGGAACTTTGAACTCATTAGGTCGAGCTTTGCGCTGGAGTCGGGTAACGAATAAGGTAGCGCAGGGTTCTCTTGATCGACTGATAATACTGGGACTCGAACGCCCATGGTGGACCTAGTTGAGATGGTGAGATCGGCGCGCATCTTGCTTGCATATGCGAATTCCACAACACGTGATGGTCCCATTATCATTTTGGCTTGCGTCAGTGCAGAATAGGCGTCTTTCAGAGTTGCATTCACCTTTTCGCGAGCATCCTTGATTTCTGCTATGGCGTTGAAGAACTCCATGATCAATGAATCGCGCTTCTCTCTCAATAACTTGTGACCGCGTTCGGCAAGAGCCATCCTGTTCTTGAGGGCCAACAGCTCCATTCGTGTCGTCTTTGTTCCGGGGAGAATCTTGCTCATGCTTCCTCACACTCGTGATAGGTATTGGTCTCTGGCGAGATTGGTTGTAGGACGTTGCAATCTAGGAACCATCTGACCTCAGCTCAGTGTGAATATGAAGGCACTGAGAAGAGCACCGAAGACACAAACAAGCAACCACTTGATGAGATGCCTGTCAATTCCGGCAGGATTCTCATCGATCTGACCAGTTACAGCCAGAGTCGCCAATGAAATGAACAGAAACGCGAACGGCAGCGAGACGGTCTTGCTTGTCAGCGAAGATTCGGTAAGTACTATCACTCCCGCAAGACCGCAGAGGATTAGGAATGAAAGGATCATAAGTGAATCCAGCACGCGTCGGATTCGTTCCACGTCCATTTCGTCATTCTCCTATCATGGCCAGGCGCGCATCTCCTATGCCTTATCTCCCGACCTCGCGGATGACCTGAAAAAGGTTATGCCTAACCATCGAGTGCCCTCTTGCTAGGATGATTGTATCACGGGATCTCAACTTGGCAGATTGCATGTGCTATGGAGAAGGCCCGTGAGAAGTGATCAATTTGATTCGTTGTCTTGATCGATAATCAACTCTCATCACAAGTCGAGGCTGTCGGAAGCATGGCTACCGCACATCTTATTACAAGGAGCGACATTCTTGTGGGTGGTATTACAAGCATTACTTATCATACCGACCCAGAAAGCGGCAGGAGAAGGCTTGAAGATCATGACTATTGCCATCTATGAAAGCGCGCTGATACGTCACTTCAATACTAGAAAGGAGGCCTTGCGCGCCTGGGAAGAGAAGATCGGCTGTCGCTCGTCTCCTTTCAGAGGTTACAAGATGCCTGACTCCCGACTCTACATTGAGCAGCCAGACTTCTTGGATAGCATAGTCGACTTGGTACTAACGAATGAGCGGCATATATTCATCCGTGGACCAGTAGGCTCCGGGAAGAGTACGCTCATGCTACTAGCACTCAGAGATCTTCCGACGCTTATGGACCGGAGAGGCAATAGATTCGCAGTTGGATATGTGGGAATGAGTGGGCTGTATGAGAAGCAGATGGCTTCGGCAATCGCTGACGCTCTAAGAATCAAATACAAGAGATCATGGGAAACCAATGAAATCATAGAAGCGGTATCAGCTGAGTGCGTGAGAAGGTATATCGAAGAGAAGTCGAGAACTGCACTCTTTATTGAGGACGTAGCGGACAACCAAGAAGCTGCATTTCACAAGATTCGATACTTGGCGGATCTTCCTACCGAAGAAATGAAGGAAAGCTACAAGGGTGCATTGGATGAGCCCATTGTGACTCTGATCATGAGTGGGACAATGGAATACTGGAATGCGATGCTGAACTTCCTTCCTCAGATAGCTGATAGGACAGAGCCCCTAGATGTTCCCGCGCTTGACAATCAGAAAGCAAAGGAGTTCGTAGCAAGACGGATTGCCTACGCACAGGGAAAGATTGATGTCTTTGATAAAGACAGTTTTGAGATTCACCCGTTTACAGACAAAGCAATAGAGTTGATCAACACGGCTGCAAAAGGAAATCCACGCGATATTCGTATGCTAGCACGCGGTTGTGAACAAGTTGCAGCTGATGAATTCAGCAAGAACGGAGACCCGACGGTCACTCAGGGTATTGCGAAACTTGTAACGGAGGCTTATGCCGCGTTATTGAAGGAGGTGCACTAGGTGAGCGTCCTCGGGAAATATCGACGCGAGTCAGGAAGAGAGGAGGAACAGAAGACAGAGAGCGCAACGAAGGTCCGAGAGATTCAGAGAGCCGGTGCAGAGAAGAAGAGAGACGGGACGGTCAGACAGGCAGAGGCTGTACCAAACAATGAACGAAGAAGCCCGATAGTTTCATTCTCGATACCAACTGATCTCAGGGCATGTCTTCAGGCAATAAGGAAGGACAAGTCAATCAACTTGAGCATGTGGGTCGAGAAGCGGCTCCGGGAAGCAATACTCCATGAGTTTCCGGGTATAGCTGAGAAATACTTGCAAGGCTGATGTCTAGTGGATTCGGATGCCATACGTGTAATACAGAAGGCGACAGAATCATCTGGGAATTCCTCATGCGTTGGGCGGCGCTCTTGTTGAACGATTAGCTTGTATCGCGAACACTAGGTCTACGGAATTGTGCATAGTCTGCTGCGCGGGCCAAACACAATGCGGCCAAGGACGGATCATCATAGCACGGTATTCTGTTTGACTCCAGAAGGTCCTTTCCCGGCTTACCAACACTACCAGCCAGCCATACTCCAACAACTGGCTTTTGGACTCCAGCAGCCCTGACGCCTTCGAGTAAGCCTTCGGCATGTTCGACTTGAGTCATACCCGCAAAGGTCGGTACGACACATATTTCCAAGAGCATGTCAACGCTTGAGTCCCTCAGTATCTGTTCAGTCGCAACACGATATTCCCATCTTGCCCCCGTTGCCAGCAAATCAATCGGATTGTCAACGGATGCCAACGGTGAGAAAGCGCTGCTTATCTCGTGACGAGTTTTCTGGGAAAGAGTAGACATCGTAAGACCCAGATCGGAGACCGCGTCAGCAGCTAGGACCCCTGCACCGCCGGTATTAGTAATAATACAAACATTACGACCCTTCGGTAGAGGCTGGTAATCGAAGATCTTGCAGAGTTCGAAGAGTGTGTCCAATGTCGGGGCAGTAACACAACCAGCTTGTCGAAGCATCCCGGTGAAGACCGCTGTAGAAACGGCTAGTGACCCTGTGTGCGATTTCACAGCCGTGTTGCCACTTTCGCTTCGACCGCCCTTAAGCACTACAACGGGCTTCTCTCTCGAAGCATTGCGGAGCGATTCGTAGAGTTTTCGACCTTCTTTGATGCCTTCGATGTAGACTGCAATCACCGTGCTATCCGCGTCTTCCCTAAAATAATCCAAGACCTCGCCGATTTCGATGTCAGCTGCATTGCCAATGCTAGCGAACTTGCTTAGTCCTATCCTTCTGGCTTGTGTAGTGTAAATACTCGCGCCTCCAAGCGCTCCGCTCTGGGAAACAAATGCGATGTTTCCCCGTTCTGGCATGATTGTGAAAGTTCCATTGAACAGCCTGGTGTTCAAGACACCAACGCAGTTGGGACCAATGAGCCGCACTTTCGAGTCTCTTGCGGCCCTCACAAGTGATTCTTCCAGCCTCGTGCCTTCCGAGCCGGTCTCGCTGAACCCGCCGGATACAACAACGGCACAACGAGCACCCGACCTCCGGATATCGGGGATTAGTCCGGGACAGTTCTTGGCGTCTACTGCGACTATTACCAAGTCGACCGTCTCAGGCAGCTGAGTCAAGCTTGAGTATGTCTCAACGCCCATGACTCGGCCCGGAGTACGACTGATAGGATAAACCCGCACTGATGACTTTACGAGATTGGCCATTATACTGTTGCCAAGTTTCTTGGGATCGGCAGATGCGCCGACTAGGGCAACGGCATGAGGACTAAAGAACGGATCCATGTCTCTAGTTGAGTCTGTCCGACTGATGGCCACAATTCCACTCGTGAGATTATTCGATTTATGTGTAGCGTGTGGGGCGAGAGAAACAGAATGAGAAACCTATTCCCAACGATACCATTCCGGCAAGCCATGAGGCATTTCTCGGTACAGGTTTCTTAGACGCCTTCGGTTTGGGCGTTCCGAATGCACGGTCTCAGCTACCAGGCGTCTTGCTTCCGGGCACTTCTTGGCTATGCTGTAGAGAGCTGACAATGATGCGTCTACTGATTCCTTCGATGCGGCCTCACATACTATGTCAATGAGCACAGATGCTGCGGATTCGTGATAAAAGCTACCAAGGGCAGCGATGGCCAACGTCGAGATACGAGTGTCCTCCAAACGAGCAAGCCTGCTGAGAGTTGGCACTGACTCCGGCGCTCTTACTACTAAATGATCGCCAGTGTTACGTATTAACTGCCGATAGCTGTCGCTCGACTCAGTTGTCTGGTACGAGGCAAGCGAGCTATAGAGCATCACATTCAATGTAGGAACGGACCATCTGCTGCCCGCCGCGCGCAGCACTTCCTCATCCTGATTGATGATTGATTCCAGCAATCTTCTGTAAAACTCATTGAGAGGCCTCTCATTTTCCGGACGAATCAACTCCGGCAATGGCTTTTCATACTCCGCTGGGGGTAAGCGCTCTTGTAGTGCGTGTAATACAAACATTACATCCCCATCTAGGTCTTCTGCATCGAGCCCCCTTACGCCAAGTTCGGACAAGACTATACGTCCTATTTCGGTAAGCCAAAGCTGACGTAGGTCCGCCATACCTCTGCTTACAAGGTCCCGGACTATTCTAGCCTCGGTCCTCCTTGCTTTCTCAAGCAGCAGCATCGTTTCGGGAGACCTTGTATCTGAGAAGTCGAAAAAGAGGGTGTCGCCTGATGCGACTTGGTCTGCCGCGAGTTCCTCAGTTCGTTGTACAAATCGAGAAGTGGCCGACACTAGAGAGTCTTCGTCTTCCAGTTCGTCTAGAAGAATCATCGTGTCACAGTTAACCGGTTCAAGTCCGGTGCAAGAAAAGAGCTCAAACACCATCTCACGGTACTTCAATGGTTCTACGGGGGCACGGTAGCCAGCAGATCGCATTGGGATTGGATACTCCTCGTGAAACGATTTGCGAAGGCAATCTAGGGCACCTGACCAACCCTCTCTTTGCTCGATGATTGCCAAGAAATCCACCAAATCGCGCCCTCTTCTTTCTGCTACAGCATTTGCGGTCTCCTGTATTCGCCCCTTGCTTTCAGCCTCCTTTGCACGTTCTGAACTGGCTTTCAGAATCCAGCTACGACCATCATTATCGGCCAATGTGACCACTACGAAGACTCATTCGACCACAGTTCCCCGCCCAGACGAATAAGAGTTTGTCTCATAGCGCCCCCTACACGCTGACCAAGCTGGATTGGGGGCTCTTTCTTGCCGAGAAATTGCGCAGGTCGAAGCGCCCCGCGCGGGAGTTGCACTACTTAAACATGTGGGACTCAATCCCGATGGTGTACCTATGGGATTTTCTTGATGTCTAGATTGCTTGGTCCGCCCGAATCATAGCTGAACAGGAGATTATCGCCAGATGTTGCCGTTCTAGGATTAGAACTATGTATCATTGTGCAAGATTCAACATTGAGTGTGTCGTGCTAAAAGCACCGATCGAATAACACTTGGATTCGACTCCCATTGCCTATCAAAGGTATCTCTATCTCCTCAAATGCGCATACCTCTAGGGTGACCCGATGAGGGCTTTGGTCGCGTCGCTCGCACCAGTGTTCGTTCATGTCGGTTATGAGTACTGATAGCATGACACACTCGAGTTTGCTATTCTAATGAGCGCCTTTTCCTTCATTTGGCGCCTTATCTCGATGAAGAATCCTGCCTCTCCTTCTGACGCGATAGGTCAGATTTCAAAACAAGAGGTGAAGCAAGGTTTTCTAGTGCCGCGACTATGGCTTTCTCAGCGATTCTATAGGTTTCAAGATCTTCGTTGCTGAGATCGGCCTTTCCAGCTAATGCATCGCGGATGCGCCTGTAGTCGCCAATCTTCCCTGCGATTTCCTCGAAAGGTCTGAAAATGGTGAAATCAAAGAAACCTAGGTATGACAAGAGGAGCATAGTGTGGAGGCACTGGGTGACGTTCTTTCGCGCCTGCCTTAGAGTTCGGTTGAAAGAGCCGCGACTGACTCCTGTGACCTTGGGAGTTTTCCTAGATCGGAAGGAGGCTTTCTTGTCGTAAGGTATATGCATACCATAGCTGTCCTCGATGATTAAGTCAATCAAGAGCGTCTCTAGCTGAGCGCTTGTTAAACTAGAACCCCGCAATAGCGCCCTGAGAATCGGTTCCTTCAACACTTGGCTGGTACGAGAAGAAATGGTTCCTGTTCGTCTAGGCTTGACTTGACCTGTTCTTGGTTCCATATGCCATAGTCCCTTCAAAGCTAATCTCTTACAAGTTACAATAGCTTGAGAATCGTGAAGCCACTAAATGCCTGTGAATCCTTGGGGGAGAGTCACGACTGAACGTATTCGAGAGATGAGCTGTGACCCTCGGGCGGATACGCTTTTGTATACATGCACTACTTACAAATCGATGTAAAGCCTTTCTGGATGTGCAAGGTCTGGAGACAATCAGTAGATTGGATGCCTTTTCTGTGTGGAAAATAAACAGACGCCTAGTGCCAATCGTAGGCATCATATATCTCATGAGACAGCGTACAGAAGAACGAAGGGAGGGTTCGTGCTACCTAGTCGGCAGTGTCCACTCCGAGCCTGGGCGCACGGGCACGAAACTAAGGATGATATTCCCTCTAATGTCGTCAAACTTGAAAACGCCGAGCATTCGAGTGCCGGTCGGGGTATCCCATCCGAGCCACCCTCTGCTGATATAGTACTGGAACACATCTCTGCAGTGCTTTCTGACCTGCAAAAATAGGTTCCGATAGTGTCTTCGCTGCGAAGGCCGAATGCCCCACCGCCCCAGAATGAAACGATTTGCCAGACCATTGCTCGAGACTAGGATAGGCCTCCTTCCTATAGGCTCAGTAAGGATAGAGTTGCGGAGAGCGTCTTTCAGGCACTCCGGTATCGAAGCCAAAATAGAGGGCGTCGGTTCTGGTTCTCCCAGGAAGGTTGACTCTGATTCAATCGTCGGACACATATCCTCAATCGTTGATTAGTCCTGTACAAGACTTATGAGCGCCTACATAATGGATCCGTCAGGTTGTGTCTTCTTCTCTTTGCGGATGTATTATCGTACATACTTGTAATACGACCGTACCACCAAGCCTTCTACCGGTGGGAAGGCCGGTTTGCCAGTTCACTGACTTAATATCACAAAGCGGTGCGATATGCGAACAGGTCTGAGGACTTGAAGCAAAGGGCAGACATCCATATCATCGGTGTCGTTCAGGGTGTCGGTTTTCGGCCTTTTGTCTACGGCCTCGCGAAGGAGTTGAACCTAGTTGGGTATGTCCTGAACCTGGGAAATGCCGGAGTACAGCTAGTGGTGGAGGGCCGCCGAGGAGACATCGAGGGCCTAATCGCCGAAGTGAAATCTAGGGCACCAGCCGTATCGCGGATAGACGGAATCAATGTCGAATGGAGCGATGCAACGGGTGAGTTCAACGAGTTCAGAATTGAGAGATCCGTCGACGTGAGAAAAGAAACATCTGGTCTCGACATGCCCCCAGACATCGCTATGTGTGAGGACTGTGTGGCTGATTTGCTGAGATCCGGCTCTCGTTGGCACCTGTATCCTTTTACCTCATGTTCTATCTGTGGTCCTAGATTCTCGACAATCACAAGTCTTCCTTACGACCGCCCAAATACGACCATGACGGATTTTCCTTTATGCAATACGTGTAATACGGAGTACAACAACCCGACCGATCGTCGATACTATGCGCAGACCATCGCATGTCCAGAGTGTGGGCCAATCTATCGATTACTGGATCCATTAGGTAGGCTAGTAGAAGACTCTGAACCAATCGCCACAGCCGCAAAGCTCGTGGAGAACGGAAAGATAGGAGCATTTCAGGGAATATCAGGCACACATTTGGTCACAATGACCAGCAAACCAACAGCGATTCAGGAACTCAGGGAGAGAAAAAGAAGATTGCGCAGGCCATTCGCGATAATGGTCAGAGACCTAGAGACCCTGAGAAATCAGTTTCTCGTGTCGTCACAAGAGATAGATCTGTTGACTTCTTGGCGAAGACCAATTGTGTTGGTCAAGAAGAGGAAAGGTTCGAAAGAATCTGACAAAGATTCTTCGAGGATTACACGAGAGATACCCGCTGAGTCTCTGGAGTTGATATCTCCCGGTTTAGATACGGTCGGTGTTATGCTGCCTTACTCAGGCCTACATCATCTCTTGTTTCACTACATGGATGAACCAGGACTGGTGATGACAAGTGCCAATCCGACGGGCTTGCCCATGTATGTTAACCCTGAGGTCATCATTTCTGAGCTGAAGGGGATAGCTGACCTCTTCCTGGTCCATAATAGGAGAATCGAGCAAAGAGCAGACGATTCTGTGATCAAACTCTTGCTGAACGGCCCCATCTTCATTCGGAGGGCACGCGGCTACGTTCCAGAACCAATTATAGTAAATGGCCTATCAAGAGAAGCTAAGTTGATTGCAGTTGGGCCAGAGGAAAGAGCGACTGGAGCAGTTCTTAGTAGAGGCAAGGTCTACCAGACTCAGCACATAGGGGATACGAACAGAGCAGAGAACATCGATTTTCTCTGGGATGCATTGAGTCACCTCATGAACATCCTTGCAGTAACGAGACTCGATGCTGTTGCCTGCGACCTTCATCCGGAATTTCTTAGCAGTGAATTCGCAAGGAATTTGGCGGCTGAACGAAAGGTGCCCGTGCTTCCTGTCCAACACCATCATGCTCATCTTGCGGCCCTGCTTGCAGACTCGGGTCTCCCTGCTGATACCACTATTGCGTGTATTACAATCGACGGCTTTGGATATGCTCTTGGCGGTGAGTCGTGGGGAGGAGACGTCTTAGTTGGCAATGCCGTCGAAGCCACAAGAGCAGGGGGATTGAAGCGGCAAGCCTATTCAGGCGGCGACTTGTCCGCTACTTACAGCGCAAGAGCTCTGCTAGGAATACTCGGTGATTCATTTGACGTTAGTGAGATTTCTCATTTGATAGGAAAGGCACAGATCGCGCCAGGTGTTGTTGCTACTGGGAGCAACCTATCAATGCTTTCTGAAATGCGACAGCGACGTGTGAATGTCTTGTACAGCACGAGTGCAGGCAGGTTTCTTGATGCTGTGTCAGCTGCCCTTGGTCTGTGCTTCGAGAACAGCTACGACGGAGAATGTCCGATGCAGTTGGAGGCGGTCGCTCGCGAAACAGGCCTCAGGATCAATAAGGAACATAGTCTTGAGAAATCGGTCGTGCTGGATAGCACAGAAGCTATTCGAGAGATTCTGCGGCTTAGGAGACAGGGCGTTCCAACAGAGGAAGTCGCTTATGCAGCGCAATGGTACCTAGGGGAGTCGCTGGCGACTATTGCGTGCATGGTCTCCATGGAGAGGGGGATTGGGTCTGTAGGAGTCTCTGGTGGAGTTGCAGTTAACCGGATTGTTACGCAGGCTATCTCTACGACGGTGGAAAAGGAAGGGCTCAAGTTATTGGTTCATAGAAATGTGCCACCTGGTGACGGAGGAATCTCTGTTGGTCAGATTGTTGTGTCCGCATCGAATCTGAATCAGTGATCAAATGGAGTGATGCAGCCCATTCTGTCGGATTCGTTGGGAAATATCATAGTCGGAGCATTCCACCCACCTGTGCAAAGCCGAGGTTGAATGCTGCAGAGTTCACTTGCTGAAATTGCTCCGGTACTGTATCGTACAAAGATTGTAAGGCAGAATCTTTGGTTACTGGTACCAGCTCGGTGCTGATTATTGCACCTAACATGACCATGTTTAGTGAATTCGGACTACCGGCCTTCTCTGCAAGCTCCATCGCATCGAACTCAATCACGTTAGTGGTGAATCTCTTCGTTGCACTCATTATCGCGTCGTGATCCGGATATGTTCCTTGGTCCATTGAGACAGCTACTGGCAGTAGGATATGAGAACTCATGATTACACATCCATTAGGGGCGACCAGATGGATTTCACGCAGAGTCTCGATTGGTTCGAAACCTACCACGAGATGCGCGGTGCCTGGATCAATGATAGGACCCTTTGCATGTTCGCCTATTCTAATTGTGCAAAGAACGTGGCCACCACGTTGGGCCATCCCGTGTATCTCGCCAACTCGGACATTATGACCGTCCAGCATGGCTGCTTTTGCTAACACTTCTGCAAGAGTTAGAACGCCTTGGCCGCCTACCCCGCTAAGAGCCACATTCGTGACATCGACTGTATTACGAACAATACGCATTCTTCAGTCCTCCCGGTTTATGGCACCTTTAGGACATACAGCCGCACAGATACCACACTCGTTGCACAGAGTCTCATCAACCACGGCCTTGTTTGTCTCAGAATCAAAATACATCGCCGGACATGAAAGCCGATGAAGACACCGTTTGCAGGCGTTACATAGATCTGAGTTGACTCGATAGGGATGCGGCGGAGTTCCGGTTTGTTGCCTATCGATGGCTGCAAGAAGTGCACATGGTTCTCTGGACACCAACACGGCCGGTTGTTTGTTTTCTCTCACCCATACAACCATCTCTCGGATCTCTGACACCAAGGTGGCCATGGAATCAAACGGTCGTACCATTCTTACATAGTTCACACCTAAGCCCTTGCACACATCAACTATGTCAATCGGACTAACCT
Source organism: Candidatus Thorarchaeota archaeon (assembly GCA_003345555.1). Classification (GTDB taxonomy): domain Archaea; phylum Asgardarchaeota; class Thorarchaeia; order Thorarchaeales; family Thorarchaeaceae; genus OWC5. Next base: position 12,617 of record PRDJ01000032.1, read on the forward strand.
TCTCTTGCATCCCTGTAAGGCCCGTACCAGGATGTGGCTGCTGTCCTGTCATCGCTGTAGTACGATTGTCAAGCACGACCACGCTGATTGGGTGTCTGTTGTACACCGCGTCAACTATGCCCGGAAGGCCTGAAGCGAAAAACGTGCTATCGCCAATTGTGGCTACGACGTCCTGATCAGTAACCCGTGCTATTCCACAGGCAGTAGTGATTGACGATCCCATGTCAAACAGTATGTCTGCTGTCTCGAGAGGGGGAGCAATGCTCAGCGTATAGCAGCCTATGTCAGATGGGTAAATCGCCTTTCCCCTAGTAGCCACTCGAATAGCATAGTACGTCGCCCTATGGGGACAGCCAGCACACAGCAGTGGTGGTCGGGACGGTAATGAGGACAATTCCTCAGCTTTCGAGTCAATTTGCTGCCAGTTAATAGGTGTATTACGATTCAGAATCTTGGCCAATCCCTCTATCACTGTTCTGGGGGTGTATTCGTAAGTCCTAGGAAAGTAACCTTGTTCCTTGCCCAAAATTGTGACTACTATGTGGTTCAGTTGTGCGACCCGGCGCACCTGGGTTTCCAAGAAGGGTTCCAACTCCTCTACCACTACCACTTTCGTGTGCTCTTGCAAGAAGTCGGAGATCTTCCGTTCTGGCAGAGGGTGCGTCATTCCCAGTTTGAGTATCTCGGCCTTTAGACCGAGGGTTGAGACTGCCTCAATGGCATAGTTGAAGGCCACGCCACTCGTGATTATGCCAAGCTCGCCTTCACCGATTCTATAATTCAGGGATGTCTCCTCAGATATTCTTCTGGCCTTCTCGATTTGCTGTAGTAACCAAGGATGCCGCTTGTATGCTACCGACGGAATGGGAACGAATCTGAATGGATCTTTGTCGAATTTCACAGTTGAAACACGGTCTCGCATAGGACCTAGCTCTACTGGTGCTCTCGTGTGACTGACACGAGTAGTCGTACGGTAGAGAACGGGGAGCTCGAGTTTCTCGGATATATCAAAGGCCTCAATGAGCATGGATTTGGCTTCGACAGGATCAGAAGGTTCCAACATTGGTGTGTTGGCCATGAGAGCATAGTAGCGCGAGTCGTTCTCGTTTTGCGAGCTCCACATACTTGGGTCGTCTGCGACCACCACCACCATGCCTCCGCGCACTCCTACGTATGCTAGCGAGAGGAACGGGTCGGCCGCTACGTTTAGTCCCGGGCCTTTACAGGCGATCATTGACCTCACTCCAGCGACCGCGGCAGCACCAGCAACCTCCATTGCGACCTTTTCGTTTGTACTGAATTCGAAATAGAAATCGGGAATACGTGTAGCTATAGCTGTCAGATTGTTGCCGATTTCACTGCTCGGCGTCCCAGGATATACTGCCACCAGACGTACCCCTGCTTCCAACACGCCTCGAGCTATTGCTTCGTTGCCCAGAAGCAGTATCCTCTTCCCCGGGTTATCCTCAAGCAGTTCAGTAGGTTTGGTCAAGTTATCATGCGCCCTATGGAGAACCGGTCCCAGAAGAGCTTGGACAGGTGATTGTGTATCTATCTTATGGTATAGAGAACAAAGACGCACACAAGGATCCAAACAAAAACAAACTGAGGAAGACCACGGAGAGCTGGAGACTTGGAACACGTGTTCCAACCACTCGACCAACTGATCGGCGAGTCGGGGTCGGCTGGAGCTTCTAGTTACTCCCCTCTGCTTCCACTGGAGCATATGGAACAGATGTTCTAACGCGATAATAATACTACTACAAACAAAAACAGATGACATTCCGCTTCAGAAGCGGCTATTTATACTTATCGACCCACATCTAACCAATATGCATTCTCCTTCGACCGGAAATGATGGGGCCTGGGAGTTGGAACACGTGTTCTAAATCCTAATCTAATTGTCTGCTTACCTCGAATGTTTTGGTGATCAGGATGTCTTGGTACGAGTGGAACAGTGCTTCGAATGCTCCTCTGTATTCCGAAGGCACCAGTATTGCAGATGCAGTGACTGCAACAGAGCCTGAGCACTCTTCTAGTAAGCCTGGCTTTCGCTTCTCTCTATACCCTCCTTTCGTTCTCCAAGAATACATGAACCCATAGAGCTCCTTTGTAAAAGAGACTCTTCTAGCGTTGGTCTCGCGCGCCCGTTTGCAGTCGTACACATATAGGTAGTAAACCATTGCAATCTCAAGCGCTTAGAACACGTGTTCCTCTTTCAGGGCGAGTATTACAAAGCCGTGTATATCAAAAGCTTAAAGCCACAACAACTGGTCGCTAGCGGCGTCCGGCGACAGCAGCTATGAGCGTCAGCACAGCGATTCACACGAGGAGGGATCTCCGTGAATGTAATCGGCCTGAGAAAAGAGGAGAAACCTTTCGAAACACGCGTTCCGGTAATACCAGAACATGTTGACATGCTCAAGAGCAGACATAATATCAACTTCATAGTCGAGCCGAGTGAAAACCGTGCATTCAACGCCGAAGAGTACATGGAAGCCAAGGCTCAGATACTGCCCTTGAAGGGTAGTTCGGCACAAGTTGTTCTAGGAATAAAAGAGATGCCCGACGATTTCTTTGAGCGTGGCAAGGCATACGTCTTCTTCAGTCATACCATAAAAGGACAACCGCACAACATGCCGATGCTAAGAAGCATCATGACTGCAAAGGCGACACTCATAGACTACGAACGAATACTAGATGACAAGGGCAAGAGACTCATTTACTTTGGAAACTGGGCCGGAATGGCTGGTCTCTCCGACACACTCTATATTCTGGGACAGCGTCTCGAAGTTGAACACATGAGACCAAACCCGTTCAAGCATATGAAGCGCACACTCGAGTGCAAGGATCTTTCCGAGCTAAAGGACTCCTTCAGAGCATTAGCCAAACAAATAGAGATCGAGGGATTACCAAAGCGACTACGTCCCTTTGTCATTGGCTTCGCCGGATACGGAAACGTCTCTCGAGGAGCCCAAGAGCTGTTTGATTTGCTTCCTCACGAATCGGTTCAACCAGATGAGCTGGCGCAGACAACTTCACAGCAGAATCTATTGTACAAGTCCGTCTTCAGAGAGGAACACATGGTAGAGCCTATCGACCCGACTGCTAAGTTCAATCTCCAGGATTACTATAGCTATGGCAAGGGGAAATACAAGCCCGTCTTCGAACGCTACGTCCCATACCTCACGGTTCTACTGAACTGCATTTACTGGTCTGACAAGTATCCCCGATTGGTATCAAAAGACTTCATCAAGGCACACTGGAAGGACAAGCACCGAAGGCTCCGTGTCATAGGCGACATTTCCTGTGATATCGAAGGTGCCATTGAGTTCACACTTCAGGCTACCAACCCTGCAGAACCGGCTTTCACTTACCTCATCAAGAAAGACCGAATTACCTCCGGTGTATCTGGAGAAGGACCAGTTGTGATGGCAGTAGATAATCTGCCGTCCGAGCTCCCAAGAGAATCGTCAACCTCTTTCAGTGCATCTCTTCTCGACTATATACCAATACTGGCAAATGCAGATTTCACCGTGCCTTTCGACCAACTTCACCTACCCCGAGAATTGAAGGATGCAGTGGTCGTATACCAAGGCAATCTAACCGAGAACTACGAATACCTTCGAAAGTACACAGAACAACTAGGAGGATAGAACATGAAGACCGTACTCTGTCTAGGCGCAGGCTTGGTGTCTCGACCCTACATCGAATACATATCAAAACACGGATTCCATCTGATCATAGCCAGTAGAACCAAGAGCAAAATAGAGGCCATGACTCAGGCTTTCAGGAACGCCGAAGCTGTTTCCTTCGACATTAACACAGACGACAAGTTGCTTGACGATCTAACTTTCAAGGCCGACTTGGTCTGTTCCTTACTACCGTACGTCTACCACGTCAAAGCCGCCAAGATTGCAGTCAAGCATCGCAAACCCTTCTGCACCACTTCTTACATATCTGACGAAATGAAAGCATTAAACAAGCAGGCAACTGATGCCGGTATTCCTCTTCTAAATGAGTGCGGCGTCGATCCAGGTATTGACCACATGAGTGCTATGAAAATCATAAACCACATTCATCAGAACGAAGGCAAGATAACATCCTTCATCTCTCACACAGGAGGCCTCCCTGCACCTGATGCAAACAACAACCCGTTTGGGTACAAAGTCTCTTGGACACCTAGAGGAGTCTTGCTTGCAGGTCGAAACGACGCTCATTTCGTCAGAAATAGGAAAGAAGTGGTTATTCCTGGGCCAGAGCTCTTTGACAGCTACCAAATAATCGAAATACCGGGAGCAGGTAAGTTCGAGGTTTATCCAAACCGTGACAGCGTTTCATATATCGACATCTACGGTATTCCTGAAACAGAGACAATGCTGAGAGGCACTCTCAGGAATATAGGCTGGTGCTCTACTCTCAAGAAAATAGCTGACCTGGGTCTCCTAAGTATCGAAGAGCAGCCCTTCGCCAATCTGACTTACCGGCAGATGATCAGCAAGCTGATTTCTTCCGAGGATGCTGACATTGTTCGTGCTGTGGCGTCAACCCTCAAGCTT
>PRDJ01000033.1 GCA_003345555.1 Candidatus Thorarchaeota archaeon
TGCATGCATGTATATCTTGCATGCCCTTTCAAGCAGGACAGCATCATCGAAGGCGTCCCTCAGGGTTCTGTCGCAACACAAAGCTCCGTGATTCGCAATCAGTACGGCACTTCTCATCTCGAGACCTTCAACCACTGCCTTGCCTAACGCAGTAGAACCGGGCTGAGCATACTTGGATACCCGTATCTCACCACCCAATCTTGCAGTTACTTCGTCAATGACGGGGGGGAGGGGCTTGTGCAAGATGGCCATGGCTGTGGCATAGATACTGTGAGTATGTATCACAGCATTGACATCCTTCCTCTGACGGTAGACCTCAAGGTGAGTCGGCGTCTCTGAGCTGGGATTCATCTTACCCTCGACAACGTTTCCCTCCATGTCCAGAATCATGACATCCTCGGGCAGCATTTGGTCGTAGTGCTTCTGGCTGTAAGTTATTGCAACGTGATCATCGACTCTTGCGCTCACGTTGCCTGCAGTTCCAGCAACAAGCCCTTCCTTGAGTAATTCCTTGCAGATACCTTGTATCTCTTTCTTCACTTTCTCGTACATTACTGTTCATCTCGATGACCGTACCAAATCTCCGTCCACTTGGAGTAGCACGACTTGTAGGCATTCGCTCTCTCGTCAGGATCCACAACTGGTTTCCACTGTACCATCGCGTGAGCCGCAGCCTGCAAACTGGGATACCAGCCAGCGCCACGCGCTGCGCAGATTGCCGCCCCAAGGAGGCTACCTTCTGATTGAAGCGTGGTATGCACCGGTGTGTTCAGTACGTTGGCAAGCATTTCTGTCCAAACTGCACCACGGGTCATACCGCCTATCGCCTTCACCGCCTTCACCTGCGCGAACTCAGCGAGCTGGTCGCAGTTGCCACGTATTGAGTAAGTAATATTTTCCATAACTGCATGAATCAAACTTGCTGCATTCAGGGAAACAACATTCGGAAGAGCAGGCTGAGGGAAGAAGATTCTCGCTTGAGGCACTTCGGTCATCTTTCTACAATCCATGATGCTCGGTCCCAAGCCCGCATAGGTCTCATTGCTGCCCGGCGGAATCGAGGCAACAACCTCGGACAGCTTGCTGAATGTCTGGCTGACGCACTTCTCCGGATTCTCAGCGCGTTCACAAAGCAGACGGACGGCCCAATCAAGAAGAGCACCAGTAAGCATGGAATTGCTCTCTACGGTCCACTGTCCGGGAATCATATGGCAGCTCGTCCAGAGCTTCTGATCCGGCACACATATCGCGCAATCCGTAACCAGCATCGAGGGCGCTGTACTGCCTGCTATGACCGTAATCTCGTTAACATCCGTCTCGGTCGCAACCAATGCACAATGGGTGTCGGTCCCGCCCTGAGCAACCTTAAGCCCTGCGGGCAGCCCACATTCTCGTTCTGCTTGTTTGCTGACTTCGCCAACGATGGTTCCAGCTTCGTGTATCTCAGGCAGGATTGACAAGTCTGCTTGAACAGCATCCGCTATGTCAGGACTCCAATCCCTCGACTTGACATCGAAGAAACCCGTACCACTTGCAGACGAGGGATCTGCAACGAAGGACCCGGAAAGTCGGTAGGTGATCCAGTCATTTATGGGGAGCATGTGGGCCACCGTTTGGCGAATCTCAGGCTCTTCTTCTTCGAACCATGCGAGTCTCGATGGAGCAAAGACCAGCGGAGGCCAGCAACCCGTAATCTCGTGGAATCTCTCCCCTAGAGCATCTTCAATGATGTATTGAGTCATGGCTCCGCGTGCGTCCATGTTAGGACCGCCATAGAGCTCTTGTCCATCCTTGTCAAGAAAGACCACTCCGTGGCGCTGGCTTGTTGTGGCGACAGCTTCAATCTCCGACTTGGGAATACCTGAGACCTTCAAAGCCTGCCGAATGACAGCACATGTAAGATTCCAGAATTCCTTGGGGCTGAACTCCTTCGCTATCTCAAGGCTGGCAGGAGTTGTATAACCCCAAGGCTTTCTGCCCGCTCCAAGGACTTCGCCATGACGACTCACAATCATACATCTTACGCCGGTCGTCCCGGCGTCAATGGCGGCCACTACCATCTACTTGCCCCTCCTTTCGAATACCTCGGGGTTCAACACGTGCAGCGGTCTTTTGCCCCTGACAAAGGCAACGATGTCAGCTGCAATCATTGCTGATTGACGTTCCATAGTCTCTATTGTATTCCCGCCCATGTGTGGAGTAACAACAACATTGTCAAGACCTAGAAACACATTGTCAGAGTCAACAGGTTCCATCGAGAAAACATCAAGGCCCGCACCTGCAATTGTCGCGGATTTGAGAGCATCCAGAAGGGCCGCTTCATCAGCGACCATCGCCCTTGCTGTATTGATGAATATGGCTGTCTTCTTCATCTGTGCGAATTGCTTCGCACCTATCATTCCCTTTGTCTCGGGAGTTGGCGGGCAGTGGATTGTTACGATATCAGAGCGCTTCAGTAGCTCGTCAAGCTTCACTACCTCAGCTCCAACTTGACGAACTCTTGTGTTGTCCACGTATGGGTCATAAACGAGAAGTCGCAACCCAAAAGCTTGGAGACGTTTTGCGACTTCAAACCCAATCGAACCAAGACCAATGATGCCAACACTCCGGCCATATAGCTCGAAGCCCGCCAATGTCTTGTACATACGGGCGAAATCCCCGAAGCTATTTACGAAGAAATCGCCTTTCAGAAAACGTTCACACGAAACAATCTTGCGGGCAACGCTCAAAATCAGTCCTATCGTATGCTCTGCGACAGCATTCGTGTTCCTGCCCGGGGCACTGATCACAGGAATCCTCTTGGCAGTCGCAGCCGGGATGGAGATGTTGTTCGGGTCGTTCCTCGCAGACCCGATGAGCTTCAGAGATGTGCTGGCAATCACTTCTTCCTTGACCTCGTCGCCCTCCACCACAACAACGTCAGCACCAGCCTCTTTGATTGGCTTAGTGAGAGAATCTCCCAAGTAGAGCTTGCCTGTCTCAAGCCAGCTCTGGTGCACAACCGTCACACCAGCATCTCTGAGGGTCTTCAGTCCAGACTCGGAAAATGGTGCAGTTATGAGTGCTTTCACGTCCATCACCGTGACCCGCGTATTGAACCGGAATGAACGCCGCCCTTAAAACATTCATGGACTCGCGTCAAGATAGTCACGCCGTCATGGACACCGGACCTGACTCCGCATACTGTGATCAAAGGCCGATGAAACGATAGAAAACCCGGAACCAGACGTTTCGACCTACAACAGGAGCTTCTGCAACTTCAGCAGATCAGGGACCTCGCCTTTTGTCTTTAGCTTGCCCGCGGAATACGCCGCCATGGGACTTTCTGTCTTGGCCATTATGCCGAGGAAGACCGTGGAGTCCATTGTCACCTGCAATTCAGATGGTACTACTCCCTCACCGACTGCTAGGACTTTTCCATCACCAATTTTCAGATACATGCTTGTATTGATATCAGGAAATACAAACTGGAGCGTCTTGTTGTAGCCCACGAATCTCTTCTGTATCTTGGGGTCATCGAATCGCTTCGCGATTTCTTTGAGGTGAGCTAGTACCTTCTCTCTAGACATCCAAATACCTTGACCTGAACAGATTACAAATGCGGATTTATCCTCTATGTATTTCCCGGCCTGTGGTCTCCCCGCCATGTCAAGCTCCGACCGGAGGCTTCGCTTCATGCGACGGTTGCTCCCTTAGCATGTCCGCAAAGGCTTAACGGGAAATACGATTGATTGAAGCAGTGATACGCCCAAGTGGTGTATTCCACAACTAGTGGTGCTAGGCAGTATGAGTGATATCTTTGGCATGATAATGCACGATGCCAGTGAGGGGCAGATGGCAGAACACAAGATCGAACGAGATGATGGTTTTGTAACTGACAGCAATGGCAAGCAATACGTTGCCCCGATTGAAGAATGGCAGGAATCCGAAAGACTCGCAATTCCAGTTGCCAAGAGCCCTGTCTTAGACATAGGGTGCGGAGCTGGCCGCGTAGGTCAGTACTTGATTGTCCACGGATTAGATTGGGTTGGCATAGATGTCTCGCCTGGTGCAATAGAGGCATGCAGACGGAGAGGCCTCGACAGTGTACATCTCATGTCGGCCGATGAAATCAGACTCAGAAGACGAGACTTCAGAACTGTCATTATGTTTGGCAATAACTTTGGTGTCGTTGGAGGCAAGGATAAGGTCGCAAAGATGCTGAAGCAATTATACAAGGTAACGACTCGGGATGCAATAATACTGGCAGGCTCAAGGGATCCTAGGGCCACAGATGAAGAGGCACATCTGAAATACCATCAGTGGAATCAGTCTCGTGGTAGACCCGCGGGACTCGTCAGGCTTAGGATGCACTACAAGGGTTTGACTGGTCAGTGGTTCGAACTATTGTTGAGCAGTCCTGAAGAGATGAGCGAGGTGGCCGAACGCGCAGGCTGGCACCTTACCAAGACGTTCGGCGAAAGGAAGTACTACGTAGGGCTACTGGAAAAGTAACAATAATCGTGAATCGGGATTCCGAACTTATTTTGCAGCCATTCATAATGCTGAATAGACCGTGTCTGTTCTGGAAGAACTAGGCTGGTGGGTTTACTGTTTGAAAGGATTTGATAAGCTTCATGAAAAGCTGCCCGGCTACCCAGGCAGGAGAATCGCGCTATTGCCGCTCAGGGGATTGGTAGCTTCGACAGTAGCTTTTCTAGGCCTGATCTTATTGGACATCCTGCCACGCATCTTCAGCAGTGTTGAGCTACTCGTACTAGCTGAACCTTTCATTCCGCTACTTGGTAGCCTCCTGGTCGCGGCAGTTGGATTGTGGCTCATAGGAAGCCTGTGGAACAAGAGAGATGTGATGAAGGCCAAGTATGGTAGTCTTGCATACCAAAAGATGATATCCAGAGGAGTTGTGGGCGTGTTCCTTATTCCTTCTCTCGTCTTTCATGCATTCACCTCAATTCGTTCATTGCCTCCTAGCCCTCCAGTTAATGAACTCACGACTCAGTGGTCACAATCGCTACTGTTTGCCTTCGGGATTACTGGGGATGCTGATCTGCTGCTGCGCATCGGGGTAGCAGCATTCCTATTTGCCTTGGGCGCCCTCACTGTACGCAGCGCGCTCACCACATTCGGAATAGACTACATGACCGTCGTATACCTCTATTTTCCAGACGAATCGGAAGTGCAACAGCATGAAATCTATTCAGTCGTACGTCATCCTGCGTATTTGGGAGCTGTTCTTATGGGCGCCGCAGCATTCGTGTTCAGATGCTCCGTTTACTCTGCTCTGATTTTCATAATCGTATACGGCGTGTTCAGAATCCAGATCGCACGTGAAGAAAGAGAGCTTGTTGAGAGATTCGGTAACTCATACAAGGACTATATGAAGAAAGTTCCTGCGCTTCATGTTCGGCTGCATAGCATAAGGGCTTTCGCAAGATTTCTGACATACAGACCTTCTAGATGACAGCTGCTTGACCCCGTGTTCGGCTCGGACTTCGGCGCCACCTTTGTCACTCCATGGCTAAATCGATAATGAGATTCGGAGCGCCACAGGCAATCTATTAGGGAGAGCCTGTAGCGTTACGAAGATAAGGAGACTCCTGTGAAATCCTATGAGCAAAAGGAGGAATTCGTGTTGGCAGTCTCAACAAATACACCAAGGAATTCAACACCTCTTGGCGTCTCGATCCTTGCGCTTCTTGATGTCGTAATTGGTATCTTCTCAGTGTGGGTAGGCGTGAATACCGAGTTCATCAGACTAGGTCATCATCTTGTGATGATAGACACCGTGCAGCTTGGCGACCTAGTACTTGGGATCGTCCTCATAATAGCGGGATTCGGCCTGTGGAAGATGAAGTACTGGGCTTGGCTGATTAGTGTGCTGTTCATGATCATAGGTCTCGTCTTGAATGTTGGCGCAGTGTTGATCGACTTCGAACTCATTCATCGCTACATCTTGGCGATTCTGGTCCGCATTATCGTGATTGCGTATCTGTTGCAGCCAGAAATAAGCAGCAAGTTCAAGTAACTGATTAGATTGGGTATGAGTGTTCTCGGCGGCGAGGACCATTTAGACCCAACTGCCCATTGGGCAGAAAGGGAGCTTGCGAACATGGGCTTGAGAGCGAAGGTGAGCTATGCTTCAGGAAACTTGGGAGCATCTCTACTCTACAACGCCTTCGCGACATTTGCATTGACCTTCTACGTTGACAAGAAATACATCGGACTTGATGGAGTCCTGTACGGGATGGCAATCGCCATATACGGTGTATGGAACGCGATTAACGATCCTCTTTTCGGGGTCCTCTCAGACAGAACACGTACTAGGTGGGGGAGAAGAAGGCCTTACATATTCATAGGTGCAATCTTCCTCTTCGTGACATACTTGCTGGTCTGGACTCCTCCGGTGACAGGGCTTCCACTAGCTGAACCATTCAATATCCCGATATTCATCTACTTCCTTCTCACCATAATCGCATTCGACGGGTTCTACACGCTGGTCAGTGTCCCTTACGTTTCCATGTTTCCGGAGCTCTATGAAAGTCCAAAGGACAGATCACAGGTTCAGCTCTTCAGACAGTTGTTTGCAGCCTTGGGTCTCATACTCGCTTTCACGATGCCAATGATGATTGAAACTCTGTCAAGGACAATGACAGTATACGATGCTTACAAGTACGTGGGCCTAGCCCTTGGCGTGGTGGGATCAGTTCCTTTCATAATCTCCGTAATCTGGAACAAGGAAAGAAAGGAACTAAGCCTAGAGACAAATCCTTCACTTGGGCCAACTCTGAAGACCACGTTAGGGAATAGGACGTTCCTCATATTCGCCGTGGCCTACCTAATGATACAGTATGCCTTTCTGTGGATGCAGAGCATGCTGGAGTTTTTCTCAACTAACATCCTCGGTATAGGAAAAGGCGACGTGACGATCTTGTTGCTGGCCATGTTCGTCTCAGCGCTGCCATTTCTTGCGGTGTGGGCCGCAGCTTACAGGAAATACGGGACTAGGAAATGCTTCATCGCGACCATGTCTGTCTTCGCGATTTCACTCCAGCCGTTTCTGTTTGTATCGGGCCTCACTCAGGTTTTGCCCATAATGTTCGTTGCTGGCGTTGGCCTCTCAGGATACATGATGCTGCCTGAAGTAATGGTGAGCGAGATTATTGATGAAGACGAGGTCAAGTCAGGGATCAGAAGAGAAGGAGTATACTTCGGAATGAATGGCTTTCTCGGGAGATTTGGATTCGTACTAAGCGGATTGACAGCCGCGTTCTTCTTTGGACTGACCGGATATCAGGGTGGTACTCCGCCGACACCAGAAGTCAGTCTGATATTCAGGCTGGCCATGACGACAATCCCGCTGATGGCCATGGGGCTCGCACTTGTCTGTCTGAAGTACTACCCGCTTCACGGGGAAAGACTAGATGCAGTAAGAAAAGCAATGGACAAGATGCACATGGAAAAGGCAGAGCGTCTGGAGGCAGCCCCTAAAGAAGAGAAGCTATGAGGATTGTTCCTCAATGCATCTAGGTCCCTCATTCGAGGGGTTGTTCACAAACGAGGATACACTAAAGACCTCCATGTCAATGGATGGATATGAATCAAGCAATGCCTTCAGTACTGACGAATCAACCTTCTCCTTTGTCAGCCACATATCGTACTCATCGCGCGAAAGAATTACTGGCATTCTGTTGTGAATCTTAGAAAGCAATTCGTTCGGCACGGTTGTGACAATCGTTGCACTCGCATTCACCTCAGCCGTTGGTGACTCCCAGAGGTCATACAACCCTGCAAATGCAAACGGCTCCCGCGACTTCAGGCGTACAAAGTAGGGAGTCTTGTTCCCGACCTTGCCCTTCCATTCATAGAATCCATCTGTTGGAATCAGGCATCTTCGATTCTTGAAAGAGTGGCGGTAGGTTGGCTTGACCTCGATTGTCTCAGCTCGTGCATTGATTGTACTGAAATCCGACGCAGGTTCCTTCGTCCAAAAAGGAATCAGACCCCAACGCATCTCCACGAGCTTGCGTACATCATTCTGAATAATCACTGCGATTTCTTGTTCCGGCGCGACATTGTAACGCGGCTTCAGCTCTGCCATGACCTGCCCTATTCCGAACTTGGCGACTAATATGCCAGCAGGGCTGAATAGACCAAACCGACCACACATAATAAGCGGTTAATCCCTGTTCACAAAAGGCTTCGGTTGTGGCAGAGGTGTTAAGCAAGACGACCCGAGTGCTTGGCCTCTGACAGAAAGATTATATCGACTCTCAGGGTGTCGACCTCGACACAACCGTAGCTCGGAGATCTCTATTGATGGTCACTAAGACGACCAAGAAAAAAGCGCCCAAGGCAAGACCCAAGATGACGGAAAAAGCGCCTTCGAAGATAACTGATGTCTTGGTCATTGGTGCAGGCATGGCAGGCATCAACGCTTCGCTTGATCTCGCTAAAGGTGGACACCATGTTCACTTGGTAGAAAAGAATGTGAATATTGGCGGCAACTATGTCGCCGTCTACAAGATATTCCCTATGCTGGAGTGCTCTGCTTGTGTCATGACGCCCCTGACTTCTTACGTAGGAAAGCATCCGAACATCACAACCTATGCCTTGTCCACAGTGGAGAAAGTATCGGGGACCAAGGGCAATTTCAGCGTAACTATTCGAAAACAGGCTCGTTACGTTGATGAAAAGAAGTGCACAGGATGTGGATTGTGCACGCAGAACTGTCCGGTGGAGGTTCCAAACGAGTATGACTTTGGTCTGAGCTTGCGAAAGGCGATCTACTTTAACTTCAGGCAGCAGGTCCCGCTCATTGCACGCATAGACAAGAAGTCTTGCATCGGTTGTGGCACCTGCGCGGGAGTCTGCCCTCAGGACTGCATCAGATATGATGATGAAGACAAACTCTATACCTTCAAGGTTGGGTCAATCATTGTTGCTACCGGATTTCAAGAATACAAGCCATATGACTATGGCGAGTACGGCTATGGTGTGTATCCGAATGTTGTCACGAGTCTAGAATATGACCGAATGAGCCACCCCACCGGGCCAACTGACTCCCATATGGTGCGTCCGTCGGATGGCAGGGAGCCGGAGAAGGTCCTCTTCGTTAATTGTGTGGGAAGCAGGGATGTCAGAGAGAACATCAGCGGATATAGTCAGCACTGCAACAGGGTCTGCTGTTCGTTTGGTCTCAAGCTCGCACAAGTCACGCGAATGCACTATCCCGCAGAGCATTGTGAGATCATATACACCTACATGGACATGCGAACAGCCGGAAAGGCACTCGAGGAGTTCCTGTGGGACAGTCAAAAGAATCAAGGTATCAAATTCATTCGAGGCAGAGTTGCGGAGATTTCTGAAGACTTCGATACACACGACCTGTTCGTGAAACTCGAGGACACAGAAACCGGTAAGATCATCGAACTGAAAGGTATCTCACTTGTCGTCCTCAATGCGAGCTTTAGACCGAACGACGGAGTCGAGGAACTGGCGAAGCTCCTCAAGATTGACATCAGCGACACTGGGTGGCTGAAGGAGAAGCATCCGAATACAGCAGCGCTTGAAACCGACAAGCCGGGCATCTTCATTGCGGGCTGTGATCATGGCCCGAGAGACGGTACTGACACCGTCAACGAAGGAAAAGGTGCCGCCATGGCTGCCCATTCGATTCTGCCAATTCCAGAAGTCGCACCAATTGAGGTAATACCCCCGCTTGAAGAGGGGGTTGAGCCCAGAGTTGGCGTATTCATCTGCCACTGTGGTGGTATCATAGGCAATATGATTAGTTCTCCGGGTCTTGCCGAATGGTCGCGGGATCTTCCCAATGTTGTCTTTGCGACCGACTACATATTCATGTGTAGTGATCCGGGGCAGCAGAAGATTGTGGACGCGATTGAGGAACACAAGCTGAATCGCGTTGTTGTAGGTTCGTGCTCTCCGCTTCAGCATCAGGAGACTTTCAGAAACGCACTTGAGAGAGCAGGTCTGTCAAGGTACTACTTTGTCGGTCCCGTGGGCCTGAGGGAGCAGCTGGCCTTGGTAAATGCAAGAGCCACAGCAGAGGAGCGTCAGGAAAAGGCGCAGGATATGATTCGAAGTGCCGTGGCCAAAGCCGTGAATAATGAAGCCGTTCCGATGAAATCTGTTGAGGTTGTTCGCACGGCCATGGTTGTTGGTGGAGGAGTATCTGGCATGACAGCTGCCCTCGACATCGCTAGGAAGGGCTTCAACGTCGTCCTTGTTGAGAAGACGGACAAGCTCGGCGGACGACTTAACGAGTTGCATCATATCTTCCCCAAGATGGAGTCGGCGAAGGATATTGTTGAGGACTTGAAGACGCGTGTCGGTCAGGAGAAGAGGATCCAGGTACTCTTGAACTCGAGACCGATTGGTCGTGAGGGCACATATGGGAACTACGACGTGATACTCGAGAACATCGCGACCCATGAAAAGAAGACCGTCAAGGTTGGCTCGATGCTTCTTACTGTGGGAACTGACACTTATGAACCCAAGAATGGTGAGTACGGATTCGGAGTCGTTCCTGCAGTCATCACGACACTCGATTTGGAGAAGAAGCTCAGAAACGGGGAACTCAAGACCCCCCCAAAGAACCCCGTCTTCATCCACTGCGTGGGTTCAAGGCAGACGCCGGGCGAGGGAAATAGATACTGCTCACGAGTTTGCTGCTCGGCTCTAGTGGCTATGCAACACGAGCTCAAAGAGATGTTTCCGGATGTGAGAATCTTCTCTGCGTTCAAGGAACACATCCGTCCATTCGCGAGCGGGATGGAAGAGATGTGGCGCGAAAACAGGCAGAATGGAATTACATACATCCGATGGGTACGCGAGAGACCACTGACGGTCGAAAAGGCTGGGGATTCAGATGAGGCCATAATCACTGTCTATGACACTCTTTCACAACAGACACTGAAGATAAGGTCAGACTTGGTCGTTCTCGCAGTGGGGCTTGAAGCTCCACATGATGTAGCCGACCTAGTGAAGGCCATGGGCATTAACCGCGGTCAAGACGGATTCCTCCGAGAAATGCACATGAAGTTCAGACCGGTCGAGACGACAGTGCCCGGAGTATTCCTCGGCACGACTTACGCCAAGAACGTATCCGACTCAATCAACCAAGCAAGGGCCGCAGCAAGTGAGGCATGTATTCCGCTCAACCTGGGGACGGTACAAATCGAGCTGCTTACGGCAGAAGTGGACGAAGACCTATGCGTGGGTTGTGACCTGTGCCACTTCTCTGAAATCTGTCCGTATGATGCCATCACTATGATGGAGGTCTCGCCGGGAGTAAAGAAGAGCGTGACAGACGACGTGAAGTGCCATGGATGCGGCGCATGTGCCGCGATTTGCCCCACGGGTGCTCGAGACTTACGCTGGTGGCGTGAGAAGAGCTACATGGAAGAGATTGAGGCAATGCTCGCCAGCTAGACCTGCCAGAAGCATCAGAGTCTCTGACAAATGTGCAAGACCAATGAAGCTGTGGCTGCCATCAATCAGCTCGGAGATGGGTTTCCAGTGTGTTCCGAGTCCCGGACACACTAGGACTTTCTAAAGCGATAGAGGGCTACGAGGTTCAGCACAATTGACATCCCAATCAGGACCCCGATTAGGAAGTCTATGATGCCATCTCCTATGACAAACCGATCCATTAACACTGCAATTGAAAGGCATGTGCACCCGACAGGCGCCAACCATCTATCCTTCAACAGAACCACGCGCAAAGCACCATACTCCAGAATGCGCCTAATGTTAAATAACTTCTCGACAAAGCAATCCGATGACTAGCAGGCAAAGTGTTGCCAGTGCTGGCTGAAGCCCGCAATTCATAATGGATATAGGACGACCATCCACATTACAGGATACCCAAGAACAGCTCTCGGATCCGCGGGTAAAACTCCGGAAAGGTTCCCTCTGTTCACAGGTCGCATGAGCAGACTGATATGATAAGATGAATTCCGTGGATAGATTGAAACGCTCTGTAGGGGGTTTGTGAGATGGTATCGGCTGATAGCATGCTGGCAGGCTGGATGGTTTTGAATGATTTGCTTGGTGACCTGAAGAGCCGAGGCGTGTTCATACCAGACCTCACCTATGCAGACCTGCGAAATAGCAAGATGGTCATTGAATATCTTCGGGCATTTGAGCGTGAGATTGCCTCTATCGATCAGCAAGACGTGGAGCTGAGGTCCGAAATGGAGACAAGGATGCTCCGTCTGAAGGAAACCTTGATGATTTGGGCCGAGCAAAATGGCGGTGAGGGAGTTCGGCGTACATGGGAAAGGCGCTTCAACGATGCAATCCAAGGGAAGGGTCAAAAGATTCCCCCTGAGCCTAAGACCCGGATTTCGGATCTCCCAAGAGAGAAGGACGTTGCTTTCTTTCGGATAAGGTTACCAGATGAGATTCCAGTGGAGATTGTCTCAGAACTGGCAGAGGATTGCCGTGTCCATATATCACTGGACGGTGACCGCCATCTACAAGTAAGTGGCAAGAAGGAATGCGTCCGTGATGCGATGAAGCGGCTCGGTGAGATATTCTACGGGGAAGACCGGACAGTATCGAAGTAGAACAATAGTCCAGTCTACAATCCGAGAATGTCGGCTATCGGGTCGAGTGGCACCCTGTTCAGTCTGAGCCCGAGAGCGTCTACATCAATACCCATTGCGGCACCGAGCACCTGTGTTACGAACAATGCAGGCAGCTCAAACGATTCCCCCTTGTCGCCCTTCATGCCAATGGCTTGGATATCGAACTGCGTGTGGCATGCTGGGCAGTTTGTCACAATGCAGTTAGCGCCAGCGTCCTTCGCTGAGATCATCTTCTCCTTTAGAATCCGTGATGCAACACTCTCACTCGCTATAAGCAATGGCGAACCACAGCATCTGAGTTTCAAGCCCCAAGGTAGGCTCTTAGCCCCGGTCAGTTCGATTAGCTCATCGACTTTGCGTGGAAGCTCAGGGTCATCAAAACCAGCCACTTTCGAAGGCCGGAGCAAATGACAGCCCGGGTGGAATGCTACAGATAGCCCATTCAGTGGTCGGACAATCTTACCCTTGATCTCATCCTTCAAATCGTAGAGGACCTCAACGAAATGTCGAATTGTAGCCTTGCCCGTGAATTGCAGTCCCTGAGAAGATAGGGCCTTGTTTGTAGCCTT
This sequence comes from Candidatus Thorarchaeota archaeon, assembly GCA_003345555.1. GTDB lineage: Archaea > Asgardarchaeota > Thorarchaeia > Thorarchaeales > Thorarchaeaceae > OWC5. Next base: position 13,181 of record PRDJ01000033.1, read on the forward strand.
TCGAGCAGCATCATTATTGTGAAGAACATGAGAGCAGTCCTTGAGAGAGCCGAAGCAGCCGTTGCACGGTGTGACTATATTGTGGCCGCGCTTTTCAGCAAGAGCGATGTTCCTTCCTGAAATTGCGAGCCAGCTGGGTTCATCGATTGACTTTAGAACAACCGTGCCGCAGCACGAAGCACCTTCAAAGTCCAAGAGCTCGACGTCGAGCTCTTTTGCGACAGCACGCATAGATGCTTCATAGTAGTTGAATCTTGAGGGAATTGCGCAGCCCAGGAATACCTCATACGTTTGGGTCATCACTCACCCTCCTGCAATCTCATCAGACCCGTCTTGCCAAGCACCTTGCGGGTCTCGGCCACATCAAGATGCGGGACAGGAGGAAGAGCCAAGTCGTCGCGCTCCCAATCTGTCGGTTCGTAAAGCTTTCCATTATCGTACAGGGCCTTTCGTGATGTCACATAGCCCGGTGGTGTTATGCCCTTGCGAAATGCCATGTTCTTGAGGCCAAAGATTATGTCAGTTATCTCGATTCCCTGAGGACAACGCTGCTGGCATTGATAACACGTAGTGCAGAGCCAGACCATGTCCGTGTCAAGGACTTCCCTGAAACCGAACAAGAGCATCCTCATCAACTCGTGGACTTGGATGTTCACTTTGTCAGAGACAGGGCACCCTGCGCTGCACTTTGCGCACTGAAAACACGCGGTCAGGTCCTGCCCACCAATCAGCTTTGAGACCTCCTTCGTGAATTCAGCATCAAGTGCCTCGAACTTCTTGCCTTCGAAGGACTTCAGCTGACCCCAGTTCTCTGCCATTGATTCATTTCCTCCTTGGTCTCAGAGGACTCGGTCCCAACTTGTCAGCGAGCTCAGAGAGCTTCCGCACTGTGTCAGCCCAGATTGAGCCCTCGCTTGCACTAATGTGAGTGAACTGGAGCCGCTCGGTCTCAAGTCCCGCTTTCTCTAGTATCTTCTTCGCAATTGCGAATCTTCTCTCGAAGGTGATATTACCATCGACATAGTGACAGTCGCCTGTGTGACAACCGGATATCCAAACCATGTCTGCTCCGAGCCTGAATGCTTCAAGGATGTGAGTGACACTAATGCGTCCGGTGCACATGACACGTATGTCTCGAACGTTGGTCGGCTGTTGAAACCTCGAGACACCCGCATTATCGGCCCCGGCGTAGCTGCACCAGTTGCACACTATTGTTAGAATGCGTGATTGGTTTGCGGGCATGTCTTCGAGCGCCGCACGAATCTGAGAGAGTATCTGATCGTCAGTGAAGTGCTTCATTGTGATAGCACCAGTGGGGCATCCGGCGGCACACTTTCCACAGCCCGCACAGAGCACGGGATTCGATACAGCATAGTCGTGACCGCCTTGGCCCGGAACAACCTCTATTGCATTGTAGGCACAATTGATTTCGCACGTGCCGCAGCCTACGCAGACCTCGGGATCCACAACAGAAACTATCGCCTCGGCCTTCCGAACACCCGTCACTAAAGGTACAAGTGCGCGAGCAGCCGCACCTCTTCCCTGTGCAATGGATTCATCGATTGACTTGGGTGCTGTTGCAGTCCCGGCCACATAGACACCATCTGTCTGGAAGTCCACCGGTCTCAGCTTCGGGTGTGCTTCCATGAAAAACCCAGACATGTTCAGCGGGACCTTGAATAGCTCTGAGATTTGCTTGTTGGTCTCCCGCGGAACCATCGCTGTTGCTAACACAACGTGATCAACATCAAGCCCTAGCTTCGCTCCGAGTATCTGGTCAGTGACTTCTACCCTGAGGGGCCTGTTCTTCCCCTTCTTTACCTCTGGAGGCGAGTCCTTGTCGAATCTGATGAAAACAACACCTTTCTTCCGAGCTTCGCGGTACCTGTCCTCTGCTGTGTAGGATACTCTCAGGTCCCTGTACAGATGGAATACCCGCGAATTGGGATACTTCTCGAGGAGCTCAAGAGTATGCTCAAGAGCAACAGTGCAGCAGATTCCCGAACACCAAGTTCGCGACCCTTCAAGAGACTCATCTTGGCGGGAACCAGCACAGTGGATTACAGCGAAAGTCTCTCCATCTTGGAATGCGTCGTCTTGTGCGAGCCGCTGATTCAGCTCAAGCTCTGTAGTGACATCGGGGAACTTCTGGAGGCCGTAGAGGCCCTTCTCCTCCAGCTGGACTGCCCCCGTTGCAACGACGACAACCCCGACCTTCAGTTCCCGCTTCTGCTTCTTGCTTGTCATGACCGTTACTTCAAAATCACCAATCGATCCTTTGGCATCCGTAACCTCCGAGTTTAGCATTAGCTCGATGTTAGAGTTGCCCTTGACCATTCGTTCGTGTTGTCCCACAATGTCTAGGGCAGGTGTGAAATCGAAGTTGACCGTGTGCAGCTGGCTCAATAGGCCGCCGACCTTGTCTTCCCTCTCTACAAGATATGTCTTGAACCCCTTGTCAGCTATCAGTTCTGCAGCTGACATTCCGGCCACACCAGCTCCGATTACGAGAACCGCAGGCTCAACTTTCGTGGCTGCCTCTTCTTCAGGCTCGAGCAGTCTGGACTTGGCTACAGCCATTCGGACAAGATCCATGGCTTTCGCGGTGGCTTCATCTTTGGCACCTTGGTGTATCCATGAACAATGCTCACGTATGTTAGCCATTTCAAAAAGATACTTGTTGAGCCCAGCTTCTTCGGTTGTCGCTCTGAATAGGGGCTCGTGGGTTCTCGGTGTGCAGGAGGCTACAACAACACGATTGAGCTTGTGTTCCTTGATTGCATCCTTGATGACGACTTGAGCATCTGATGAACAGGAATAAAGCAGATTCTGAGCATGAACGACATTAGGCAGCGAGCCTGCATAGCGAGTAACTTCTGCAACGTCCACTGTTCCGGCAATATTGACACCACAAGAACAAACAAAGACGCCGATGCGGGGTTCTCCTGTTGCGAGTTCGGTGATGGTCTGTGTCGCCGCCTCAAGCTCAGGCGCCTTGGGGATGACTATATCAAGCGCTGCCAGTGCGGCAGCAGCGCTTCCCTGAGCGACTGAGTCAGGAATATCCTTAGGGCCATTCACTGTCCCACACATGTGAATTCCCGGGACACCGGTCTGGACACTTTCAACACGACCGGCCATGCCCTCCAAGTAGCCGTAGCTATCAATCTGAACACCGAGCTTCTGAAACAGATCTTGATTCTCGTTATGGACCATGGCCGGGCATAGGATGACTAAGTCGTAGCGATCCTGTAGAATCTCACGTCCTTTCATATCACTATGCCTGACAAGCAGGTCTCTGCTATCGCGGTCTTCGATGATTTCGCTGGGGAGACCCTTCACATAATTGATGCCATATTCCTTCTCGCCCCGCACGAGGAATTCCTCGAAGCCCTTACCAAAGGCACGCATGTCATTGTACAGAATGTCAATGTGGACCTCGGGCATATGCTCCTTCGTTATGATTGCCTCTTTCGTGGCATATGTGCAACATATCCTTGAACAGTAAGGACAATGGTTCACATCACGTGAACCCACACACTGAACGAACGCAATTCGATGAGGTTCTCGACCATCGGAGGGACGCATGATGACTCCCCCGGTGGGTCCGCTCGCAGAGACCATTCTCTCATACTCAAGACTTGTGACAACATTCGGGTACCGTCCGTAGCCCAGTTCCGGCACGGTGGATGCGTCGAGAAGCCTGTAGCCAGTTGCAACAATGATTGAGCCAGCATTGATCTCAACCGTCTCATCCGGGCGTTCAAAATCGATTGCTTGGGCCTTGCAGCCATTCGCACAGGTCATGCACTGAATGCAGTTCTCGATGTCGATAGTCGCAATGTTGGGTACAGCCTGTGGGAATGGGATGTAGGCTGCTTTTCTCATCTTTAGGCCAAGGTCGTACTCGTTCGGAACCTCGATTGGACACACTCTCTGGCAATCGCCACAGCCAGTACACTTGTTCGAATCCACACGGCGTGTATGCTTCAGGACCTTCACTGTGAAGTCGCCCTGATTACCTGATACCTCTGTGACCTCAGAATAGGCCAGAATCGTGATATTGGGATTTCGTGAGCAATCGACCATCCATGGCCCCATGATGCACATCGAACAATCTAGGGTCGGGAACGTCTTGTCGAGCTGAGCCATGTGTCCACCGATGGATGGCTGCCTCTCGACCATGTACACCCTAACGCCCATTCCGGCTAGGTCTAATGCAGCACGGATACCAGCGATTCCCGCGCCTATGATAACTACAGGTCTTGTTGAGGTCTCTGCCATCATTTGTCCCTTTAGGGGTGATATGTAGCGGCCTCATGGTTGGACGATAAAACGTTTGTTCTAGCGGAGATTCTTTTCACGTTGTGCCAAGACTCAGAATCATGTCTTTCAGATTCTTCACAATCCTGAGTGCATCATCCCAGTCACGCTGCCAGAGGTTCCTGCCGAAAATCAAACCTGCAGCTCCTTCTTGTAAGCACACCCTTGCCTTGTGGAGGATTTCGTCATCATCAATCTTACCCCCGCCTGAGAAGAGCACGAGAGTCTTGCCAGCTGAATGTATCACCTTCCTCACGCGTTCATCATAGCTCAGGTTCAATGAGTCGTAGGGTTTCGGTTGTAGAGACCTTGTTTTTGGATCATCATTGGGAACGTTGATCTTGACTAGGTCTGCTCCAAGCTCACTTGCCACGCGAGCTGCGTAGTCGACTGCATATAGAGAATCGCGTCCGCCCTTCGAATCTACCGCTGCTCCTCTTGGGTATGCCCACATGACGATTGGCATACCATAACGGTCAGCATCAGCTTTGACTTTCCTGAATTGGTTGAAATCTTCAACCTGCCTTGGACTACCCACAAAAAGAGTGTACCCCACAGCATCTGCACCGATTCTGACCGCGTCTTCAACCGAGGCCGTCATGGGTGAGACAGGGTAACCCTCGCTAGGAATGCTCGTCTTACCATTGAGCTTGAGGATAATCGGGACCTTGCCGGCATACTTCGATGCATACTTCTCGGCCAGACCCAAGTGAAGCGCAACTCCTGACAGACCGCCCTCAAGAGCGAGCCTGAACTGAAACGTGGGGTCCTCAGAGGGGGGATTCGGGAGGAAGTCTATCGGACCGTGCTCGAGCCCTTGGTCAATTGGCATTATGAGCATATGCCCGTTGCCCGGACCGTGCTCATACATGAGTCGATGTAGCCTGATTCTCTTCCCGAGGCTGAGGTAGTCCATGTCGTCCAGCCAGTTCTTCAAAGCACGTAGACCTCGGTTTTACCAATGAAGCGGTCCTTCATAAACATTCTAGGCCGTTGCCTTTGCCTTGGCCCTGAGGTTGAGCCGCTCCCAATTAGGCTCGGTCTTCCTCTGCGAATACTGTAGATGGTTGGCGAGCCCGAATTCATCCGGCTCATGGCCAAAAGCGAGTGCTAGCAGCTCAGATACGTGCATGATATCGAACTTGTACTCGACTCCGAAGAGTTTCTGGATCTCTACTTGGCCCGTGTCAAGCTGAAGCAAACAGAACGGGCACGGGGTCACAATAACATCGGCACCACCTGCAGCCGCAATGCTGTCGAATTTCTGCTTCGTGAAGTCGAGAGAAGTCTTGAGATCTGCAGTCCTTACCGCGCCACCGGCGCCACAGCAAATCAGCTCATCCTTGTAGTGGACGTACTTGGCACCGCTAGTTTCGCAGATTTCCCTGAATATGTGAGGCCGCTCGCTATCGTCTTTCTTCTTTACTAGTTTCGGTCTCATCCAGTGACATCCAGGATGAAGGGCCATTCTGACTCCATTCAGTGGGCGCGTGACATGCTCCTTAACCTTCTGAGTACCAACAACGTCGTGGAGCACATCGAGGTAGTGTGTCACCTCGATTGTGCCTTTGAACTCACGCCCGATATCAGCTAGGTTGCGGTTCACGGCAGCCCTAAGCTCCTCGTCTTCCTTCAACTCATGGTTTGAGTCCCACAAGCTGGCGAAGCAACCGTTGCACCCAGTTGTAATGGGGTGGCCACCTTGCTCTGCAATAGTCAGATTTCGAGCAGCAATGGTAGCCCACGTGACTCTGTCAAATGAACCGAACACGCCCGGAGCAGGACAACAGCTCGCCCCAACCATGTCAAGCAAGTCTATACCTAAGTCGTTGAAGACGAGTTTCGTTGCTTTCTCGATGCTCGGATATCGATGCGGAATAATGCAGCCCAGAAAATGATAGTATGCAGGTCGCTTCGACAAGCCGTTCACTTCTCCTTCTTTTCCGCAGCGGGTGGTTCCTCAGTATAACCAATCAGTTTGTCAAATCCGCTCTTCTTGGCTATCTTGCGAATCTCCTGCGCCACCTTCGGACTCGACGACCCATTTGGAGGCAATGGTTCGAGACCGGATTTCTTCCTCAGTTCGGACCACGTATCCTTGTCAAGAGGCACAGCATGTCCGGACTCCATCACTTTCTTTGCTGTGTCCTGATGTGACTTGAGCATGTGTCCCTCTGCGACGGCGACGTTTCTGATTGCCTTGATGACATCGGTTGGCTTCACATCTTGCGGACAACGATCCGTGCACATGTAGCAGGTGGTACAGTACCAAAGCTCAGGAGCGGTGATGACCTCGTTCTTCAGGCCAAGCAGAGCCTTCCTTATGATTCCTCTCACAAGATAGTTAGTGCGGGCTCCCGCGGGGCAAGATCCAGAGCAAGTGCCACATTGGTAGCAGCTTTGGATGTTTGGTCCGCCGGCCTTCTTGATCATTTCGATGAATTCAAGGTCCACCTCGTCAACGTCAACCGGGGGTCTTTCTTCAACAATTGTCAAGTTCGGGCACCTGAGCGTTCGGACCAGCAAATGGTTCGGCCTTTTATCCGTTGCTTCATGGCTACTGTTATTATGCGTTCGTTATGTGGCACAACGGAAAGGTTGAATCGAACGAGTGGAATAGAGGATCGGAATGTTCTGCCCAAACCATTGTGACGAGAAGCGGCTTGTTTCATGCTCTGTAGGGTACTGCCCAGAGTGCCTTGCCGCTGATAGCCGATTGCTGGAAAGAGTGTTGAACGTGCACAGAGCCAGCAGAAACCACGCTGGCCTGATTCAGGGTGTCCCAGCCACCGGTCCACATGTATGTCCGGAATGCGCAAATCATTGCAGGCTAAGTGATGGCCAGACGGGATTCTGTAATGGCAGAAAGGCGACGGCGTCGGGCATAATCGAGAGATACCCGGGCAGGGCGGTCGTCTACTGGTACTTCGATCCATTGCCTACAAATTGCGTGGGGGACTGGGCCTGCTCGCTCACTCGTCCGGAGAAGAAGTCATGCCTCCCTTACCTGAAGAACCTGGCCGTGTTCTACGGGTCTTGCAGCTCTGACTGTCTCTTCTGCCAAAACATAGGCTATCGTGACATGATGGCAAGAGGACGACCTCTGATGACTCCCGAAGAACTTGCATCAGTGGCAGACGACAGGACAGCGTGCGTCTGCTATTTCGGGGGAGATCCATCGTGCAATGCGAAGCATTCAGTCGAAACGGCCAAGCTGGTTAGACAGGAACGGGACCTGAAGGTCTGTTATGAGACCAACGGCCTCATCTCCAGCAAGTGGCTACAGCGGATTGCCGATGTGGTATGGGAAAGCAGAGGACCAATCAAGTTCGACCTTAAGGCGTTCACCCCGGAACTCTATACGGCATTAACGGGAGTGTCTAATGCATCTGTTCTCAGGAATTTCAGAACGCTGGCCCAACGAGGAAAGAACCGTGAAGAGGAATTCCTCATTGCCAGCATATTGCTTGTGCCAGGGTATGTCGGAGTGTCAGAGGTCAGAAAGCTGGCAGACTTCATCGCTGCCTGTGACGCAACCATTCCGACTGCGCTCCTAGGTTTCTTTCCACATCACATGATGAGTGACTTGCCTTGCACTAGCATAGCACACGCGAATGCCGCGGTTAAGGCAGCAAGGGATGCGGGGCTAATGAACGTTAGAGTGGGAAATACTGGACTACTCTCTTCAGTAGAGTACACGGTCAGCTAGAGGCAGCTAGGGACATCAGATGATTGCTGCCCTCACGAGCTCATGTGAACAAGCGTCCATCCTCGGGCTCTCGTGGCCAATGCCCCGAGAAAGGGGAAATGTATAAAGGACCGCAGGACAAGGCTCTAAGATTGCAAGTGTGGCTCGTGTACAAGCCTCGGGTGAGGTATCAAGAGTACACGAAGACAAACTGGCGTCCTTTCCCACCACAGGAGGTAACGAAGCTATGGTCGCGAGTCCGATTACGACATATCTCTACGTGATAAGCCTGATTCTGGTCTACGGTTCCCTGGGAATTGCCTTTGCGGTCGGTGCTTCCATGACAATATTCGTCATCGACGGCGTTCTCTGCATACTGTCGCTTGCTCTGCTTCAGGGGCTCCGTTGCGCTATCACTGGCAAGACCGTAACCGTGGCACCTGGCCCCATGGCCGTTACACGATATCAGCAGCAATCCGATGGGGTTCATGCTGTAACTGAAAGTAGGTGGAGTGCTGGAGGGACCTACGGTGCACGATACTACGGTCTCCTGTTTGGGTGTCTGGGCCTGCTCTTCGGGCTCATGATTGGATTTGGTGGGGAGATGTACGAGCAAGATACCTTTCCAGCCGTGACTCTCTTAGCCAGTACCATCTTCGCTATCATCGGGGCGATAGCGTACAAACCCACTAGCAGCTGAATTGCACCGTATAGTAGTCACTCTTGACCTTGAGGCATTCGCTCAAGGAGTCTGCATCCATCCCGGCTGTCTACTAGATTGCGAGTCGCGACGAACATACCGCTTGTGCCGGGATATGTTTGAGTGTCAGAGGTTAGAAGACGGACAGATTTCATTGCCAGCTGCGACCCCACTATTCCGACAGCGCTCCTAGGCTTCATCCCGCATCATATGACGAGTGGCCTGCCTTGCACTGCCAGAGCACATACAGATGCAACTGTCAAGGCGACGCAAAAGGCAGGGCTAACGAACATAAGAGATAGAAACAAGGGTTTTCCGTCCAGCAGGGAGTACAACCTACAGTGATGACAAAGAGTGCACAATGTACAAGTACTCTGAATGCGTTTATGCCAAGCTCTCAGCCACTGTCAGTATCATGAGTGAGTGAAAGATGGAAGACCTGATTTCCAAATGTGGGATGTGCTGCAGTCGGTGCCCGGCCTACAGAGCAAACATAAGAACAAAAGCCGACAAGATTCGAACAAGTGATGGATGGTACAAGTACCTGGGCTTTCGCTTTCCTTCACGGCTAATCATCTGCGATGGGTGCCAGATGCCGGATGATCAGAGCCCCTTGCGCATAAGACGAGGATGCACGGTACGAAACTGTGCAATATCAAATGGTGTCGAGACCTGCGCGCATTGTTCGGAGTATCCGTGTGAAGCAGTAAAGACACTGAGCTACGTTGATAGGCAATGGGCCGAAACTAGATTGGGCGATAGAATCAAAGAGGAGGACTATCTAACCTTCATAGAACCATACGAAGGTATCAAGCATCTGGACAAGATTCGAGCCAGTCTTGGCCCCGAAGATATCTTGAAGGCAGAAATTTCGTTGGCCGAATCCAAAATATCGAACTTTCCTGAGCACCTGCCGCTTCCAAAGGAGGACCTAATCGCTTTACAAGCCCTCCACAGTATCTTGGCTTCAGTGAAATCCATTGGTGGCGGTACCTATGCTATGCAGGTGACCTTGGAGAACAGGAGGAGGTACCTCCTGAGGCTATTGTGGGTCTTTGGATGCTATGGTGAAATGGAAGATAAGAACGGTTCGTACCTTGTGGTTACTAGTGAGGCCTACTCTACTAAGATGCGCCAAGCTCCGGCTTTCTCACTCTTCTCAAGGATGTTAGGTCACTTTGATGTCCTGAAAGAGTTCGGAATACGTTGCCAACATGTGCAATTGACAGAAGAGAAGTATGGGAAGAAAGGATGGCTAACCCCGACAGGAGCGTTGAGGAGAAATGGGTGGGCTATCAAGATGAGCTTCGAGGAGCGTGTGGGAGGGGCGTCAGCGTTGAAAGCTCTCAGAACCTACGCGACGAGACTGAGCGAGAAGCAGGGAGAAAAAGGATACGCCCTCTTCTCACAGGTGGACATGAGACCATTGGAAGAGTAGAGAATCACATGCGACCATGATTGACTGTCCATCGCACTGCACCAACCAAGCTCTACTTCGCCTCCCTTATGTGAATGCTTATATCGTGTCACACGACGAAGCGGCTACTGCTCCAAGTTCAGAGGTCCTACAATGGGAGAGATCATTCGGGAAACCATTTCAGCTGGCGATATGGACCCAACATTCATAGAGAAGATCGAAAAGGCTGGTGCAGATAGGATACGAACTTGCCTATCCTGTGGGACCTGCTCAAGTGTTTGCCCCTCTGGTCGTCGTACAGCTTTCAGAACGCGTGAGCTTATCCGTAAAGCCTTGCTCGGCCTCAGAGAAGACGTTCTGAGTTCTCCAGACCTTTGGTTATGTGCCACATGTCTTACTTGCTTGGAGCGCTGTCCGAGACAAATCAAGATCACAGATGCAATCATAATCATGAGAAACATGGCTGTCAAGGAAGGATTCATGCTTCCTCAGCATCGAAAGTCCGCTCAGAAGCTGCTTCAGACAGGACATGCAGTACCATTGGATGATGCAAACCGGGACATGCGAAGGGAACTGGGTATCCCAGAGATACCTCCCACAGTGCACTCAAGCGAGGAAGCACTCGCACAGGTCAAGGAGATAATGAGACTCACGGGGTTCGATACCCTTGTAGAAGGAGAAGGAACAGGGGCCAAGCAGGAATGACAGACCCTCAAACTTACTCATTGTTCCTCGGATGTGTGATGCCAAATCGCTATCCTAATGTCGAGAAAAGCATCAGAGTTGTACTTCCAGCACTCGGTATAGAGCTGGAGGAGCTGGAGGGAGCAAGTTGTTGCCCTGCACCGGGCGTCATAAGATCATTTAGCGAGCGGACATGGCTCGCGCTCGCATCTCGCAACCTTGCATTGGCGGAAAGAGCGGGTCACGATATCATCACGGGATGCAATGGCTGCTATGGAACCTTCAAAGAAGCGCTCAATATAGTGCACGAGAAACCCGACCGGCTCAAGGATGTCCAGCAGATCCTCAAGAGCGTTGGACTGAAGTACGAGGCAGGTGTCGACGCAAAACACCTCATCGAGGTTATCTACAGCATTGGGATTGACCCTCTGCGAAAGAAGATTACGCGCCCCCTCACAGGCTTGAAGGTCGGCGTACACTATGGATGTCATCTTCTGAGGCCAAGCAAGCTGAGACCTTGGCACCAAATTCAGAAGCAGACATTCCTCGATGAGCTCGTCGAAGTGACGGGAGCCGAGAGCGTCAAGTACAAGGACAAGTTCCTCTGCTGTGGCGCCGGAGGTGGAGTACGTGGCTCCAATGTCCCTGTCAGCATAGACATTGCCCGAGAGAAACTTGATAATATGATGGAAGCAGGAGCTGATTGCATAGTCGATGTTTGTTCGTTCTGCCATCTTCAGTTCGAGGTTTGTCAGGCTGAACTCAACAAGGAACTAGGGGAGAACAAGTATCACCTACCCGTGATATATTACACCCAGCTCTTGGGATTGTCGATGGGGTTTGAACCTCAGGATCTCGGGCTTCACAAACATGTTGTCAGCACTCAGGCGCTTCTGGATCGCTTCCTTTGATTCCCCCTAGCCCAGATTCCGTTTGTGCTTTCTAGTACCATCTCTTGGCCGCGTAGTACACTACAAGAGACATGACAGCGCTTGATATTATCGCTGCGGAGATGAACAGTCCAATAATGAAGCCCTGGTCAGTTGTCGTCGTTGTTCTAGTGACCAGGACATCGCCTGCGGTGAAGGGTGCATCAGACGTGTCGCGATTCATGTAAATGCCGTCAGAGACCCTAATCTCAACAACGTAGGTGGAGATATTGAGGAAACCCTGGGTGTACCATGTAAACCACGTCTTGTTCAATCCTTTGGAAAGAAGTTGAAACGTCAATCCCGAGTCCGATGAGAGTCGGACCTCATAGGTGAGCTCCTCTTCGGAATTGTTGTCCCAACCGAACCAGGTTATGTTGTGGGCACCGGTCCAGTGCTCGCCGCCATTCGGGGAAATCACTCTTACGTGAGGAACGAGGAAGTTGCCTATGAATACATTAGTGACCGTCTCTTCAACAAAAGTCCCGTTGTATAGCCATGCCGACGCTATTATGACGCAGCTGGCATTGTTGCCGAGTTGTCTAGTGTCAACTGATGCTGTAGTCGAACTACTCTCGTTGGATATTGCCTTCGGGATTGCTGTGGCATTGACCACGATTCTTGTCTTCACGACCAATCCTAGAGGAGTCCAAGTCGCATTCAAGATTATGTGATCGCCTGAAATCGTATCACCAGAGTGAACCGTCATCGGGGTATGGTCCCATCTTGAATAGTATGTGAGTGAGAGATTAACGTCCCATGTGGAAAGCGCATGTCCAGTGGGCAGGAGGGGGGTGGCAACTGAGCACGCGTGCAATTGTGAAAGCGAAATCATCAGTAGCAGCATCACTATGTGACTGTAGCGAACATGAACGCTTATTGAGCGACTTTGAGATGGGTGCTTCATGAGACCCGACCTGGCCGCACGAAGTCCTCTTTTGCTCCAGTTAGTTCTATTGTTAGAACTCAATCCTCTTGCTCCGGAAATGGTTGTTCCCTCCATATCCTAAAAGATTCGTACCAAAGGACAACGCAGACTGACACCAGAAGACCAACCAGAACGGCTGAGTACCATTCAATGTAGGAAAGCAGCATGGTGGTCAGTGCAGCTGTGACTGATGTGTAGAAGGTGGCATAGAAAAGAAACCGAGGAACCATCAGTCGACCTTTACCAATGAACATTCTCAGCACGCCAACCCTGACGTCGCGCCTCACTGTGTACTGCCCATGGACATCCTTGTCAACAAGACCCAGCTGCCTCAGATGTTCTAGGTGATGCATTGAGAGAGAAGGACTGGAAAGCGCAGCCCCTCTCTGAATCTCTCTGGCGGTCATTGGCACGGGATGCCGAAGCATATACCAGTATACACGAAGAGTCCTGCCCTTTAGCGACTTGACCAGCTCTTCCTCGTCAGGCTCCTCGTCGGGCATTACCTAGCACCGCCCCATCATGTTGCCGAACCAATCGTCGCGCTGACTCTTAACTAATATCTTTCTGAACACACTCATCAGAATCACAAGGTAAGCCTCTTATACCCGCGACTTGACGACCAGTCTGAACGAGACGGAGTCGGTGAGTAGTCAATGGCTTCCGTGAGAAAACCCATTACACCAAAACCTGTCAGAATGCGAGACAAGGTTCTCGTTATGCTGGAGGAGAGGTGCAAAGGTGATCAGTGCCAGCTGTGCGTCAGTTTCTGCCCTAAGAACGTCCTCTGTCTGACTGACAAGTACAACCGAAAGGGGTACCATCCAGTCACAGCTTGCGACATCGATGCATGCACGAATTGCCAGTTCTGTGAACTAATCTGTCCGGACATGGCGATATATCTCGCTGACAGGGATGAAGCTGAGAAGGTTTTCAAGAGCCACGGGCTGGAGGAGGGCACCAAGATTCCAGAACTCGAGAATGATGCTGCAAAGGAAGGGGGGACCGACTGATTGCCTCGGCGTGAGATTTTTACTATGGGAGACATTGCCTGCGCGGAAGGCGCGATTAGTGCAGGATGCCGATACTTTGGTGGCTATCCCATAACGCCCGCAACGGAAATCGCTGAGTGGATGGCTGTCAGAATGCCGGAGGTCGGCGGCGCGTTTGTTCAGTACGAAGATGAGATTGCCTCGATAACAAGCGCGCTGGGTGCTTCGTGGGCCGGGACAAAGGCGATGACTGCTACATCCGGCCCCGGTGCAAGTCTCATGATGGAATCAGTTGGTCTTGCAGTCATGACGGAAACCCCAGTTGTTATTGTCAACATAATGAGAGGCGGTCCGAGCACAGGTCAGCCCACGCGCGGACAGCAGGGTGATGTATTCCAAGCCAAGTGGGGCAGTCACGGTGACTATCAGATAATCGGACTGACACCGGCTTCAGTCCAAGAGATGTTCGATTTGACGGTTAGGGCTTTCAATCTCTCTGAGAGGTATAGGGTGCCTGTTTTTGTATTGGCGGACGAAGTCGTTGGGCATATGAGAGAAAAGCTTGTGATTCCTGACGAAAAAGACCTGAAACTCGTAGACAGGAAGATGCCAACTGTTGACCCCTCGGACTATCTTCCATTCAAGCCAGGCGATGATCTTGTACCGCCTATGGCATTGCTTGGCACTAAGTACCAGTTCTATGCTACTGGTTTGACGCATGATGAAAGAGGATATCCTACCGACAGCGACGAAGTCCAAATCGAGCTGATAACACGGCTCAGTGAAAAAGTGCTCCGTCATGTGTATGATATAATCGACGTGGAGAAGTACATGCTTGATGATGCGGATATTGCAATAGTGGCGTATGGCACGCCTTCAAGAAGTGCGAGAAAGGCGATCAAAGATGCACGCGCCGAGGGCATCAATGTGGGCATGCTGAGACTGAAGAGCGTATGGCCATTTCCGGAGAAAATCGTGTCTGAACTCGGTTCACAGGTCAGGCATATCATAGTCCCGGAGCAGAACATGGGGCAGATCTACTACATGGTCAGGGCATTTGCAGCGCCAACGCCCATTCACCTGATGACCAAGCCCGCTGGCACACCACAACTACCCGACGAGATACTTCAGAAGATCAAGGAGGTACACTCCCTATGACGACGGCGCCAGCCACACTCGTGCATCCGATGTCCAAATACATCAGAGAAGATAGGCTGCCTTGGATCTATTGCCCCGGGTGTTCCATCGGGATAGCGACTGGCATGATAGTGCGGGCCATTGACAACATCGGCCTTGACTTCTCGAAGGTTGTATTTGTGTCGGGGATTGGTTGCAGCGGTCGCACGTCCGGCTACTTCAAGACAGGAACTTTCCACACGACTCACGGAAGAGCTATTCCATTCGCAACTGGTGTAAAAATCGCGAATCCTGACTTGGAAGTCATAGTGGTTGCGGGCGATGGCGATTTGGCCGCCATCGGGGGAAATCATCTCATACACGCTTGCAGGCGTAACATAGACATGACCGTGGTCTGCATAAACAACTGGAACTACGGCATGACAGGCGGGCAGTTTGGGCCCACTACAGAACATGAGAAGCTGACTCAAACAAGCCCTCCGCCAATAGGAAACATGGAGCATCCTTTCAATCTCATCAAGCTCGCTGCGTCGTCAGGTGCGACCTTTGTTGCACGCTGGACTGCCGTCCAGGTCCGCCGAGGTATAACGTCGATAGAGAAAGGAATCAAGAAGAAAGGCTTCTCATTCATCGAGATTGTCGGTGCCTGCCCCACCGCGTATGGAAGAATGAACAAGCTGGGCGAAGGCGTTGACATGCACAAGCACCTTCTCGAGGTTACAGACATTCAGAATGGGTTGCCACCACACGAAGCGGAGATTGAATACGATAAGAGGATAGTATGCGGGGAGTTTGTTGACATCGAAAAGCCTGAGTATACGGACGTTCTCAAGCAGATGCATGCAAAGGTCAGGAAGTGATTTGCATGAGCCGTTACGAAATAAGAATCGGGGGCTTCGGCGGTCAGGGTATCGTGACGATGGCCGTGGTGATAGGAGAGTCTTCTTCGCTCTTTGACAAGAAGTATGTTGTACAGACTCAGTCCTACGGTCCTGAAGCCCGAGGTGGGGCGAGCAAAAGCGAGATAGTCATCAGCGACGAGGAGATCGACTATCCCAAGGTAATAGCTCCTGATGTCTTCATTGCGATGAGTAGGGCCGCGTATCTAGAATACGTTCATGGTCTGAAAGAGAACGGCGTACTGATAATCGACAGCGATTTAGTGAATGTGGAAAGCGAGTTGCCTCAAGGCGTCAGAGTATACAGGGTACCGGCCACGCGTATTGCAGATCAAGAGGTCAGAAGCAAACAGACGACGAATGTTGTAATGATGGGAGCATTCGCAGCCATAACAAAAGCTATCTCTATCGACGGTCTAAGACACCAGATGGAGGAGCGCTGGCCCAAGTTTGTTAAGATCAACCACCTAGCCCTTGAACTGGGAATCAAGGCAGGTGAGAAGGCTCTCGCAGGTGAGTCGTAAGGTTCTCGGTTTACTTGGTGGCTAGAATCGCTGCACCAAGAGCACCAGTTAGCTGAGGCTTTTCTGGTATCCAAAGAGGACTGTCAAGCTGCTTCGATAGGTAATGACGAAACGCAGAATTGAGAGCGACACCACCTGTTACGCCGATAGGAGTCGTGAGTCCGACTCTCCTCGCAAGAGCGCCAACCTTCGCTGCCATGGCTGAATGTGCCCCCGCAGCGATGTCGGCAGGTGCGACACCCGTCCCAATCTTGCCCACGACTTCGCTCTCGGCAAAGACTGTACATGTGCTGCTGATTGTGCAGGGAGAAGTTGATTGAAGGGCGAGCGGGCCTAGGTCGTCAATCGATACTTCGAGGACCCGAGCCATCACCTCAAGGAATCTGCCCGTGCCCGCGCTGCATTTGTCATTCAGCTCGAAGTCGGTCGGCCGTCCGTTCGGCCCAATCTTGATTACTTTCGAGTCTTGGCCGCCCACATCTATCAACAGCCGAATGTCCGCATTCAACGAGTGAACGCCCACGCTATGGCAAGTTATCTCGGTCACGGCCTCGTGAGTGAACTCAACAGACGTCCGTCCGTATCCCGTACTGACGATTGGGAGACCTGCCAAGTCCTTTCCTGAAGCTTGCGAGAGCTCCTCCAAGACTCTCCGTACAGCGACAGGTGCTGACGAGCCAGTGGGTATCAGCGCACTAGCAAGAATGGTGCGCGACAAGTCGACAAGCACGCCCTTGGTTGTAGTCGACCCCACATCTAGACCAATCCCCATGGTTGCGCGCTTTGTCAAATCACTGCCACCTAGATGAACATCTCAAGTAGTGCATCAATTCTCGTCTGGATTTGTGCATCATTGAAGAGACGGCTATCTACCATGTCGCCCTCTATGACTACACCCGGCACTCCTGTCCGTTCCATAACGAGTTCCTTCGACACAAGCTGTCCCAGCGAGTATCGTTTGCAGGATCGGACAGAGAACATAATGAAGCCATCAAGTGAGTATTCCTTGATTAGCTCACACATCTTGTCGACCTTGGCCTCTAAGCCCTTGTTGAGATAGACGTTGGAATACACAGACACAACGCTGTCCACTAGGTCTGCACCACTGAGCGAGCCCGACCATGCATGAGTGTACGTGTCCGCAGGAAATACCACGCCCCTGGCAGCCAGCCCATTGAAGAAACGAAAGATTGTGAACCAAGGAGGAATGTCGTCCCAGAGAAGTCGTATCTTCTCGTCCCGGATTGCGCCCAGACCTTGCGCAACTCGTCCCTCCACCTCCTCAAGAAGTGCTTGATAGAATTCAACCGCAAGTTCTGTCCCACGCAAAGAGACAATAGGCGCCATTGCAAGGAATCTGTCGGCGCAATTCAATGGGCTTGGTCTGTTCCGACAGGCCTTCAAGCATCGTGTCCACAGGTCAATGCCTTTGCCTGAGAGATTCCCCACTTCTCGAAGGCGCTCTTCTGAGAATGTGGTGTGAAATGTAGTAGACAGAAAATCGATAAGCCTCATGACACTCTGGCGAACGTACTCCCTATGGTGAGGCGTCTGTTTGCCCTGTGTTGGAGGGGTATCGAAGAGAAAGACAGGTGCTCCGGTCATCTCAGATATGGCATCATACCATCTCAAGACAGTTCCACAGATGTTGTTGCATGCCAGCAACGCCTGAGGCTTCGGCAGTCCCTCCAGCGGGCTCTTCTCAGGATAGCGTGCCGCACCTATGCTGGACCGAGCGTATGAACAAAGCTCTTGGGAGTAACCCATCTCCTCTGCAAAGCCGCAAATCTGAGGACCGACCTTCTGGGATCCGATGACTGCTCCGTACTGCTCAGGATAATTGACGCCCACGCCCATGGCCACAGGTATCTCAACGGGGAAGCCCGATGTGATCCATGCCAGCCTTCCATTTTCACTGGCAGCATGGCCCTCCAGCATATACCGAAACATGATTTGCTGCAGGAGTGAATTGGTGCGCAACTGTCTGTAGACCTTTTCTTCTGTTCTTTTTTCTTGCTCCGCCAATGTCGTCACCTCTGGTTTCTGGACTTGATAGTTTCAAGGAAGCTCTGGAGGCGAACACCAAGCCGCTCCCGATCCGAAAGCTCGGGATCAATAGGGAGACGGAGGACAACAACTCCCGACTTCGATGCTGCTGCTTCAAGACTCGGTGCCTCAAACTCATCAGGGTCACAGAACGATTGCTCGCATATGACTAGGCCGTCGATAGCCAAGTTTGTTAGAATATCCCTGACAAACGAAAGACGCATCTCAAGACCTTCTTGGGTCGGCTCTAAAGGAGAGGACAAAATGGATCTTGCGACAGACTCGAATGGATCGCCCTCCATGTCACACGGCCGTGTGAATGCTGTCTTGAAGCCGAATGTGAGAAGATCGATGACAAGTGCGTTCTCCGAAATGCCTGCAGCAGACAGGAGAGCAACAAGAGCTCCTGGATCAATCATGCCACCAGCAACGGCTATTCTGGGTGAGTCCGTATCATGTGCGAAAGTCAATCGTGTAAGATGCCCTTTCAGCAACTGTTGCCGGATTCTATTGATAGGCTCCAATGATTTCGACTTAGCGAGTGAACGCTGGGCCTGCGAAGCTGCACGTACAACCTCAGTAACTGACTTCTGGTCAGGGGACATTAGAAACGTGTGGATTAAGGCAGCCAGTTTCGAATATGGAAGAACTTGGGGAAGAATAGCCCTAGATGCGTACAAGAACTGTATTGATTCTCGGAATTGTCGAGTCAGACTTGCAGCCTCTTCAAACTCAGACAAGGAAAATGGAAGTCCGAAAGCCTTCTCGAGCATATTGCTCAGACTTCTGATTTCTTCTGCAAGGAAGTGTACACCCGCTTCGCCCTGATTTGCAGCAGGATAAGTAAGCCGGAACACTGTGTCGTCAGGAAAGCGAACACGCCATATGTCACCCACATTGAGAAGTGAGTCGCAGGTGTTGCCCGGGAACAAGAGCGCGGCCAGGGGAGGCAGCTGATCATTCGCGCGTTGACTGAATAGGTTTCTAGTGTAGGAACAGGCAAACGTCTGCAGACTCGCCTCGAAAGCACCGACAACACCGGGTCTGGCACGGACCAGTGATGGTACGAAGCCGTGAGCCATGATGATTTCCACAGGTGCATGCGGATAGATGTATCCTAGAGTGAGCTTCTCGGCAACGCCAAGTCTGAACCCCTGACTATTCGATTGTATTGTTGCTTGTTCATAACTCAATCTGGCGACCCTCGGTTGTTTGCTTTCGTGTCGAGCAATTGAATGCAACTGAGATTCATCACGCCGTATCTTAATCATTGTGCTGGCGCCGTCGTTCTGGGTGCCAAGGACAAGAGGCCTTACTGAGGCAAAAGGCCGGTCTCTCTTCTGACAGAAGAGATATCAGTCACGGATTCCATCAGCCACCTATTCTTGAATCCCACCAAACTCAAGAATCACAAAAAGAGAGTAGCGAGTGGACTGGATTGGATGAGACATACATCTGGTACAAACATAAGTGGCCAAAAGAAGCTAGAAAGAAACTAGACTATCCCAAGGAACCATTGTATGCCATGCTTGACCGAGCGGCAGAACAGCATGGTAACAACCCATACACACTTTTCGAAGGTGCCTCGAAGACCTATGCACAGATACGTGATCATGCTGACAGAATTGCCAACTTCTTGGTCACTAGGGGTATCAAGAAGGACACAAGGGTGGCACTCTTTCTGCCGAACGTGCCGCATTTCCCACCCATCTTCTTCGGCGCACTCAAGGCTGGAGCCACGGTTGTAACGTGCAATCCCATGTATAAGGCCGGAGAACTGAACTTTCAGCTGAAAGATTCGGGTGCCAAAGTCGTCTTTGTACTCGACCACCCAACCTTCACGCCGACCTGCTACGAAGCCATAAAGGGGACCGAAGTGAACACGGTCGTCGTATGCAGCGTGAAGTCTTTCCTGCCCGGAGCAAAAGCGAAGTTGGGATCGGCGCTCGGCAAGATACCGAAGAGCCCCTCATATGAACCCGGAATCACCTTCTTCTATGACGACATAATAAAGAAGTATGAGCCTAAACCGCCGAAGATTCCCCATGACCCCGAGGAGGTTGCCTTGATTCTATATACAGGCGGTACGACTGGTACACCGAAAGGTGCAGCATTGAAGCACAGCAACCTAGTTTCCAATGTTCTTCAAGTCTACGAATGGGTCAACCTCTCCCCAGAGGACATCAAGGACGCACCATCAAAAATACAACCGGAAAGGGAGGTGTTTATCGGAGCCCTTCCGTGGTATCATAGCTACGGGCTCACTTTGACCATGCTGATGTGCACACACCTCGCTGGGAAGCTGGTCTGCATCCCTGACCCGAGAGCTGGAAAACCACCCATGACAGCTCTTCTCAAGGATTTGCAAGATTACAAGGGCACCATTTTCTGCTGTGTGCCCGCATTGTATGCCGGCGTAGTTAACCATCCGAACGTGAAGAACTACGACCTGAGGTCTATCAAGGTATGTGGTTCTGGAGCAGCGCCTCTTCCGCCACAACTCGCAAAACAGTTCGAAGCAGTCACCGGCGCGGTGTTGTTCGAGGGCTACGGTCTCACCGAAACGTCGCCTGTCACGCATTTGAACCCCACAACCAGGAAAGATCGGAAGTTCGGCTCTATTGGTCTGCCTATTTCGGACACAATCTGCAAGATTGTCGACATTGAAACTGGCAAGAAAGAACTGCCCGTCGGTCAAACAGGTGAAATAGCGATTTGCGGTCCACAGGTGATGAAGGGCTACTGGAACAAGCCGAAGGAGACAGAGGACGTCTTTCGCACCATCGATGGCAAGCGCTTCTTCCTTACTGGTGACATAGGGCACATGGATGAAGAGGGTTTCACCATAATCAGCGACAGGAAGAAGGAAATGATCAATGTTGGCGGGCTCAAGGCGTATCCGCGTGAGATTGAGGACACCCTGTACGAACATCCCAAGATCGCAATGGCAGCCGTCGTTGGTATACCCCGTAGCAAGGAGGACATGGGCAACGAATACGTCAAGGCCTTTGTAGTCCTGAAGAAGGGAGAGAAGGCAACACCTGAGGAAATACTCGAGTGGGCCAAAGAGAAGTTGGCGGGCTACAAGAGACCGAAGGAAGTCGAAATCGTGGAGACGCTACCCCTCAGTCAAGTGGGTAAGGTACTGAGACGAGAACTCCGAATGAAGGAATTGCAGAAGAAAGGAATGGTTTAGTTCTTCGCTAGCGTAGCCTCGTGTGGTCGTTGCACTACACGAGGCCGGCTTTTTCTTATCTAGAGAAGTGGACGAAGGCAATTGCCTCCGTCGAAAACCTTGGCCTAAGAGCAGTCGTCCTGCGCGTGTTCTTGGTCTGAGCCACGTTCTTCACTTCACAACTGGTACGAAGGCGTAAGCCAGTGCAGCAGCAGACTGTACATTCGCGTTCTTTCTGTTCATCATCACAGACATTTTTCGGGAATTGCTTTCGTGAGCCATGTTACTTCACGAGTAATGCCTCTCAAGTTCAGTATATAATGGAAAGCCACGTTTCGAGGCCACTGATGAGAGTCACATGATGTGACTGCACGTGAACCGAAACTGCCGGTAATAGAGGTGTCAGAGGCTGACTAGAACTGTGGCTGCTCGCAATCGAAGCAAGTCCTACTTGGTGGGCTTAGAACGGTCCGATTCCCGCTTGTGCCTCTTTCCGAGCTCAACATACAATTCTGCATCGGTCTTGAAGGACTCGTGCATGTCCGGAGGTACTTCCTTGATGACCTTTCCAGGAATTCCCAGCACTAGTGAATTTGGCGGGATTTGAGTGTTCTCTGTGACGACTGCCCCTGCCCCGATGACACTTCCATCTCCGACTTTGACACCAGTGAGAACTATCGCACCGATGCCGACAACGACTTGATTGCCTATCTCACATGCGTGAATCACTGAATTGTGACCTGCAGTGACAAGGTCACCAATTATGGTCGGATTGAGAAACGTGCAGTGTACTGTGCAATTGTCCTGTATGGATGTGTTCTTGCCGATTCGTATCTTGTTCATATCAGCTCGAACCACTGCGAACTCCCAGACGCTCGTTCCGTCTCCAATCTCAATATCTCCGATTAGAGATGCGCGCGGAGAGACGTAAGCACCCGGGTGAATCTTCGGCATCTTACCTTCAAACTTGTACAAGCCCATCGTTCTGACACCAAGATCCACCACTGGTCGGAGGTCTATAAGAGTGTTGAGAAAGTCCATGTATATCATTCCGGAAGGCTGCATCGCTCATGGGTTCAGTTCGATCTTGCTTGCCAAACCGACCGCTTGGATGGCTTTCCGCGGGGCTATTGCATTAACTGTGCACGACCCGAACTGCAGTACTACTTATAGGGTAGCTTAGCCAAGCCGCATGGCACATTACCATAAGGAGGAAAGAAGTGGTTGATTCTGAATCCCTTGGGTCCGGGCTTGGAAATTGCTTGGGACCTAGTTGCGATGGTGCTCTCTATTATTGCAGTCATGATGGTCGTGCAAATCAACGGAACCATCCGAAAGACTGGTAAGCTATCCTCTAACGTGACACGCAAGGTCGTCCACATCTTTGCGGCGCCCGTATTCGCCTTGACCTGGTATCTATACCCTGGCGATGCCTACAGTCGCTATTTCGCAATGATTGTGCCCATCTTGTTTGTGCTTCTATTCGCTGGAATAGGAATGGGAAAGGTGAAGAACGAGGCCTTTGTTGCATCGATGTCGCGCTCGGGAGATCCAAAAGAATTACTCAGAGGAACTCTATACTATGCAATGATGATAGTCATAGTGACATTCTTCTGGTTCTATTATCCTGCGACTCCCATGGGGCTTGTCATCTTTGGCTGCCTTGCTGGCGGTGACGGACTTGCAGACATCATCGGCCGCAAGTATGGCGGCAACAGGAAGTTCGGCATCGGTGGTGCAGAGAAGACTATGGCCGGGTCCGCTGGCATGTTCTTTGGTTCCTTTCTGTTCAGCTATATCCTGATTGCCATATTCTCCCTAGAAGTCGCGGCGTTCAATCTCGTTAACCTGTTTCTTCCAATTCTCGTGATTAGCTTGGTGGCCACGTTAGTTGAAGCCCTCTCGCCCAAGAACGTGGACAACTGGACAGTGCCATTGGCAGTGATTGTCATGGTCGTCCTGTTCATCTATTTCATGCCGACATGGTGGCCATTTGCATTGCTAAGCTTCTAGGTTCTCAGGCGGTGGCGGGATAATGGCAAAGGACCTCACGGTCATCAAACTAGGAGGATCGCTCCTTACAGACAAGTCAAAGCCATATGAGGCACGCAAACCAGTGATCAGGTCGGTCACACGGGAACTCAAGACGTGTATTGATGATGGGCTCATCAAGTCGTTGGTTGTAGTACAAGGAGTCGGGTCGTACGGTCACCCACCAATTCTTGAGCACGGTCTCCACAAGGGTTTCAAAGGACCCGAACAACTCCTTCCGCTGTCAAAGACGCAACGCAAAGTGAATGAGTTCCGGGAAATGGTTGCAGCGGAGTTCCATCTGGCCGGATTGCCAGTGAACCTACTTCACCCATCCTCGATGATTACGGCAGAGAAGATGCGGATTCTCAAGTATTTCCTGGACCCGCTGAAGGGATATCTATCCCTAGGAATGGTGCCATTACTTGGCGGCGACATGCTGTATGACACTACAATGGGATTTAGTGTAGGGAGCGGCGACCAACTCGCAGTGATGCTGGCTCGTGAGCTCGATGCCAAACGTCTCATCTTCGCGATGGACGTACCAGGAATCTACACAGGCAATCCAAAGACAGACCCCAGGGCATCTATCATTGAACAGGTCAATCTCAATGAAATCGATAAGGTTCTTGCGCAAATGGGCTCCTCGGGAACTGCCGATGCAAGCGGAGCAATGAAGGGAAAGCTGATGTCGATTGCACAGGCCAGAGACCTAGTCGAAGCAGGTCTGGAAGTCACTCTACTTTCAATGATGAAACCGGGGAATCTTCACGGCCTGCTTGAAGGCAAGGCTATAACGTGCACCCGGGTGGTGGTGAGGTAGTTAAGTCCTCGGATCACCACATATAATCAGACGACCATATTGCTCGCAGCTTGTGAACCTCCATGCCGTTCACCCCGCTCCACTATCCTATTGCGTATGCGCTTCATAGGCTTGGGAGGAGACTCTCCATGCCCGGCCTAATCGTGGGTTCTTTCGTGCCTGACATTGAGGTCCCGGTGCTATGGCTGTTCGGTGGTGGCCTTCCAGATCACTTAATCCTACACAGCATCATAGGCGTGCTCACAATTGGTGTATTGGTCTCGGTCCTGGTGACACGCTTCCTTTACGCGCCCGCCATATCTGCCCTCTTTGGAATCGAACGAGCCAAGCTGGAGTCAGCCTGCGCAACGAGCTACGTCCTAATTGGGTCGTGTCTCCTCGGTCTGTTCGGTCATCTTCTTCTCGATCTTCCGATGCACCCCTACAATCCACTGCTTTGGCCATGGGTGAATCCTAATGCCATTGTTGGCATTCTTGTTATCCTCTTTGCCCAAGGAGGAAACATCGAAAGCGGTTTCGCAGCTGCGAATCAACTCGTCAGTGTTGTAATGCTAGTACCATTACTCGCGATCGTTATCAAACATAGACATGTGCTGTGGAGCAGCCTGTGGCTTGATGAAACCCGAAAGTAGCATCCTGTTGGAAGCTCGTGAAGTAGCGAAGCAGCTATAGGTACATGTGAGGATGATCATACGGATAATAGAGATTGCCCAAACTGCTCTGCCCTAATGTAGTATTCATAAGGGAGCTTTGCATTTCTGGGTTCGTGACTGTGAGATGACGGACTACAAGGTAAAGGATATTGGTCTTGCACAAGAAGGCAGATTGCTGATCGACTATGCAGAGAAGCATATGCCGGTGCTCATGCACCTGAGGAAACAGCATTCTGACAAGAAACCTCTCAAGAACATGAGGATATCGGGCTGTCTCCATGTGACCAAGGAGACCGCCGTGCTGATAGAGAGCCTAAGAGCTATGGGAGCCGAAGTCGCTTGGTGTGGCTGTAATCCACTTTCAACAAATGACAAGGTTGCAGCAGCTCTTGCCGCTAACAACGTCCCGGTATTCGCATGGAATGGACTGAACAAGGAGGAGTACTACTGGTGCATAGAGAAGACGCTGCAATATCGGCCGAACCTCACTCTTGATGATGGTGCAGACCTAATATTCACACTCCACAGGAAGCACGAAGACTTGATTTCCAACCTGTACGGAGGTTCGGAAGAGACAACAACAGGAGTGATCAGGGTGAGGGCCATGTCTGAAGACGGTGCGCTGAAATACCCTATCGTTGCAGTCAATGATGCAGCCACCAAGCACATGTTCGACAATGTGTATGGCACAGGGCAGAGTACATTTGATGGTGTCTTGCGAGCTTCAGCAATACTGATTGCAGGGAAGACTGTGGTCATATCTGGTTATGGCTTCTGTGGACGCGGACTAGCAGCGAGAGCCAGAGGATTCGGTGCTGATGTCATAGTAACGGAAGTCGACCCGGTTAAGGCCCTGCAGGCACGCATGGATGGCTATAGGGTCATGCCAATGAAGCAGGCGGCAAGGGAAGGAGACCTATTCATAACTTCAACGGGCATGAAGGACATAATAAACGCCGAGCATATGAAGGTCATGAAAGACGGGGCGATTCTGGGGAACGCCGGCCATTACAACGTAGAAATCAACGGCAGTGACCTTGACTCACTTAGTACAGGAAAGAAGAGGGTGCGTCCTGCGCTTGACGAATACTTACTCAGAGACGGCAGACGATTGTATCTTCTGGGTGAAGGGAGACTTGTCAACCTTGTGGCAGCAGAAGGCCATCCATCAGAGGTCATGGATCTTTCGTTCGCCGCCCAAATGAACGCAATGCTCTGGTTGACTTTGCATGGCAAGACATTGAAGCCTGCGGTCTACACGTTCCCAGAGGAGCTCGACAAACAGACTGCCATGGCGAAACTTGAGACAATGGGCATCAAGATTGACAAGTGGACAACAGAACAGACTGCATATGCTAAGGCATACGCCGAAGGGACTTGAACGGGGACTGAGGAGAGCATTGCTCCTCAGTCTTTCTCGCCATCTCAGACAATCTGGAATGTGCTCGCAATAATCACGGCGAGGAGAAATGCATTGAGCAGCGCTGTAGACATGTAGCTCTTCGATAGACCACCTACCCACAGGGTGATTAGAGCAGTGAGGCCAAACAGGACGGCGAACGGCAGCATCAGCAGGGCCACAAACATCACGAACCCGAGCTGTGCTCCCGCCAAGAACGGCAGATACAGAGCCGCTATCACGATTCCGAAGCCAGCCAACTTGTGAACGATTGCTCCCACAGACTTCTTTGATAGTGATAAGAACGAAGTCCATCCGGACACGACGCCAACGACTCTGTCTAGCCAAAGAACGTCTACGTAGAACAGTGGCAAGAGTGTCATGGTCAGGACAACTGTAGACAGTGCTCTGAGCAGGAGAGCGCCGCTAATCACCTGTGGTGTGGCACTGATCTTAATACCGGCCAAGGAAGAGGAGAGGTAAGACCAGGCGCACAGCCAGACGATTATTGGAACAACAGGAATCAATGACCTTGCGAAGTTGTCAAGTGCTCGTTTGACTTGCATCTGAAAACCGTGGCCAATCTCGGATTGAGTCTGGGGTCGACCAAAGTTTCTTCGAATGAAGTAGATGGCAACTGGGAATATAACCAGAGAGAAAATCGTGAATGCTGTGCCGAATGATACAGGAACGATGACAATCCCTGCAAACTCCATTATGAGGCCTATGAACATCAATGAAAGAAACATCACTGCACTCAGAGAACCCAACAAGAGGCTGAATCTCAGAGCCTTAGACCGGCCCATCGGAGTCCACATATCCGTGCTAGCACGCGGCCTCAGCCTAGGAGGCAACTTGGTATACGTGATTAGGTACAACGGAAATAAAGACAGCAGCATTGCCGAAGCTTGTAGCAGACCCCCTATGTCTGCATACTGGTAGACTTGATTTGAGATAGGAAGTGTGTGCTGCTCAAACTGGGACACACCTTGCAGAGAACGACCAAGCCAATCGACCGACTGCATGACTATTGTGACATCGGAAATCTCGAAGAGATGATTTGTGAAGCTTAACACAAGCTTTCTTGCACTCCCGTCCGAGAAGCTGCCATAGATTGTGCCCGATGAAACGTCGGAAAGCCCTGTTGCAATCCTTAGAGTCGTATATGCAAGCTCAGGCGAGACCAGCTCGTCATAGAACCCGCAAGCTATCATCAGGTTATGGGGGTGGGTCTGGTTTAAGGAGAGAGAAAGGCCACCGAAGTTCTCGCCCATTCCTCCGCCGATGATTACAGTCGCATTGGGCTGAACTGACATGTTCTGCATGAGCATAGCCACACCTGCACCCAATGAATGTCCGAGAACACCCCAAGTTGAGTTGCTTGTGTCAGGGTCGTTACTTTGAACATAGCGGACTGCTTCGTAAGCATCACTCACAACTTCCATGAATGTCCCGAAACTGAATGTCTCTGACGACACTCCATGCCCGGCCAAGTCGACGGAGACGACTGTGAAATTCCTCCGAGCCAACTCGATATTGACCGGCAGCATCTCCGCCCTTGATGCAGAAATACCGTGAATCGTAAGGACTGCCGGTAGGGGTGCGCCATAGGTTAGGATGCGAGGCTTGTAGACGGAGAAATCAACCACCCGGCCATTTGTTCGCGTTATTTGTATGTTCACGACGGTGACTTCCCCCAGTCCTCTCTCAGCGGACCAAACCATGTAGGTTGACGATGCAATGATCACCGAAAGAATGAACAGTGCTAGGTACCTTGGTTCCCTTGCCAAGTTCGTTCCTCCTGATTTGCCGGGTCTACCCCCCGAAATAAGTATTAGCCGTAAGCCGTCTGCCTGCCCTGTGCCTTCATCGGACAATCGAAATGCAAAGGTCTGCTCCAACAACTTGGTCCAATACTCTCATATACGCTTGCGCACGTCTTGACCCTGACAACCTCAGTGGGAGGAGAGTCACAGCCATGTCACACTTGGAAGACGGTGCCAAGATGTTGTCTGATTTCGGCCTCACGCCATGTGAAGCCAAAGTGTATCTGGCTGTGGTCAGACTCGGACCGACGTCGGCAAGCAGGATTTCGAAGTTGGCTGGTGTCCGTCGAGAGGAGGTATACAGAACCCTGCCCCGACTCGAAAAGGCGGGAATAGTCGATAGAGTATTGGGCAGACCAGTGAAGGTCAAAGCATTACCAGTAGAGGATGCACTCTCGCTCCTCATTGAACACAAGAAGGAAGAACTGCAGAAATCAGTCTCGGAGCTGAGTGCCAAGAAGGACAGATTCCTCCTCAGCTTCAAGTCCGAAATCCAAAGTACAGATTCTCGAGAGAATGGTTCCCACTTCGTTCTGATATCGGAGAAGGAAGCGATTACAAGGAGAACGGCAGTCCTAGCCGGCAAGGCAAGAGAGAGTATTGATCTGGCAGACTCCAGTGACTATGTGATCCGCTTCATCTTCAGTTACGCTGAAGCACTCAAGAAAGCCAGCGGAAGAGGAGTGAGATTCCGCATCCTGACGGACTGCCCTGATGATGAGAACGCTGTCCCAAGAGCGTTAGAGAGCTTCATGCCGAGAAACTCATTCAACTTGCGCTACCATGAGGAGATTCCCAGCCGATATGTCATCTTCGATGGCAAAGAGTCTATGATTACTACATCTCCAGGAGGAGGGCTGGCGGAGAGCAATACACTTTGGACAGATGATGCCAGCCTCGTGATGCTTATGCAGAGAGGCTTTGAGGATCAGTTTCGCTCTGCAACCGACTGCAAGGATTTCCACTTCTCAGCTTCTGACAAGCTGGCACGGGTTCTCAAAGGCCTCAAACCAAGGGACCACGCAATACTAGTCTACAATTCCCCGGAGGTAAAGCGGGAAGCCCTTTTCACCTACATTAGGTACGGTTTAGAGAGAGGAGAAGCAGCTAAATACGTCTGTTCAGAAGAAACCCCGAGCGAGATCCGGAAAGCTATGAGAAGCTTTGGAGTCAACGTTGAGGAGTACGAAAAGACAGGAGCCTTGGACGTGCTTCACTACACAAGCATATACATCAGGGATGGAAAATTCACTATCCCGGATGTGATGAATTCGTGGGATAATTACTACAGAGAAGCAATAGCCATGGGCTTCAAAGGGCTTAGAGTCACAGGTGAAATGAGCTGCTTTATTGAGCACAAACTGGTCCGAGAGCTGCTTGAGTATGAACAGGCACTACACACGACTCTTGATATCCCTATTACTGCGATATGTGCCTACAACTCCCAAGCATTGGGTAGAATCGACAATCCGATAGATGTCTACTCCGAATTGGTAAAAGCACACGGTAAGCTTCTATTTGCTGGAAGCGACACTAGGACCTCAGAGAGAATGGAACTCCGAAAGGCCCGATAGCCTCATTGACAAAAGCACATTGTTAGAGTCTGATGCCAGAGCATAGGGGCAAGTAAGACCTCGGTCTCTAGAAAGCCCATCTATGCCGGCACGTAAATCCACTGTCGCATATCTTGCAGGCAGGGTACTCTCTTGATCAGCTTCTTCTTCAGAAGCTTTCTCAGGGCATACCTTACGGTTCTTGGCGCAAAAGAGACTTTGTCCAAGAGCTGCTTCGGGGTAGCTCCGTTCATTCCGTTCTTCCGGAGAAGATCTAGTACAATCGTCTGGCTTTTTGTCAGCCGAACGACGTCTAGTTCCTCCCCTAGGCTTCTGTCACTCATCATATCTGACACCTAACCTATAGATGATCGGCTGACCAAAAACCGATTTAACCATGTGTGACTGCCAAGCTACAGTCACATACCGGTTGTCGAGATTGTAGAGCAGTTCTCAATCGATACTCAACCTGTTCTCTCCTGCCTCTGTGTCTAATTTCGCCCAAGAGAATCCTCGAATCAGAAAGCAGGAAGGAAATTCTATCCGATTACTTGGTATCACCAACCAGACACAACAATGGGTCAGCCTGTCGAAATCCAATGAATCACCATAGGAAAGGCCAATAGCCGGACACATTGTGCAACAGACAGGTCTGGTGGCTTCAAATGAAGACTAAGCCCGATATCTTGCGAACGGCAATGGATTCCCTGAATGTAGCAGTGGTTGTAATAGATGACAAGGAGCGCATAGTCATGTTCAATCGGACTGCTGGCCAGTTGTTTGGACAGGACGCACAAGACAGAATTGACAGCTCCATTCTTCGTTGTCACCCTGAGAGGGCTGAGCCGGGTGTATTGAAAATGATAGGTCAGATGAAGAGCGGAGAACTGAAGAAGTACCAAGGCTGGGTGAACTTCCGTGGCAGTATTCTCTATGAGTACATCTATCCTCTTCTGGACCGGGACGGCAATTACATGGGTGCCGTAGCAGAGCTGCATCCTGCCGCTGAGAAGGCAGAGTATCTCAAGAGCCGAGGCGAATTCAAGGAACCAGAGCTACACGGCGTAGGAGAAAGCTCGCCACGTAGTCCGCATCCGTAAGAGGCGCATCCGGCCAACTAGGACATGCAATGCGGCTGCCCTCTCTACAAACCGCATTTCAATCCTTCTGCACTGTTTTCGCTTTCTCTGCTTGTCAGGTCAGGTTCAGGATACTGCCAAAGACTATGGTCTAACCAATCTGATTGTCTACAGTTCTTCGCCAAGGTATCCGTTCTCCCACCAAGGATCTAATCTTCCAGCGTGTCGTCTTCTTACTCTCGACCATAGCATTCCTTAGAGCACTCAGAGTCTGCAGAACGTGTTCGTTGTCAACTAGATTCAATCCGTAGGAACCAAGAATATCGAAACACTTGGCCACAGATTCCAACACATCGTGATACAGACCCCACGATCTGGAACATAGACGTGCGATGTAATCGATATTGATGGTGTCAGGCAAGTCTTGGTCGCCAAGCGGCAAATCGTTCAGAAAGGTGATGATATCCCGGATGTCCTTGTCGTTCAGTCTTGAAATCGATAACTTGGAGAGAAGTAGGTCGCTGACCGACAGCGTTGACTCTTCTATCTCTAGTCGCTCCTGCAGCTTAATGACGTGTTCGAAATCCAGATTATCAAGAAAGACATCTACATGATCTTTGGACCCCAGTTTCCCGAAAAGCATCCGTTTCCCGCCCGTTGCCATGGTCATGCCAGTGTTCTCCACATACCCGAGGCCTTTGATGATGCCAGCAATCTGCGCCGATTGCTTTGATAGTCCAGCCAAGTCTATGTCAACGTGACTTCGCTCACAGAAGGCCATTTTCTTGCAGTGAACTTGGAACGCCAGTCCCCCAGCCAAGCGAAGAATGACGCCCTTCTCTTTGGCCGCCAAGAGAAGCCTTTTGGCCTCTGTGATGTCCATGTGAGAGACTTCGCTCAACGTCGATTCATGTCAATCTTTCACTTTGCTTACTTAAGCTGATGTATCGGTACCGGGATTCCTATCTGGATAGAAGTATATGAAAGCAGGGGCATTCCAGAGAGATGATACCAAGAAAACCGAGAATGATTTACTAATCGCAGGTTCGTCGTCAGAATGTAAGACTCCGGAAATCTGGGAATCTGCTGGGAGCATGGCACGCAGCAGGCAAGCCTTAAGAAATGTGGAGATGGCTCGGATTCGGATGTGCGTGAACCGAAATGGGTTGGTGCGTCATGGTCAAGGGGCCCTGCCTAGGGGAAAAATGCGATTTCTGGGCCAGAGTGAAACTAAGGAAGCAGACAGTAGATGAGATTGTTGGCGAAATCCTAAGCAGCATGACCCCTTGCGCCGACACCAGTATCGCAGATATCGAAGGGGCGCTCGATAGCTACTGGGGTGATATTGGTATAAAGGACATGGAAGCAATTCGCCGAGAGGAGCCCGGTCTGTATTCTAAAATGAAACAGGTCGAAGCTAAAGTACATTCAAAGTTGAATTCATCATCTAGTTGAACTGTGGCGGAACAGGGACCATGTCGCCTCTGTTGAGAATCCACTTTGGATCGAGCGCTCTCTTGACCGCCTGCATTTCCGAAATCCCTTGGTGACCATACATGACCTCTAGGAACGCTCGT
>PRDJ01000034.1 GCA_003345555.1 Candidatus Thorarchaeota archaeon
TCTGGAATCAGCTGCCAATGGTGCGGTCCTGGCTTCCACGCTGAATGTGCCTCTTCTCTTCGTCACAACGAGCTCGGTACCCGATGCGACGAGATGGGCGGCAGAGGAGCTCGGTGTAAGCACCGGATTCTTTGTAGATCCAAGCAATATCCACGTTCAAGATGTACTGGATGACCTTCAGGAATTTGCGAATGTCACTAGTCTTGATAGTCCTCAATTAGTTTCGAGTGCTATCCGACAGTATTCAGGACGGAACGATGTTGTCATAACAACGCCAACTGGGTTTGGTGAAGAGGCGTTCGCGCCGGCAGCTCTTTCTGCTGCGGTTCATGGTTGCCCTGTTTTCTCCCTATGTGGTGATGACAACAGTCTCACAACAAGGGCCGAGGAGACGTGGGCTCCTTACCTCATTGGTCCTGATATTGAGATATACATCACAAGCCGGTACACAACGAGAGCTGAGAACGGATGGTATGATGAGAGGATACCGAACATTTACTCTATGAGAGCTTCTGCCCTTGGCTTCAAATCGTTTCTCGAGGACATGGGTGCCTACAACAGTACAGAATCACAGCAAGTAGTCATAATCTCTTCACTCGATAACATCAAGCCCAGCTTCGATAGGTCACTGCAATCTAATTTCTCCGTTGGGCGTATCCCGACCGATAATCCTGCCCTTGCCTCTGTCATGATATCGAAAGCAGCACTCCATCGCTTTCTGTTCAGTGTAGCAGACTCCGTGGATCAAGCCCTTGTCTCGATGTATGCCTATACGGACGGCGCTGTATATGTCGACAATTTCTACAATGTATACACGATAAAGCAGGTTGAGAACTCTACAGATGCACTTGAGTCCGGGGGGTTCGGAATCGAGAGTCACGTGGGCTACTCCGAGGTTTTTGCTTCACTCGCTGGCCAACCCTCGTTCTGGTCATTGAGCACTCACGGCACTCTCACAAGTTACCCGACGGATCCTCCCCAGAGACCAGATGGGTTGGGCCTCTTTTCTATGAGGAATCAAGATGCTCCGTATGGTTTCGAAGTCAGCCTTACTGAACGAGACGCAAATCACGATCAGATTGTGAACCCGGTCGCTTTCCAGCAAGAGA
Source organism: Candidatus Thorarchaeota archaeon (assembly GCA_003345555.1). Lineage (GTDB taxonomy): Archaea > Asgardarchaeota > Thorarchaeia > Thorarchaeales > Thorarchaeaceae > OWC5. The sequence goes on from PRDJ01000034.1 coordinate 1,110, forward strand.
TGCTGCATCATGTTGCCAAATCGGCGCTTGACCTTGAAGCCGCTATAACCAACATAGGTTCCCCGATTGTGATCCTCACTGCGTGCCTACTTGGAGGCACCGGGCTTCCTGAGATGCTGATGAAGCACGGTGCAGTAGCGGTCATGGCTTCTCCAAGAACGGTCTATTTCCAGTCCGCGGGTCTGCTGTCGGTCTTGATTACCAAGGCTCTAGTTGAAGGCAACACGACTGGTAGTTCCCTTGCCCAGGCATTGCGGGCTGTGTCGTGGGACTACACGAATCCGCTTCCTTTTGATCCCGCTGACTACGCCAATCAACAGATTCTGTTCGGTGACCCCGAGATTAGGCTATACAACACTGCGACCAATCCTCATGTTCCAGCAATCGACCCGACGAACAGTTCATTCGGCAGTCATTTGCCTGGTCGAGGCGTGCCCGCGGTGGCGGCGATCGGATCCTCTGGTTATCTGCCTGATTCACTCAACGAGCTCGGCATAGACAATAATTACTATGAGGTCCTCAACTATAGTGCATTTCTCTCGTTGCTGCCCCTGAGACGCGCTGTTCTTCTAGAACCCGGCTCGCTAGGTGTGCTCGCAAACAATATGTCTGCAAGTGTCAATCAGCTTGATGAGTATGTCCGCAGCGGCGGTACTCTTGTGCTGTTTGGTGTCTCAGGAAACACGACTTGGATGCCTTGGTCTGTGGTCGTCCAAGACGGTGCTACCGGGTCTCCCATAGCCATAACTGACACCACCCACCCGCTAGTGTCTCTGCCTAATGTCGTGGGCAGCTCCACTGGGTATCAAGGTTACTTCAGTTCCTTCTCTGCCAACCTATCCGTAATCGCCACGGATGGTGCGCATCCCGTGATAGTCGCAGGGGTGCTGGGCGACGGGAAACTGGCTCTTACAACGACGTATCCTGCAGGAGTTGACCGGAATGCAACGATCGAAAACGCTGCGTTGTGGTACGACAAGCCCTCGTTGTACCTCGGTAGCACAACAATGAACGAATACGTGATTTGGGCTGGTGACCGCGTCATAATCACATTGCACATTACCGACCTCATCGGCAGAGATGTCGAGAACGCGACTGTTCGGGTCTGGCTGAACTCCTCGGAAGTACAAGCACAAGACTCAGGTTATGGAACTTATGTGGTGACTCTGACTGAACAGTGGACCGGAAACAGGTCTGGCTATTATGACCTTAGGATTGAAGCTATTAAGCCGGGCCTTGATACTATGTCCCGGCTCTTGCTTCGTTACATGTATATTCGTCCTTCGCCTTGGCTTGCAATCGGTATTGTCGGGGCCATAACGGCTGCTGCCATTGGAGGATTGCTATACATTAGGCACCGACGAGGCGAAAAGCTGCTTCCCGGTAAGCACAAGAGTCATCCAAGTCAGAATCGCGAGCAGGAAAGAAGAGAGAAGGAACAACGGAAGAAGGAAGATGAGAAGGTAAATCCCTCCGAGTTCTTTGGGGTTTAGTCAGCAGATTGTGATGACCATGTGCGATTTATGTATCACTAAGGTTTTAAGACCTGTAACGAGACAGACGGGTATTCCGAGGAGCTGAAGAACTAGCGATGTCCAGTCGGGTTGACAAGATTAACAAGACCATCAGGGATTTCGAGACCGTGCCCGGAGTGGAGGGAGCCGCGCTAGTTTCGCTCGATGGTCTCATGATTTCTTCTGCGCTTCCTGAAAGCGAACAGGAAAGAGTAGCTGCCATAAGCGCAGCACTACTGTCGTTGGGGGAGAAAGCCACAGCAGAGCTTGACCGGGGGCAGCTAACCGAGATCTATGTCAAGGGAGACCGGGGCTACACTCTAATGACCTCTGTGGGTGACAGTGCCCTCCTTCTGGTGCTTGCGAAAGCTGATGCACAGCTGGGTCTAATCTTTGTCGACATGAGACGCATGGCAGAAAAGCTGATTGAGATTCTATAGTAGGACAGAGAGTGTCTTTTCCGCCATAAGAGTACTGAGTTCTTCGCTAAATCCTGCGCACAATCTCATCGACTATCGCTCGGGCGACCTCTCTCTTGGTCGCAAGAGGTATCTTCTTGGTGAAGCCCTTCGGTCCGACTATCAGCACCTCGTTCGTGTCTGCCCCAAACGCCGCCCCTTTTCTACGTTCGTCATTTCCAATGACTAGATTGCATATGCCGCTGTCTACTCTTGTTCTGGCCCGCGCATCGAGCTCCTCATCAGTGACTCCTGATTCGACTTTGAACCCAACGATGAAGAGGTCCTTGTGCCGTTTCCGAACCTCTTCTATTATCTTCGGGGTAGTTACCAGCTGGATAGCGTAAGGCTCTCCGGATGGTCTCTTTCTGTCTTCACGTTTGGCCGGGGCAAAATCGAGTACTGCAGCTGCCGAAATAAACGCGGTCGCTTTGTAGGCCGCCAACGCATCAAGAACTGCCTGCAGCATTTCCTCAGAGGTCTCTATGTGCTTCACCTCGGCATCATGAGGAACAGGCTGACTTGTCGGTCCAATAACAAGCGTGACGCTTCCTCCTCTGCCTGTGATTTCACGGGCTATTTCAATACCCATCTTGCCCGTGGAGGGGTTTGTCATGTATCTAACTCTGTCAATCCAACCTCGCGTCGGCCCTGCCGTGACGACAAACCGTTTGCCACGCAAGTCGCCGGGACCGAGCATTGCAAGTACATGGTCTACAATCTCATCAACTTCGGGTATCTTTGCCTTATCCTCTTCCAGCCTTGGAGCGACCACGCCGACTCCCATTTGCTGCAGTTTGTCGACGTTAGCCCTAACGGCGGGATGGTCATACATGGACTCATGCATTGCTGGCACGACAAGGACCGGTATATGGGCGCCTATCGCAGAAGAAACCGTAGTAGTGACTGGCGTGTCATCGATCCCGTTAGCAATCTTGCCAATAGTGTTTGCAGTCGCAGGGGCAACCAAGACCAAGTCAACATGACCTTCGTGTTTGCCGGCCAAGCCAACATGCTCTATCTGTCCCGTCAATTCTGTCACGACGGAATTGCCAGTCGCCCATTCAAGCAGATATGGATGGAGAATCTTCTGGGCCATGGGGCTCATGATACAATAGATGTCTGCTCCGTGCCTCATCAGGCGCCTCGCAAGAGCCACACATTCAACAGCAGCAACGCTACCGGTAACACAAAGGGCGATTCTGCGCCCTTCTAGCAGCCTACTCAGTGTGCCCCTGATGAGCTTGGATGTATGTTCCATTCGACCGCTTCCTGTGAAAACTCATTCTCCATTTGCTCATAAACTGAACGTAGGCAACGACGCCTCGAAATCACGCGTGCTAAGCACCGTTTGAGCAAAGAATATATGAGCCATTTGGGACAAAGTTGCCCGCCAACAGTGTGTCTCCCATGTGTTAGTCCAGACGCAGAGAGCACGCTTGGACCCTCGCGCAGGAACACTATAGGTTGCATTGTGGAGCTTGCATATTCCCTCTAGAACTCAATGGCGGTGCGATGTACTTGGCGGACTCCTCTCAAGACCGAGATGTGATTTACGGGAGACTGCCAGCTGAGAAGAGGGCCCGTTTTCAGGCTTATGACCGAACGGTCTCATCACTGGGGACGCTGACGCAATCAATGTTCATTCTGGACAGCGACAACGAGATCGATACTTTCCAGCGAGACTTCAACGAGTACATGAAGACGAGCGGTCGATGGGATGATGAATCGGGCAAGCTGCCCTATTACGTTGTGCACATGGGTTACGATGGCGACATGCTTGATGATATGTTCAGGCTAGTGGTTTCGGACGAGGCAAGTAATTTTGACCCTGCAAAAATGGATGCTAGCATGCTCTACTCGAAGCAGGCAATCTTTCAGCATCTCTATCATATTATAACAAAGAACAAGTTCGTCATCTTTCACATTGCTGAATTTCCTTTGGCCTACTATTTCGAGACTGCGGTTGTCGTGGACGTTGAGGATTTGTCAGATGTTATGGATCCGGTCGTTCACGATGACACAATAATGCGCTACCTTAACGACCTGAGGGATCAGGGAACGGAAGAGCACCGCAAGACCTACAGTTTCTTCTATAGGATCAGCACTGCACTATTAATGGAACTATCCAATGCCTTCTTGGTCGTTCCGACCGCGGGAATGAACAGGCATCTAGTAGTTACGAGTTGGAGAACCCAAACGCTTCTGCTTGGGTTCAGTCCTCTCACATGGTCTTCGGGCTCGTTTAATGTCTACGACCTTTCAGGACGCGACATTGATGCACGCTGGGCCTATCCTGCTCGTCGGACAGGGGATCCACGCATAAAACAGTACACGAGTCTGGTTCCTCTTGAGAGGCCCTAGAGTGTGCTACAAGAGTCGAGTCCTCCATCGTTCCAACGATAAACATATACAATATGTATGAGTTCTTTTGTGTATAGTATACACTTATACAGAGCCTTCTCCTTCCAAACCCGTGAAGCGTGCTCCGATGCCAAAGGCGACGGCCGTCAGAGCATTTGTTCCAGGCCACATAACAGGGCTGTTCAGGATTCATGATAGCGCGCCGGACACTCTTCACTGTGGGTCTACGGGTGCGGGCTTCTCTGTGTCGCTGGGCACCACGACGAGTGTTGGGATTCAAGAAAGCGATTCATTGCGAATAGATGTTGAATACAATGGGGCGCGTATCGACGCTCCGGTAACGACCACGGTCGTGAGAACAATGGTAGAACAATATGGGGGCGCATTCTCGGTACATGTCCAGCACCAATCCAATCTTCCAATCGGTGTTGGCTTTGGTGCATCTGGCGCAGGTGCGCTAGGTGCCGCGTTCTCACTTGGAATGACACTTGACCCCGACATGACCCCCACTCAGGCTGCAGGTTTTGCTCATTCTGCCGAGGTAGTCAATCACACGGGACTGGGTGATGTAATAGGTCAGTTTGAGGGTGGGGTTGAAATTCGAGTGCTGCCCGGTGCACCGGGCATTGGCAGGATTATCCGTGTACCTTACGATAAGTCAATACAAGTTGTACTTGCTGGCGGTCACGGACTCAAAGCGAAAAGAGCGGCGCTAGTAGATGTCACATGGCGCGAAAGGATTAATCGCGTGGCTGGCAATCTAATTGAAGAAATGAAGGCGAGCCCATCCATTTCGAGATTCATTGATTGTTCACGTCATTTTGCGGAAGCAACCGGTCTCGCAACAGAGCGAGTCAGGTCAGCACTGAATCGCCTTGACTCGAATGGACTAAACCAGTCAGGCATGGTCATGCTGGGAGACTCGGTGTTCTGCTTCTGCGACAAGGAGAGCACATCGGTTGCGACTGAAATTCTCATGCAGGGATGGGATGCTTACGAAATCATGGTCACCACTGTGGCCGCGAAAGGGGGTCGTCTCATCCGATGAAGAAGACAGCAGTTCCACTGGACCATCCACGTAGAGTCTCACTCGAAATCAGGGAACGAGTGATAGAAGGCCACGAGAAACACATCGTAGCTATGGCTGGTCTTCTTGCCCATGGTAGGGGCGAAGCATTCGATTATCTGATTGGGGAAAAGACCACTGATCAGGCACGAGAATCAGCCCGGGCGGCAGTTGCCGCTCTTCTAGCTGCAAATCATCCAGTAATCAGTGTCAATGGAAATTCGTGTGCCCTTGCCGCCAAAGAGTTGACAGTTCTTTCCGAGGTTCTTGGTGCTCCTCTCGAGATCAATCTGTTCTATTATACTCGAGAACGAGAGGATGCCATTTCCAGGGCCCTGAAGAAGGCCGGCGCCAAGAGAATCTTGGGAACTCACGACCGCCCATCTTCAACGATACCGGAGCTAAGCAGTAACCGGAGGAAGGTTGACTCTGAAGGAATAGCGGTGGCCGATGTAGTGCTCGTTCCCCTTGAGGATGGTGATCGAACAGAAGCCCTGAGGGCATTGGGGAAGCTCGTTGTGGCTATAGATCTCAACCCCCTGAGTCGAACTGCAAGACACGCGAGCATTACTGTTGTCGATAATATCGTACGCATTGTGCCACTGATGATTGAGTATGCTCAGGAAATGAAGGACATATCAAAAGAAGAGCTAAAGTCAATAGCCTCCAGTTTCGACAACAGAACCAACCTGAGCAACTGTGTTCATATGATGATGAGCCATCTTGAGTCAGAAGCTCATGATTGGGAGGCAGCACGTTCGGTGGCCCAAGAAGGAGGAATCACACGATGAAGATAGTTATAATGGGCGCAGGTGCAATTGGGAGTCTCTATGGTGGCATGCTTGGTCTTGCTGGCGGATCGGAAGTCATTCTTGTGGGACGCAGACCACATGTTGAGGCAATACGCCGCGGCGGTCTGAAGTTCAAAGGTGTGCTAGGGGACCGCGCTGTTCGCTTGAAGGCCATTGATGATCCTCGGCAGATTACTCAGGCCGACTTTGTGTTCATAACTACCAAGACCTATGATACGCTGACCGCGGCTTCTCGAGTCCGCCATCTAGCTGACAGTGGTGCCTACATTGTCGTTCTCCAAAATGGCTTGGGCACTGAGAAGGAAGTAGAGAACGCTCTGTCTACAACTCGAGTACTAAGAGCCACGACTTGCATGGGTGCTCTTGTAACTCGTCCGGGAGAAATCACAGTCACTGGACAGGGCCTAACTGAGATTGGCTCTCATCATGTGGAGAACGTGGATGCTGTTGAGCAGGTCGCAGAACTGCTCAGGCATGCAGGCTTCGAAGTCAAGACAAGTGACAACATAGACGGAGTTGTGTGGACAAAAACGATAGTCAATTGTGGCGTGAATCCCGTTGGCGCCTTGACAGGCCTGACAAACGGTGAGGTCTACAGCAACAAGGCTCTGAGAGGGCTTGTCCTTCGTTTGGTTAAGGAGGCAGCCAAAGTCGCCGATGGATTGGGCGTGAAGCTGACTACCGACGACCCTGTCCGCTATACACTGGGTACTGCAAAGGCCACCGGAGCAAATGTCAATTCCATGCTTCAAGATATTCGCGCAAGGAAGAAGACTGAGATTGATTCAATCACAGGAGAAGTCATTCGCCTAGCTCATGAGCTTGGCATCGAGACGCCTGCAAGCGAGGCAGTATGCGCCTTGGTGAAGGCTCTGGAGTTGCAGTATCTGAGAAGCACGGGATCCCGTGGCGCCGCAGAGAGTACAAGCTTCGATGAAGTCACTGAGGCAACAACTAGCTCCTGAACAAGGTGCGCGCCATCTCGAACGATAATCGAGCAGAGTCTTTTGCATCTTCGGTTATCGCCTGCATGTGCCCGGGCAGAGCAATGTCAAAATCAATCTCGGAAATCCTTCTGAGTGAGTGGACCAACTTGGAAGAGTCTCCCGTCGGGAGATCCACTCGCCCGAAGCTGCCCTCAGCAAACATGGTGTCGCCTGTGATTATTAGGCTAAGATCTTCGATGTACAAACAGATACTGCCAATTGAATGACCCGGTGTGTGATACACCTGCAGGCTCACGTCTCCGAAATCCAAAATCTGTCCCTCTTCCAAGGGGTTATCGATCCTTATCGGAGGTAATTCCGCTCCGACTGAGTCGGCTAGAGTGACTTCTGTGTCTCCAGAGTTGATTCGGTCTGCTTCTTCTCTGTGCAGATAAACTCTTGGCGAGGCTGAAGCCAGAATCGGAAACAAGCCTCCCATATGGTCGATATGGCTATGTGTAAGAACGACATCAGTGATTTTCTCCGCCTTGGTCCCCAGTCTCCTCAAGTCCTGATCTAGCCTCTGTGCGTTGAGGCCTGTTCCTGTATCGACGAGAACATTGCGCGCCCCGCCATCGATGTATATGATGTTGCTATCGAATGATGTGCTCTCAAGAAAGTGGACCGGACCCACTATTCTCTGGAACAAATCTGTTCACCTTAGGCACTTGACGAGCCTATCGATTTCCTCATGCGTGTTGTAGAAGTGGGGTGACACTCGGAGTCTGCCGTTTCGTACAGAGCAGTGAATCTTGCTCTTCAAGAGCATTGCCTGTAGTTTGTCCACGTCTCGAGGAGCGCATGAGACGATTGCGGAGTTGTTCTTGGGTCCAAACTCATAGTAGCCTATGCCGATTTCAGAAAGTCTCTTTCGGAGATAGGCTGCGTTGTCTAATGCGGCTCTCTCCCTAGCGCTCGCAGGCAGTTTCAGTAGAACCTTCAGTGATTCATTCATTCCAACATAGGATAAGATTGCAGCTGAGCCCACTTCGAACTTGCTCGCCGTTGCCAAGGGCGCTTTCTCGGAATAGCTGAAGTCGTCCATGTTCTCGACTCCAAACCAGCCTAGGAATCTCGGTCTTATCTCATCAATAACGCTCTTCCTGACATAGACAAATCCGGCGCCCACAGGGCCAAGCAACCATTTGGCTGCTTGAGCAGCTGCGAAGTCAACCTCCTCCTTTTCTAGGTCAATACTGATGCATCCCGCCGCTTGGATGATGTCTGCAAAGAGGTAGCCGCCTGAGTCGTGCACGACACGAGCCAGCTCTTTGAGCTGTGTTCTGAATCCAGAAGCGAACTGAACCTGACTGACGGCGACAACTCTCGTATTGTCATCGATTCTCTCCTTGAAGCTCTCAATGGGGACGGCGCCGCCTTGCGATTTCACGACTCGAAGTTCTGCGCCGTATATTCTGGCAGCATTCTGCCAAGGAACGTAGTTTGCAGGGAATTCCAAGTCGCATATGACGATGTTCGAACCTTGAGGATATTGGACCCCGTGCGCAAATGCGTTGATTCCTTCCGAAGTACTTGGTACTAGGCCATACTGTGCATCAGTTCCTCCCAGCAGTTTCGACAGTGAACCTCGGGCTGTTCTGAGGATCTCCATAATCCGCTCGAAATCATCGTTGGCATGGGCTATGCCATCAAGGTATTCCTTCATTGCCCGTATCGTTATAGAAGGCGGAATACCCGTCGAGGCATTGTTTAGATACGTCATTTCTGCGAGCGTGGGAAAGTACATGGCTACGAAAGCAGAGTCGATGTTATCGGGCATTGAATCGGAGTAGCGTGGCAGCTTCAGATAAAGCTCACTGGAACAAGCAATCCCCCCAAAGTTTAAGGGTTGCCTACACCGGCTAGGAATCGGAGAGCGGCTTGTCGGTATTTCACAGGCTAGCGGCGCGCCTAAGGAGGCACAAGGACAAACGGCCTCCTTACGCCGGAGATGCAGCCCCAACACCATCGGTTCCTGCCAAAGAGCCTGCAGCTGGTGTGCCGAGCAAGCCTGTGAAGTCTTCATCAGCGAAGGAGCACAAGCCTCCAGCACCGATGGGCACATTGGTGGCGTCGAGCGAGGGTTTCATGTTCGATCCCACCACTACGATGAATCTGGCTAGGGCCGCGGATATCCGGCCCCAAGACCCTGCTGAGATCGTGCCCGGCAAGGTCTTGAAGCGTGATGAGAAAGGGAGAATCCACATCAAGATAGTCTTCTATGGTCCTTCTCTGTCGGGGAAGACTACGGCACTCCGTTGGCTGTTTGCGAATGTCAGATCTCTCTCAAAGGGCAAGATCATTGAAATCGGGGATGAGCTGGGGCGGACAACGTTCTTCGACTTTGTCCCCGTTTCTGCAAGCGAGAAAATCGTGTTTGATGTTTTCACTGTCGCCGGTCAGAGACGCCATGCAAGCAACCGCATCTCCGTTCTACGAGACTCGGACGGACTCATCTTCATGGCTGACAGTACACCGGAACAGATGAACGAGAATCTGGCATCTATCGGCGAGCTTCGGATGGCTTTGGGTACAGACAGAATGGCTACTCTCCCGATAGTCGTGTCACTCAACAAGAGAGATGTGGCGAATGCTCTGCCTGTCGACTACATGATCTCAATGATGGGACTTGAAGGCTACCCCGTTTTTGGGACTGTAGCCACGGTGGGCACAAATCTGTTGAGAATGTTTCAGAGAATCCTGAGAGATGCGCTCATTTTCAAGGTTGGAATATGAATCTGTCAGGTCCCCACCTATCCCTTCGTCAGTGGGAGTTCCCCCTTCTCAAGCTGGGCTATGAGTTCGAGCAGTTCTCTTGCGGCTTCTTCCATGAATCGGCTTCCCTTCTCGCGCGTTGCTTTCGTCGGGTCCCCGCGGACGGCCGAAGGAAAGAGCTCTCCTCGGTATCTGGCAGACACGACGGCATACTTGGTTTTCACTTCAGAACTCTTGTAGGATGACGTGTCCACCAGGTCAGGCCGCACGCACATCATTTCCGAAGTCTCATCCTCGGCGGCGTGGCCTTCAGGAGATTCCAAGAGCTTCTGTCTGATTTCCTTCCCGAGGTCTATCCACCAGTTCACTACTATGACAGCACGTTCACCCCCCGTTGTGGATTTCCTTGCCGCGAGTTGGAGCAGAGAAGAGTTACCGCCATGACCGTTGAGTGCAACAATGTATCTGAAACCATGCTTGAAGACCCCCTCCATTACATCACTGTAGTAGTTGAGCAGAGCGGCAGGAGTCACACAGACTGTGCCCTCGAACTCCTCAAAGGTCCAACTTTCTCCGAACGGGATTGGCGGCAGTACGAGCGCCTTCGTTCTATTAGCAACAATGTCTGCGAGATAGTTCGGAAGAATCGTGTCAGAGCCGAGAGGAAGATGATCTCCGTGCGCTTCAAGCGCACCCACAACCATGAGCGCTACCTCGGTCTCGTGGCAAGCCTTGATGAACTGCTTGTGTGTGAGTTCTAGCCAGTATGGCATATGTCGGTCGGGATACTCTCGTCTCAATCAGACCTAATTAACCATCTGGAAAGTGAGAGCTGCCTTAAATCCGAGGGAGCATGTTCTGATTTTCGGCGGGCACGACCGAAAAGGTAATTAAAGCAGGTCAACGAGCCCCCGAACTGGACCCCGTAAAGGGGTGCTCGCCCCTTTTTGGAAACTAGCCCCGTGGTGTAGTGGTCCAGCATAGGAGCCTCTGGAGCTCTTGACCGAGGTTCGAAAAGCTGCAGGATTCGTCCGCAACTCGGACTTCCTCGCGGGGCTACCATCCCATTTCTTCCCAGAGAGCGTTCCTTGAATCTTCAGGTCGTCGGTTCAAGAACAACACAACCGTGATCAGACAGCAAGCAGACTCAAAACGACGCTCTTATGACCAAAACCGCAGTCATCCCAAAAAACGAAAGCGACTTTCATTTTTGGCAGAGCTGGCGCGTTTCATCTAGGAACTATACATTTATAGGCACTTATGTGATTGAATAATCGGAGATTCAGACCCGCAGCTGCATGGTTCTTCTATGCGAGCGTCCTGTTGTGTTATTCTGCGTCCCTCCCGGCGGAGATTAACAGGGGGCGGGTCCCTCCATCTTTTTGTCGTCAAGTCTATCACGAGCTGCTGTATGAGTCATCTTTGTCTACAGAGAGTGCGGCGATTTCAGTTCACTCTGAAGGGCTTGGCGACTGACGCCATACTGAATCCATGATAATGTTCATATCATTTCCACCTGAAGCGGTCAGCTGGTTGAGCGATTAATGGAACAGATTGAGCGCGGCTGGGATGACTTCTGGGCCGAGGTACTGCGCGTAAGATACAGAAACACGCTACAGGGTATTGAGCAATACGACAAGATGGTTGCAGATTTCTGTATCGAGGTCTTGCACCTTCATTCAGGTAGCAAGCTTCTTGATATCGCCTCAGGAGCAGGCGACCAGAGCATTGAATTCGCCAAGCGCGGAATAACTGTGACCGGTTTCGATCTAGCAAGGAGCCTTGTGACGGTCGCCCAAGAACGCGCAAGACAAGAGGCAGTCGCAGTCAACTTCTATCAGGGCGACATGCGCGATATGAGCTACAATCAGCGTTTCGATGCTGCGGTTATGCTCAGCCACAGTTTTGGTTTCTTCAATCACGAGGAAAACAAGCGCGTCTTGAGGGAGTCTCACGAAGCGCTTGTCGATGGTGGCTCTCTACTGCTGGACCTCATGAATCCGTACAACCTGCCCGTGTTCCAGAGAACTTGGACAAAGATTGAAGGTGGCTATTTGCTGAGTGAGCCTCATGTCTTCGATGCACCTGCGGGCGTTCTCAGGGGTCGATCTCCAACATTCATTGATGTAGAGAGAGGGGTTGTCGTCCTCGCATCTCAGGATGCTTTGGCAAACAGCGATATCCGGATGTACACTGCACCTGAGATACGATCATTGCTCGAGCAAGTAGGCTTCACGAAGGTGGAGCTTTATGGCCAGAACAAGCTTCCTCGGATGCCATACACAGTCAAGTCGGATAGACTGGTAGCTATCGCCACCCGGTGAAATCACAGGACGATAGGCTTTTATGAGCAAAATGGGGTGGGGGCCAAAGTCAGTGACGAGGGTATCGGCGACTGGGCCGAGTTCTCTTACACCGATTGTCTGATTTCGGAATTATCGTATTCAGAGAGTGAGTAGAATGGTCAAAATAAAAGACCCGGACGCAATCAGGGCACTGATAAAGTCTGACGATTACGCGCATAAGAGGATCATATCGATTAGCGCACACGTTGATCACGGCAAGACAACAACGAGCGACTACCTGCTACGCCATGCCGGTCTGATGAGTGATGCAGCTGCGGGACAGGTGCTCATGACCGACAGCGACTGGGAAGAGCAGCAACGAGGAATCACAATCTTCACCTCAGTAGTTCTACTCGAATGCGAAGTTGACGGAGAGGAATACTTGATCCAGCTTTCTGATACGCCAGGTCACCTGTCATTCACTGGCGAAGTATCACGTGCGCTCAGGGCAAGCGACGGAGTCGTGATCCTCGTTGATGCCTTGGAAGGCGTTCGTACTCAGACTGAAACCAACATACGGCTTTCGGTCGGCGGCGAAGGATGCAAGCCCGTGCTGTTCGTGAATAAGGTTGACCGTCTTATCAATGAACTGAAGTTGCCCCCTGCCAAGGTCTACGAGCGTATTGATGCAATCATCAAGAAGGTGAACGACCTCATTGCAAAGGTTGCTCCGCCAGAATTCCTCAAAACTTGGAAGGTCAGCTTTCAAGAAGGTAGTGTAGCAGTGGGAAGTGCGAAGACCGGTTGGGCATTCACTATGAAAACCCTAGATAAGAAGGGGATAAAGCCCATAGTGGTCTTCGAGAAGTATCAGCAAGGTCAGGCAGACTGGCTTAGGCAGAACCTGCCTCTTGATGAAGCCCTTCTTGAGATGATTGTCCATCATTTGCCTAACCCGAAGGACGCACAGAAATACAAGATTCCCCGGATTTGGAAAGGCGACCTTGACAGCGTACAGGGCAAGGCACTTCTGAGCTGCGACCCGAAGGGTCCTGTCTTGGGCATGATAACCAAGATTTACGTTGACCCGAAGAGCAAGAGGCCAACTCTGATTGGGCGTGTTTTCTCAGGCACACTCAAGGCAGGCGACGAGATTTTCTTGGTAAACAGGAGAGAGAAGGCAACTGTGAAACGTCTTGGCGTGCAAGAGATCACGGATATGCTTGACATCGATGAGGTGCCTGCTGGGAATCTGTTCTCGGTCTTCGGTTTCATTTGCCCCGCTGGCGAATCGTTTGTTGAGGCTGGCTCAGATATGAAGCCATTCGAGGCTATCCAGTATGCGAGCGAACCAGTTGTGAGCCGGAGTATCAAGCCTGTTGACCCTCAGGACATAGCGAAGCTCGACGACGTCGTCTCCAAGTGGATTATGGCTGACCCAACAGCCCGGTTCCACCGCGACAAGGAATCCGGAGAGTATCGGCTGGATGGAATCGACCCACTACAGATTGAGATTCTTACGGAAAGGATTGACGAGCAGGTCAAAATCAAGATATCGGACCCAGTAATAGTCTACCGTGAGAAGATATCAAGTCGCGGCGGTGAGTTTCACACGAAGTCTCCCAACGGCCACAACAGACTGAGGGTATATGTCGAGCCTCTTGACGAGATGACCCTCGACCTCTTCCGGAAGAAGAAGATATTCTCAGACATGAAGCCTCAAGAGGTAGGCCCGATTCTGCGTGAGGAGGCACATTGGGACTCAAAGGAAGCAAAGAAGATTCTTGACATCTATGAGTCTTGCCTGCTTGTTGACGCCATGTCTGGTGTGCAAAGGTTCGAGAGAATACTCCCTTACGTGCAAACCACTTTCAGGGACTTTGTTGATTCCGGCCCCCTCGCACACGAGCCGGTAATGGGGATCAAGGCTGTCGTGACGGATGCGACTGTTCACAATGATCCTGCTCACACTGGGTTCACTGAAATCACAACGATGACAGCTGCTGCTCTCAACATGAGCTTCTTGACTGCCAGTCCTTCTCTGTATGAGCCGGTCCTTAATGTTGACATAAAGACTCCAACGGATACTCAGGGTGCTGTCATCAAGGTTCTGACAGGCCACAGAGGACAAATAGTGACCATAGAGTCAGAGGAGGACACAGTCACTGTGAAGGGTATGCTCCCGACTGCTGAGACAATCGGTATCGCGGACGAGTTCAGAGGAGCGACCTCGGGTAGGAGCTTCTTTGGTTACGAGTTCAAGGGGTTCGATCCGTTGCCTGCAAGCATGCAGCAAGAGAAAATCTTGGACATACGTAAGCGAAAGAAGATGCCCGCCGAGATGCCCAATACTGCCTCGTGGGCTAGGTTTGTCTACAAGAGAACATAGAACGCATGGACTGAGTGACGCTCGGAAGAGCGTCGCTCATTGCCTCTTTCTTGACTGCCAAGAGAATGCCGTCTGCTATTTCTTTTGCTTGAAGTGCTCGAGCAATCATCGGATAGCTTTTTGACCTACATTCAGCTGGATTCAGACGGGATAGCGATGGATGCATGTCCTGAGCTCGAACGCCTAGTCTCGATGGACACTGTCAGTGATGCCAAGGCCGGCAAGCAGACTTCACCGCAGTGTCCGCAATACATCAAAGAGAAGCTCGAGACCTTGGGTTTCACATCGGAGATTCTGGTCTCGAACGGAGTACTGACCACCTTCAGTCGCAGGGGATACGGCGCCTTCAAGGTACTTTTCTTAGCACACTTCGATGTCGTTCCAGTTGGCGAGGGGTGGAAAACGAACCCCTTTGTGCTTAATGTGCAGGGCGAAAAAGCATACGGACGGGGATCGTGCGACGACAAGGGGAACATTGTGTCGTTGCTCCTCTTGGCTGAGAAGCTCAGCATGTTCGAGCCTCCTTGTACGGTGATGATTGCAGCTACTGGGGATGAGGAACTGGGAGGAGAGAACGGCGCTGGCTACCTTAGAGGATATTTGATAAAAAACGGACTGTTTCCTGACTACGTGGTTGTGGCTGATGGCAATGGGCAAAAGGTGATACATCGTCGGCGCAATGTCCTGCCAACTACCATCAAGGTCAAACAGACGCTGGCTCGAACAAGGGGGCAGATCGAGAAGGTTCGGTTTGTTACAGACACGTTCGAGACCGAGACGCGTCATTCAGCATACTTTCGACCCGGTGTTGATCGTCATTCGATGCTGGCTGCTTCCAAGTACCTCGATCTCAACCCACAGGTCGTTGTCCGTGGCATCCGAGGAGCATTCCTGAAGACGAACGTGATTCCCGATTGGGTGGAGCTGGAGATAGTGCGACCTGCTCCATCTGCTGATGAGGTTGAATATGATAAGGCGTTGACGGGTCTATTCAAGGCCCTGCTACCGATGTCGAATGCTCAGTTTCCTACGAGGTATTCTGATTTGGGAACCTTCGTCTCTCCAAACTTGCTCTCCCTAGAAAGCAATCTGTGGACCCTATACTGTGACGTGAGAGCGATGACCAATGATAAAGAATCTGTGCGGGCCGCTTTCGAGTCCTCACTGAAGGGTAAGGTCGATATCTTCGCACTTGAAGTGGCAGCTGGCAAAGGTTTCGTTGAAGCGAAGGTCGACTCAAAACTGATTCGTGCTGCCACATGGGCACTCGAAAAGGAAGGCATCAAGTACACAATCGGAGAGGGGTACGGCGCATCAGATTCCCGGTACTTCTCTGATGCGAGAGAGGGCCTCTTCGATTTCGGTCCCCGGGGTGATAATGTGCATGGGGCAAACGAGTGGGTGTCTCTCACTTCGATCGAGGAGAACGCGGCTTTCTACCAGACCTTGCTTGAGGTGCTTTCGCGCGAGAAGCCGGTCTCGGGACGGTCTGTACCGGGCTCATCCCGACCTTGACTCTGAGGTCTTCAATCTCCCACTCCTTTACATGCTGGAAAGACTTCCAAGCCGTCTTTGACTCGGGACCGACGAGTTGAGTCTTGCTCGCCCTGGTCTCTGCAGCCAAGTGGTCCGAGAACATCCTCGCAAGCTCCACCGATTCGCTGTCTGAGAACTGAAGCACTAGGCTTATTCTCTGTTCCACGTTGAGGTCGAGCTCCTTTCTCATGACCTGAACACGCCTGATCACGTCTCTGACCAGCCCTTCGGCCTCCAGTTCTCTGGTTCGAGTCACGTCCACATAGACCTTGCCCACCTTGCTCTCAGCATAGCTCAGATCGTCCGGAAGGCTTTCCTCAAACTCAATATCTTCAGGTTCGAGCACAAACTTTTCACTGCCCAAGGTGACAACTGCTTTGCCTTTCTGGAGTTCAGTTCTCAGCTTCGACGTGTCCGATTCCTCGAGGGCGGCAAGGATCTTCTTCATTCCATCTCTGTATTTCGGTCCCAAAGACTTGAAGTTCGGCTTCGCCACAAGACGGACGAAATCAGGCACTACGTCAGACTTCAGAACAAGAAACTCACGCGTATTGAGATCTTCCTCCAAGAGTGACTTGAGATTCTCGGCGCGCCTTGCTGTATCCGGTGAGGAAGGTATTAGGATTACCTTGCTTACTGGGTGCCGCAGTTTGACACTCTTCTTGTTCCTTGCATAGGATGAAGCGCTCCTCAGCTCTTCAAGGACGTGGAAGGCTTCCTCCATCTCAGGGTCGGTCAGGTCTTCGTCAGGCTCTGGCATGTCTGTCAGATTGACTGATTCGGGAAGCTTGTCAGAGAAACGCACGAAAAAGCATGTATGCAGCTTCTCAGTGAGGAAGGGGGTAAAGACATTCAGGCATCTCATTACGGTAAAGAGGGTATAGAACATCACGTCGTATGCCATGAGCTTCTTTGGGTCTTCGCTCTCCAGCCACACTCTCTTCTTTACGAGTGGCAAGTATACTCTGCTGAAGTCCTCGGTTATGAAATCTAGGAGTACCCTTGCAGCCTGATGATAGAAGTACTGCTTCATGTTGGAATGAAATTCCTTCAACACATACTGGAGTCGCGATACTAGCCATCGATCCTCCAATCCAGAACTCTTGACCTTTCTCTCGAATCTCCCTATATCGAACCTGTACTTGTCGAGGTCCATGTAAGTCTCTGCAAAGAGAAATATGTTCCAGAGGACATCGATTTTCTTCCTTGTAAGTTCGATTTCGGTCGGACAGTAGTTGGTAGCTGACCATGGGGCAGACTTGCTTAGAACATAGAGCCTGAAGGGGTCAGCTCCTATGGCCTTCAGTACATCTTTCATCCAAACGACATTGCCCCTAGACTTGCTCATCTTGCCGCCGTCTTCATCGAGAACATGGCCTTGGCTAACACAAGCTTTGAAGGCCACATTATCGTGCATTACGACGGACGTATACAGGAGGCTATAGAACCACCCCCGAGACTGATCCACAGCCTCCGTTATGAAATCGTACGGGAAGAGACGCTCAAACAAATCCCGGTTCTTCAGGTAGTCCACACCAGCTGTGTGGGCCATGCCTGAGTCGAGCCAGCAGTCGACTACGAACTGTTCACGATGCATCATGCCGCCACATTTGTCGCATCGAAGGACCACCCGGTCTACCCAAGGTCTATGCATCTCAAAGACATCGGGGAATTCGATTGCGCGCTGTTTCAGCTCCTGCCTAGATCCCACGACGGTCTCTGCCTTGCAGCTATCACAGACCCAAACAGGCAAAGGAGAACCCCATATTCTGGACCGCGAGACACACCAATCGTCAGCACTTGCCACCCAGTCGCCAAAGCGCCCAGTGCCCGCCCACTCGGGTGTCCATTCCACCCGCTTGTTTTCCTCCAACAGCCTTTCTCGAACGGTCTCCATTTTCAGGAACCATTGTGTCTTATCGGCAAGATAGACAAGAGGAGTATCACATCGCCAGCAATGGGGATACTCATGTTCCACAGTTTCCTCATGTATGAGCAGTCCTTTCTCTTTCAGCATTGCTGGTACTATTCGATTTGTGTCGAATACTAACTGGCCGCTGAACATGGGAACTTCATCCGTGAAGAGACCTGATGACGTGACTGGACAGAACACAGGGACCCCGAATTCCCTGCCCACGTTGAAATCGTCTGGCCCGAATCCAGGCGCGGTATGCACGAGGCCGGTGCCTTCCTCGACAGTGACATGTGTACCGGTGACAACAGCATGCATGTACTTCTCGTCATGCTGTCGATGCCACTCTATTTCATCCCGGAAAGGATGTTCATACTTCCACCCCAGCATCTCCCTGCCCAATACTGTCTCCACGACCTCGTATGAGCTGACCCCGGCTTTCTGCATGACAGTCTCAATGAGATTCTCGACCAGCCACCAGTACTCATCTCGCACTCGAACCTTTACGTACTTGTGGTCCGGATGAACAGAAACCATCTCGTTGGAGACCAGTGTGAAGGGGGTCGTTGTCCATATGATCAGGAACTCGTTGTCTTTCCCTACTAGCCTGAACTTGACGTATATTGATGGATCGACCTTCGTCTTGTAACCCTGTGATACTTCATGAGCTGAGAGTGCAGTCACACACCGAGGACACGTAGGATTTACTCTGTAACCGCGGGCCAATAGTCCCTTTTCATTCGCAGTCTTCAGGAAGTACCAGACGTGCTCTATGTAGTCATCTCGACGTGTCTCGTATGCGCTCGGATAGTCGAGCCATAGTCCCAGCCGAACGGAGTCCTTTACCCAGCTCTTCAGATAAGAATCGACCAGTTCTTTGCACTTCTTCACGAACAGGTCCATACCTATCGTCGACTCGATTTGACGCTTTTCGGCTATGCCTTCGTTCTTTTCCACCTCGAGTTCAACGGGCAGGCCTTGCATATCCCACCCCGCGCGCCTCCAGACGTTGTAGCCTTTCATGGTCATGTAACGAATCTGGACGTCCTTTATGGCCCGTCCTCTTCCGTGGCCAACATGCATGAACCCATTCGTGGTTGGAGGGCCCTCGAGAAAGTTCCAAGCTGGTCCTGAATGTCGATACTCGACAGTCTTCTCGTAGATGTGATTCTTCTTCCAGAAGTCTAGGACCTCAGATTCGAGTGCCTGTGGATCGTAGCGCTTCGGTAGGTAACTCATTGTAGTCTCCTCTCATTCAGTATCAACGGTGCGAAGGAACCAGAAGCTGTCTCCATGAAATCATAGGTGAGGATACTGGCTACGCCTGTCGGTGACTTGACGAAGACTCTGCTAGATGATTTGGCAATCCATCCTGTCGCTCACCTATCTGGGCCTGTGGTCCAAACACTCTTGCCCCTTTTAAAAAGCTTAGGCTAGCATGAATTGTCCATCGACTGACGGCAGTTCTGAGAGCAGCTTCCTTCAGGCGCTGTCATACGTGATATTGGCGGGACACGCGACCAACGTTTAATTGCCAAGTACGGTCGGTCCAGCGTTGATTCAATCTCGACACAGCTGCAAGGTGAAAACCGATGAGCTCTCTCGAAGGCAAATCGTTGGACGCGCTCGTTGATATGGTGTTGAACGTACTAACTCAGGACTCACTAGGCCTATGGAGCGCTGTTCGAAAGAGAATGGATGCTGAAGGACCCGCCAAAGTGAGGGCGGCCTTTGAGAAAGGTGCTTCGCG
>PRDJ01000035.1 GCA_003345555.1 Candidatus Thorarchaeota archaeon
AGTGGGTTCGTTGACGGCTCGCCCGACATCGAAAATCCCACCGATTGGCTGCAGTATCCCGAGGCCGCCAGCCAATGGCCCTATCGGCATCGTGAGAATCACTATCATTACGATAGGTCCCACGAGCGAAAGGCCGAACTTGATGATCTTCTTCACGTTTCTCGCCTTGCAGCAGAGAGTTTAGTCTATGCAGATACGCAAGCCACTAGATAAGTCTTGGCAGAAGGGGGATGTGCAATCTAGGAACGTGCAAAGAACTGGCCACTTCTAGCGTGGTCGCCTACTGTTTCGCTACTGATACTACTGAAGTTGTGAATACGTTGCGGCACATTGGCACCCATACTACTACGGTGGGATATCCGTTTGCTTGAAATACATAAGATAATTGTCAGGACCAAACACTACTACAGTGGGATCTCCGATGAACCCGGTAAATCCCGTAATCAGATCTTCCGCTAGAACTGTCAAACCGCTGCTGTTGTATTCCGCCACTGAGATCCCTTTAGATCCAAGATAGTACGTGTGTAATTTACCATTAATGTAATGTGTCGAACACAGTATGCCCCCGAAACTAAAGGTGGTATCTCTCACAAGTGGCATTGATATGGAAGTTCCATTGGCTTTTAACAAAGTGCTCCCTAGATCCACGAAGAGGATCCACTCACCTGGGCTGTACTGAAATAGATCCGGATCGGTGATGTTGGCTTCACTGAATAGAATCGCATCTTCGACGAAGTTGATTCCATCGAACGAGTGGCTGGTCACAATATTAGCCGGGTTTCCTCCCAAGTTACCGACATAAGTGAGCCGTATTAGTCCGCCATCGACTATCGGGTTCGGATCGACGGGGCGCGGACTATTCGACCCTGAAATCGCTACATCATATACTGCAAAGCTGTTGCCGTGATTATCGCTGATGGCGACACTCAGTTTCTCACCACACTCAGCATTAATGAAATAGAGATAGACCTTGCCGTAATAATACACGGCTCCAGGGACAGATGCATGATTGAAAATCACGGTACTATTGACAGTCCAGCTCAAGCCATTGACCGAGGTGGCGGAATAGACTCTATGATAATACGGAGCCACAATATTGCAGTTAGGGTAGAGTGCGAGGGGGGCTATGACCACAACCAAGACCGCGATCAACCCCACTGCAAGGATGGGAGTCATGATTCTCAGTTTCTTGGAGACCACAGTCGCTACCTCGCAAGAATAGAGGAGAGTTCGCAAGCTGGCACTTAAGGCTTTAGAGCGATTTCATGATGTCCGGTCAAGCTAACCCAGAACGACCCGGAACTACTTTCTCACCCATAGGTTCTTGAAATCCCCCTTTGTTGACAAGCTTTTTCAGCAAGATATAGACCGCACGTCACAAGGTCGTGGACTAATATGACAAAGACCGACGGATTCAGAGGTAGAGATTTCATCACTCTACGAGATTATACCAAAGAGGAAGTTGAGACTATCTTGGAGGTCGCATCTGACCTCAAGAGGAAATTCGCAGTCGGGGAGCCACACAAGCTTCTAGACTCGAAAACGCTATTCATGATTTTCTATAACCAGAGCCTACGCACAAGAAACTCGTTCGAAGCCGGAATGACTCAGCTCGGTGGGCATGCGCACTACCTAGACCCTGACAAGATATACGCTCCCGCGCTTGAGGGTGACGAGAAGGCATACTCCACAGAACGAGTGGCTGACGTAGCCCGGGTTCTCGCACGAATGGGGCACGGGATATCGATTCGCTGTTATGGTGATCCGGTAGGCTGGATATACGGGAGAGCACATGAGATAATCACGAATTTCGCACACTGGTCTAGCATTCCCGTTATCAATATGGAGGACGACATGTATCATCCATGTCAGGCACTCGCAGATATCTTGACGGTCAAGGAGAAATTCGGCACTTACAAGGGTGTGAAATTCGTAATGTCTTGGGCGTATTCTCCGTCTGTTCACAAGCCGCTGGCGGTACCTCAGAGTGCGGTTATCGCGGCGACCAAGATGGGCATGGACACCGTGCTAGCTCATCCAAAAGGAATGGAACTCGATGATGACATCATAACGCAGTGCAAGACATACGCTGAGGAGAACAACAGCAGCTTCGAAATCATGAATGATATGGAGGAGGCGTTTGAGGGTGCTCAAGTTGTGTATCCCAAGTCTTGGACATGCAAGCAGTACATTCCGCCTTTCAACAGCAAGCCTGAGCTTGACAAGGCAAAGGTTGTCTTCGATAGGAACAAGCACTGGATCTGTGATGATGCAAAGATGAAGATTGCAGGATCCAAGGCTCTCTACATGCACTGCCTGCCATGCGACCGAGGTTTCGAAGTGGCGAATTCAGTCATCGATGGTCCACAGTCAATCGTGTGGGACCAAGCCGAGAACAGACTGCACGTCCAGAAAGCAGTAATGGCATTAACCATGCGCTAGTCTTTTTCTGTATCGGGGTCACGCACGCCTGCGCAAGAGCGCCGTGACGTGACCTCCGATACATCTTAAAACCAGACGTTGTTCTTGTTTCAGCGGTGATTCTGATGGCAAAGTCTGGGAAAGCGAGCTCAAAGAGCCTGTTCGGACGTGACCTCATTTGCACTCAAGAATGGAGCGTTGAGGAGTTAGAGCGAACTCTCGCCTTGGCGTTCGAGTTCAAGGCAAACCGCTTCGATCATCCTTTGAGGAATTGTCTTGATCGCAAGACCTTCTTCATGTTCTTTTACAATCCAAGTGTGAGGACGCGTCAAAGCTTTGAATGTGCGGCTACCGAACTGGGTGGTCATGCTCAGTTCTTGGAACCTACATCAATGAGGCTGAAGACGAAGACTACTGCAGGTGAGACCATACAAGATGCGGCGAATGTTATGAGCAGGTATGCTTGCGGAATCGGAATCAGAACTCTTGAGACCGCGGTCGAACACTATGGCGAAGGTGACGAACTCCTCCGCGAATATGCAAAGTGGGCCAGTGTTCCCATCATCAGTATGGCGCATGACAAGTTTCACCCCTGCCAAGGATTGGCTGATGTCATGGGAATGAGGATGCACGGCGGCAAGAATCTCAAGCGTAAGAAACTCCTTCAGGTCTGGGGGAAGGGAGCATTGGTGCGGTCCTGGTGCTCAGTGCAGGAGAGCATCCTGATTAATACCCGGCTCGGACTCGATGTGACCTTGGCGTACCCAGAAGGCTACGACTTGGATCCAGAAGTGTACAAGTGGTGCGAAAGCAATGCTGCCGCATCAGGCGGCCGATTCGAAATCGTGCACGGCCTAGAGGAAGGATACAAAGGAGCTGATTTTGTCTACAGTCGGAACTGGCAGAGTCCTGCCTTCTATGCGGATATGAAGAAAGTAGGTGTGGACGCCGCCAAGAAGAAAGAGATTGAGATGGCGGCGAAGTACGATGACTGGATCTGCAACAAAGAGTGGATGTCGAGGACGAGAAACGCATTCTTCACTCATTGCGGACCTGTCGATAGGGGAGCGGAGGTCACAGATGAAGTGTGTGACGGCCCGCGGTCCATCGTGTACGACGTAGCCGAGAATCGGTTGCATGTTCAGAAGGCGATAATGGCCTTGACAATGGCTAGCCCTAAGCAGGGTTGAATCAAGGTGGAGTCGCATTAGCTGAGAGCCGACTTAGTGACAAGACGCAGGACTAGTGGTTGCACATTCCGATGCTGACACCGTGGCGGGTCGCGACTATGAGCTAGACTGGCACCCGTCAACTACCATGCGCCTTGAGATGTATCGAACATCTTCGCTAAGAAATAGATAATGACGGCCACAATCAGCAATATCGCAAAAAACGCAACCACGAATGACGGGCCTGACAATTCATTCCACCAGACTAACGGCCCGAAAATCTCACTGAAGTGTATCACACCGGTCAGGTCTGCTATTACCACCAGAACAAGAGGCATTCCAACGAGTACACCTGTTGCTAATGCCAAGTATGCTGCTCTTTTAATCCAGATGCGCTTCGAATCAAGCGGTTGCTTGCTAACCATCGCACTCTGCTCCTGACTCGACCATGAAGATCGATACAAAATCGACTACCAGCTGCCTTCCTTCGCGCTAAAAGCTTTGAGGATGAAGTACATCATGGCTATCACTAGGAGAACAACGGACGAAAAGCCCGCCAGAAAGGCGGTTGATGACAATTCATTGAAGAATACAATGTTTCCGAAAATCTCACTAAAGGTGTGCGCGCCAGTCAAGTCCGATACCATGACCAGAAAGAAAGGTGTAGTTACAAATACAAGTGCAGCAATGGACAGGTACGCCGCACGCTTAAGCCAGAGGGATGTAGAATCGCGCTGCATCGCTTCCACTGGGGTCGCAACATGCGTTGGGGCTGTCGGTTCTATTACTTTCGTACCTCTTTTCAGCAATCTGTCGCGGAGCGAGTCGTACTTGCCCGTCCAGTAGCCCGAGATTCTCTGCTTGCTGATGTCCTCTGTTTTTCCGAGGAGACCCCTGAGTAGAAGGGCTGAACCAATCCCGGCAATCGCTGCTGCTGTGAATGCAGCCTGGAATCCGTAGAACAGGAGAATGTTGTATGCCGCAGCTCCTATGCGAAAACCAAGCAGGGCGGCAAGCCATCCGGTGCGATTCCCGAAGATGCGAGAGCGAGTATGAAGATAGTAGGATCCAGCAATCATGGCGAAGAGCGAGAAGGAAACTATGTCAATTACAAACCATAGAAACCACCAATCTGTGCTGAGAGCATAACGAACAAAGGGGTTGAACTCAAAGGCTGCTCCATAGCTGTTCCAGAGCAGAACCGTGTAAATAGCATCGATCAGACCAATTGGAGTAAGGGAGAAGACAAGATATCGAACCCATTTCTCTTCCCACCAGATAGAGAGCATCTCTCTCGTTGTCATAGTGGACAGGTCTCTTCTTCTCTTGGCCATCTGCAACTAATCGGCACCCAAGTCTCCGTCCATAAATCATCGTATAAAAGCTTCCAAATGAGCCATTTGCATCCATGGCTGAACTTCTGCCCGGTGGTCAAATCCCCTAGCTGCAATTAGGAAGATCTCCGAAGGGTTCCTCTGCAATGTCGGGCGTATGCACAGTCGCTGTGACACGACGGAGCAATGAAAAAGAAGAGTGGGCAGAGGATTGCGTTCCTCTGCCTGTCTAGTAGATACTTAGTCTATGGCATAGTGTACCCCGTGGGGTAAGCCTTGTAGAAGTGGTAGAAGTACAGACCGTACCACATTGGGTTGTAGTTGTAACCGTTCATGTACACACCCTCAACGTGGAAGGTCTGAGCCTGGTATGCCCATACGAAGGCAGCCTGATCTACCACTGCCTGCTGAATCTTGCCGTAGAGCACATTGCGCGCAGTTGGGTCTAATTCCTGAGCAGCAGCAGTGATCCAGCCGTCAACGAGAGTCGCGTTCCAACCCGTAGAGAGTTGTAGGCCGATTCTGTTCGCGTACAGTCCAGTGCTCTTCACGAACGGGACAACGTAGTCGTCCGGGTCAGCGTAGTCGGGTGCCCACCCAAGGAAGAAGAACCCGAGCTGCCTGTTGTTCAGCATGTAGAGGTAGCTTGGCCACGCCACCGACTTCACTGTTACGGTGAGCGGACTAACAGGCTGAAGCGCTAGGGGATCATCAAGGATAGCTTGTATGCCGTCCCCCATGAGCAGACAACCCTGCTGTCGGACCGTGTTCCCTTCATTGTAGTAGATGTCCAAGTTGTAAGACATGTTGGCAAGGATGGGTTCCAATAGGCCCGAGCTCATGGCTGCGTTCCACTTTTCTACTGCCTTGTCCAAATCGTAGCTGTACATGCGAAGGCTGTCATTGTGGCCGAACATGCCGATTGGGATAGGTCCCTGGGCCTGCTGGCCAAAGCCGTTAAGCACGTTCGCAATCATGGTCGCGTAGTCAAAGGCGTAGGAGAATGCTTCCCTCACTTCCTTGATAACGAATGGGCTCTTTACTATGTTGTTTGAAATGTTCATGTACTCTCTCATGTTGAATCCCATGAACATCACGTCATAGGTGGGAACCTGGCACCATAGCTTGAGCTGTGGATAGAGGGACTTCAAAGTACCGTCGCCGTTGCTACCATTGACACGGTTCCATATGTAGAGAGCATGGGTCGTCGGCCAGTAGCCCGTATCGGTTGAGTTTGCCAAGAGATTGAGGATTCTGCTGTTGACATCGGTGTTCTGCTTGATCACTACGTTCGTGATGCTGCCAGCGTTCGGGAACTCGGCTTTCGCCGCTGTGGCTCTCCAGTAGTTGGTGTACGCCGTAAGCTGGATTTGCTCAGTCGGTACCCAGCTGGTCATCATGTACGGACCTGTACCACAGGTGTGTGTATCGACGTAGGCGTTGTGTGTACCATACTCGACTCCTCCGTTTGCTTCAACCCAAGTCGGGCTCACGGCGCAGGCAACTGAAAAGGCCAGTACCGAGAAGAACGGAGCATACTTGAAGGCGAGCCTAAGCCGAATGGTGTAGGTATCGAGTACTATGATAGAGTGTGAGTTCGCGAACCAGTTGTCATAGGCTGCGTTGAACTCAGTGCTCGGGGCGCCGAACTCGTTGGCTGCGTCTTCAACTGCCTGACCGCCTAGGAGTGGTTCTGCGAACATCCAAGCCGGTCCTGCGGTATCGAAGATCTTCATTACTCTGTCAAGGCTGTATTTCATAGCTGTTGCATTGAACGGCGTACCGTCATGGAATGTTACTCCCTGCCTCAGCGTGAAAGTGTAGTTTTTACCATCGCCTGAGACCACGTAACTCGTAGCGAGCAATGGTACGCTGGGTGTCGTGTTTGTACCCACCCATTCGTACCCATACAGCGTCTCATATACATTCATGATTACTGCTCCGCCAGCGGTTTCATAGTCCACGGCGGGGTCCAAGTATTCTGCATCGCCAGCCGTCTCCTGGATGATTGTATGGATCCTTGGAGGTATGAGGGTCACGGCCGGGGGCTGCAACAGGATATACGCTCCGGCAGCGCCGACTACAATGACCACCACTACGATGGCGAGCACCATATTCTTTTCCATGTTATCCTCCTTCTTTCGTGTTATCTAGCACAGAGGTCCTTGCGTCCCCAAAAAGGCCGCAAATTGGACCGCATAGGAGCTACACTTACGTGTTGACCCCTATACTTGTAACACGAGGCATTGTTTACTGGGACGCGTCTAATATAGCTTACTACTTCTGGACCAAAGAAGAGCGCATTTTCTAATCTTGCAGTAGTCAAAAGCTATTATAGTTGTGCAGGTGGTTACACATCATGAGCCGAACTCAACCAAAAACTTAAGTGGCGTGCAAAAACCGCAGTCCTAGCTCAAGAGGAGCAGAGGTTCGGTCCGCGGTATCAAGACTCGAGGTTTGATAGATGAAGCTTAGGGATTTCATCCTTAGAAGGATAATCTTGGCTGTACCCGTTGTCTTTGGCGTACTTACGATAACTTGGTTCTTGTCTTATGTTGTGGGAAACCCGGTTGCCATGTTCATAACAGAGCGGACTTCTCCGGCAGCCATCCCAGGAATAATCCGGGAGCACGGGTTTGATCAACCTCTGGTCATTCAGTACTTTCTGTACTTGAGAAGCCTCCTGATTGGCGATTGGGGGACTAGTTATTCAACGGGCGGTGACCGGCCAGTGTTAGAGATTATTGCCCGTAAGTTCCCCGCTACTATTGAACTTGCGATTGTCGCGATGATATTCGCCGTAGTCCTTGGCATTCCGCTCGGCATCCTCTCGGCGACAAGGAAAGACAAGCCGGCTGACCACGTCACACGGGTGTTCTCCCTAGCTGGAGTGTCAATGCCAATCTTCTGGTTCGCTCTGATGCTCAAGTATGTGTTCTTCTACCAGTTCTCCGTGTGGGGCCTTCCCTATCTGCCCAATGGCGATAGAATTGACAACGAGCTCTGGAAGGCTGTTCTCAACAACGGAGTCGGTTACGATTATACCACAAGCATAACTGGGTTTGTTCTCGTAGATTCCCTGCTATACGGCCAACCTTTTCTGTTTTGGAATGCAGTACTCCATCTTATCATGCCGGGCTTCTGCTTGGGCTATCTAACGCTTGCTATCGTCACGAGAATGATGCGTTCAAGCATGCTCGAAGTCATGAAGGAAGACTACATCACATTGGCGCGCTCCAAGGGGCTGACCGAACGTATTGTAGTATACAGGCATGCCTTGAGGAATGCACTCATTCCGACAGTGACTGTCATTGGCTTGGCATTCGGAGGTCTAATGACCGGCGCTGTACTAACCGAGACTATCTTCAACTGGCCTGGTCTGGGTCGATGGGCGACCGGGGCAATCTTAGCGTCTGACATGGCTGCAATCAATGGCTTCGTTCTTCTAGTGGCTCTCGTTTTTGTAAGTGCAAATCTAATAGTCGATTTGGCATATGGGACGCTTGATCCTCGCATAAGATTCGGCTAGGAGAGGAAATCGATGACCGTCAAGGGAAGCAATGGCAATAATCAAGGCGAACAAGAGTCAACACATTTGCAGGGACTGGTTCACAGTGTATTCCCACGATTCCATATTGTTCTCTGTCTCGTGGCAATATTCCTTGGTGTTGCTTACATAGTAGGCAATTTTGTTGGTTGGGTAATGCACTCGTTTGCCCACGAAATTGGTTTCGCGCTTCCGTCACTGCTGATTGGCTGGCCGTTTCAGGCATTGTTGCTTATTGTGATTGGTTACATGAACTTCAAAGTTGGCAAAGCGATTTCTAAAGGAGAAGCTCAGGCATATTCATCGTCGCTCTACATGAATATCATCACTGTCGTTATTCTATTAACCATAGGACCTTTGGGGCTGCTGCCTGCTATTGCCTTTTTCATATTGATGCTTGCGTTGTTTGCACCCAGTGTGAAGTCGTACTGGTACAAGGAGTTCAGGGAAGACATGGGGCCTCGCAGCAAGGAATTGAAATTCAGTCTTCACCTTCTTCGTAGAAGCCCGCTTGTCATCGCTGGGATTGTCATAGTGGCTGTGTATTTCAGTATTGCACTGCTAGCTCCGTGGATCACGCCGTACGGAGCGACGGAACGTGTCTGGGCCGATGCGAAATTGCCTCCCGGCACACCTTCCGGAGAAGCGAAGGTCAGTACTCGACTTATATCCAGCAATTACTCGTTGGACATCGGTCTTTACCCTGATTACTATCATGGAGAAATCCAGATTAGTGCGGGGGAAGTCGCCACCTCGATACCTCCAATTATAGCGTTTTCCATCTATGTTCGTAACACGAGTCTCGACAGTCCGGTTGTAGTCCTGATTCACACTGCAGTATACAGACTGGACTTGACAACCTTTGATACTCTCGATTGGGGCCAGCGCGATCCGTACCTTGTCAGTGCCGGGAACAAGACGACGCTGTTCCGTTCGAACATAGTTGTGAACAATACGCCTTCGACCTATGTCTGGGTTGTCTGGTACACCGCCAGCACGAAGACCACGCCGTGGATGGTGGAAATGATTCTGAATCTAAAGTACAACCAGTACTACCCCATTCACTACTGGGGGACAGACGAATCAGGCGGCGACATGTTCAGTCGCATTATCTGGGCTGCTGGTGTCGACCTGAGAGTATCTCTCAGCGTTGTTTTTGTGGCGTTGGCGTCCGGTGCTGTCATCGGGGCTGCATCGGGCTACTTCGGCGGAGCGCTGGATGAGATAGTGATGAGAATCACTGACATATTCTTCGCCTTCCCCGGCCTGATTCTAGCCATGGCCATTGTCATGGCCTTGGGTACTCGCAATCTTGACAACATAGCCTACGCACTCATGATTACGTGGTGGCCGACATATGCAAGACTTGTGAGGGGTCAAGTCCTCTCGGAACGGGAGAAGCTCTATGTTGAAGCAGCTCGTTCAGTCGGAGCAAGTGACACCAGAATCTTGGTTTCTCATATAATACCCAATACTGTTCAGCCGTTAATCGTGCAAGCAACAATGGATACTGGCGGTGTCCTCTTGACTGCCGCGGGTCTTTCCTTCATAGGGTTCGGTTCCGCTGCTGGCACTGCAGAATGGGGTCTGATGATTTCCACCGGGCAGTACTACTTGCTCAATTATCCATGGATGGCCATGATTCCGGGGTTGGCCATACTCTTCGCAGCATTGGCATTCAATCTCGTTGGTGACGGGATTCGTGACATTATGGACCCCAAGATTAGGAGAAGAGGGTGAGCTTCGATGTCTAGTTCTGAAGACCTTGTGCTCTCCGTAAAGGGCCTCACCACCAATTTCTATACCTATGAAGGCATAGTCAAAGCACTTGATAGTGTCGAGCTCAGCCTGAGACGAGGTGACACCATGGGCATAGTTGGTGAGACTGGCTGCGGGAAGTCGGTCACGGCCAAGTGCATTCTGAGGCTCATTGAGCCGCCCGGTCGCATCGACGGAGGCCAGATTCTATTCAGCGATCGAGATCCGAAGACCGGCGAAACCAATGAAATCGATATTCTCCAGCTTGCGCCTGAGGAGATGCTGACTATCCGGGGAAACAAGATCGCCATCGTTTTCCAAGATCCCGCTACTTACCCAAACCCTGTTTTCAGGATCGGCGCTCAAATAGCGGAGGTTGTGTCGCTGCACCAGGATTTGGGAAGGGAAGTCCTCGAGATTAGAATCCGAGAGCTAGAAGATTCGGTCAAGAACTCGTCCTCAGCTGAACATCAAGCCAAGGTCAGAGAGCAAATTGAGCACTATGTATCGATGCTCGAAAATCCACCTAAGCCCGACAAGAAATACGCGCGTAAAGCTGCATGGGCCAAGGCTGTTGATATGCTTAGGCTAGTAAGGATGCCTTCTCCTGAGCAGGTTGCCAATCAGTATCCACACGAGCTTTCCGGTGGCATGAGGCAACGAGCGCTCATTGCAATGGCGTTGGCCTGCAATCCATCTATTCTGATCTGTGACGAAGCGACAACGGCCTTGGACGTAACTGTTCAAGCGCAGGTTCTCAATCTGCTGAATGAGCTCAAGAAGGACATTGGAGCGTCAATCATGATAATCACACATGACCTAGGGGTTGTTGCTGAGACCTGCAACTGGGTCATGGTGATGTATGCCGGGACGACCGTGGAGTCAACGAGTACCAAGGAGTTGTTTGAGCATCCCGTTCATCCTTACACCATTGGACTCATCACCGCAATTCCAAAGCTACATGAAAACAAGGAGCGGTTGGATCAGATACAAGGCACTGTTCCGAACTTAATTAATCCGCCCACAGGCTGCAGATTCCACCCCAGATGTGCGTTCGCTACGGAGATATGCAGTAGAGAGAGGCCATCCCTCGAAGAGGTTAGGCCGGGGCACTATGTGGCCTGCCATAACCCGCAGGGGAACGTATGAGGAGGAACACGGAATGTCACAATCGGAAACGCTAGTAAGCCTTGCGAACCTCAAGAAGTATTTCCCATTGACCGGAGGGGTGTTCAGGAAGATAATAGGTATGGTACATGCAGTCGATGATGTAAGTCTTGACATCTATCGCGGAGAAACGCTCGGGGTGGTCGGCGAGTCGGGATGCGGGAAGACAACGTTGGGCAGGACCATCTTGAGACTGCTTGAGCCGACTGATGGGACAATCACTTTCATGGGCCAGGACATCACGCATCTGAAAGGATCCGATCTTCGCAATATCAGACACGAGATGCAGATTGTCTTCCAAGATCCAATGGCCTCTCTTGATCCCAGAGTCACGATAAAGAACACCGTCGGAGAACCCTTGCTGATAAACGGCATTGCGCGAGGGCCGAAGCTGAGAGCTATGGTTCTTGATTTGCTGCAAAAGGTTGGTTTGACCGAGGATCATCTCAACCGTTTCCCACATGAATTCAGTGGCGGTCAAAGACAGAGGATATGTATAGCACGTGCGCTGGCTCTGAATCCGAAATTCGTTGTCATGGATGAGCCCACATCAAGCACGGATGTGTCGGTGCAGGCCCAGACACTTAACCTGATGAAAGACCTTCAAGATGAATTTGGTCTCACATACATGTTCATTAGTCACAATCTCAGTGTAGTGAAGCACATGAGTGACCGTCTCGCCGTGATGTACTTGGGGAAGATCGTCGAGCTCACTCCGTACGACATCTTTAGGAAGGCGCTTCATCCGTATACGTTTGCATTGGTGTCTGCGGTTCCGGTTCCCGACCCAAGATTCTCGGGCAGAGCCGTATTACTGAAGGGAGAAGTCCCGAGCCCGATAAATCCCCCAATTGGCTGCCGTTTCAATCCTAGATGCATATTCGCCCAAGAAATCTGCAGAACCGACGAGCCGCCTCTGAGAGACGTGGGCGACGGACACCTTGTTGCCTGCCACTTTGCTGGGGAACTGGACTTTGGCAAGAGTTCTCAGATGGAATATGCGCAGACCGCAGAGGCCGAAGCAAGTTAGCCTCCTGGGAAAGGTTTCTAAGTTCTCGACCGTGTTTCGATAAGTGTGAGTGCATAGCATGAACGAAGACAAGGAACCGAGCCCCGAGGACCACACACTCTCGGATGACGCTGAGGTAGACTGGAAGCATTATGTCTATCAACAAGAAGACCAGACGGCGCCCGTGCACTTGGATGCAAAGGATTACTTGGCTCTGTTCATAGCCTCACTGGAAACAATCTTTCTGCCGCTAGTCATTCTTGCTGTAATGCTCTTGGTTCTTGGCTTCATCTTCACACACATATGATAGGGAACATCTGGTGATGATGTATTGCCTAGACGCTATCAGTTCATCTTCGAAGCTGCCGCGATATCCTCGATCATAATGGTGATTGACCTTCTTTTTGGTCTCATCCTTCTCTTTGGTTTTCCTGGTGCATCGCTGTTCGTGCTGGTTTCCAACGTTCTCGTGATTGAATTTGGCGCGATGCTTATTCTTGGGGGCTGCTTGATGGCTCGCCAGCCACTTGTCGATGAACTGCGATATGATAATGCGGGTAAGCCTACCAAGGCTTGGCGGCTTGCAGTGCAGGGTCGGCAAATACTGCTATCTTCTATCTTTGTACTGTTGTTCGCTCTCCTGTTTGTACTAGTCGAGAACAGCCTTGGAGTATGAATCGGCCAAGATAACAGCCAGAGGTCCATTCACGATGAATCATCAACTCGGATGCTGTCTATCTAACTAACTCGAGACGGGTTTCGGACCTCCACCCGTTAGTGCCATCGCCTGTTCAACAGCACTGAGCCAAACGTGAAAGGCAAGTGTGCTCGCAGAGTTTTCGGCTGGAATTGGAGACCTGCCTATCAGAATTTTCGTCTCACCCCGTAGTGCTGTCTCGGCACGCGTTCCGACTTGGAGATGAACACTGTCATTCACACAGTCTATCCTCAATCCGTGTTCATGAAATACTTTCGGGCTCTCAGAGAATCTGAAGTCGAACTTCTTGTCGGGTATTGGGTAGAGAGCGCAATCCGATTCTGAAGAATCGATCGTAATTCGCAGAAGCTGAGATTCGTAATGGGGCACTTTCTCTCGTTCACCTATGGTTCCGGGAAGAAACATCGGCCGCAATCCTATGAGTCTTCGGACTACCCTTCCTTCAATTAGGCCTGCAAAGTCTCCTCCGTTCCCGGTGAACACGATTCGGCTCTTATCCTCAAGCATTGATACACCGAATGTGCCGTGTGTATCGCGTCGTATGCCCAAGGGGTTCATCTTCGTCTTTGCCGCAGGTTCCCAACGGAACCAGGGCACTGTCAACATAGGGAGCATGTTCGTCTTGTGATCCTTCTTCTTCTGCATGAGTCTCCAAGTATCTTCGTTGAGGACAAACAAGGACAAGGATATTGGTTGCAGTTCGGCCGCGCCGCTTTCCACAAACCTGAACAGCGACTTCGGGGTTGTGCACAAAGAACGGACGATTTCTCCAATCTGCCCGATTTGCAAAGTCGTCCGAGAGCCGTCTTCCAATGCGGCCACTTGCTCTCTGTCGAGGTCAATTTTGACCCCCATCTTCGTCTGAAAGCGTTCGATTTCCTCCAAATCAAACGCATACTTTGTCGACGTCTTATCATCCCTTTCGCGTGCGATTGATCTTGGCCAAGGCGGCGTTTGACCAGTGAGTCGTTGGACAAAGCCTTTGCTCCTTGGCAGATTAGCCATGACTACATATTGTAGTGGGATTCGTAATGGCATATCTTCAAAAAGTGTTCGTAGGAGGCAGCACTGGCTTAGTTGTGACAAAGACCTCGGTTATAGCAGCTGGCGATAGGCTCACTGATTGGGTACGTGTTGTGAACGCAGGTCGTGAACACTGGTACGGTTACGTTCCACTGACCATCCGTGAAGTGGAGAAAGTGGTGTCTAGGCATCTGGTTAATGTCGAGGGTATGTACATTGGGTTCGAAGGACCTGTTCCCGCCTCGACCGCACGACTTGTGCCCCTGGGAAGTCATGCTGCAGCGATATGTGATCTCGCAGTTGCACCGGGATTACGATTTGCTGGTCTCGCCTTGGTGGAGCGGTTGCTTGAAGTGTGTCGAGATGCTAGCATCGAATCGATTGTCGCTTGGGTTAGTGAACTAGACTTTCGCGTGTCCGATGTCCTTTCGTCTTTCACATTTGAGCCCCGGCGTGTCAGAGTCAGCGCCAACGTATCACTGCGTACTCCGCCCGAGGGAGTGGAAGCCCAATCGGTCCAGATAGTCGAAGGTCGTGAACTCTCAGAGTCAGGAGCCCAAGGTGTTCCGTTTTCTCCCAGCAGAAGGGGCGCGAGAGACATCACCGAAATCAGAGATGATTTGGAGAAGAAATGGAAGACGGTTGTCGTCGTTTCACGGAACGGATACGAGCCTTTCATAGTCGGTCAGTCCTCCGAGTCCGACCGAAGGTTGGCCTCGCTTCATATAAACGAGACCGCCATGTTGGAGAATCCCGCATGGCACTTGTCGCCCGAGTTGGTCCGAGAATCGCTCCGGAGGCTCTACAGCTCTGGTGCTCGTGAGGTGTCTTGCGAGGTTGATGTAGATTCAAGGATCAAGACACCAATCCTCGAGGCAGGCTTCGTGCCGTATACCACGCTATTCCAACTCGTTTTCGAATTTGCACATGAATCACCTCCTTGAGTTTGCGCATTCTCCCATTGGCGCCAATACTGTCTCGCGGAGTCCTTTCCTAGAGGACATATATGCAGACCTAGGGTAGTGACAAATCGTCTCAACCGGGAGGACTGAGACATCAGCAACGGACACCTTGTGTCTGATGCTCAATTGCACACACAGGACGGATTCTTTTCCGGGCGCCTGCGGGCGCCCACATCATTCCCTTTCTATCTCACCCCAGCGATGACATCGAATCCAATGGTCTGTTTCTGGTTCCCTGAACTCAGGTATCTCTGATTTGCATCTGTCGACTGCATAATTGCATCGAGGATGAAACGGGCAGCCAGACGGAATTGCTGTGAGGTCTGGTGGGTCTCCCCTGATCCCTCTGAGCACTGGGCGCTTGGCGCCTGCCTTCATTCGCATCATGGCGATTGTCGGGAAGGACGCCATCAACCCCATTGTGTATGGATGAGCAGGATGATGGAACATCTGAACGGCGTTTCCTAGTTCCATTATCTTGCCCGCATACATCACTGCGACTCTATCGGCAAGCTCTGCAACAACGCCTGCGTCATGGCTTATGAGAAAGAGAGAGACACTGAATTCATCTCTGATCATTCTTAGCACATTGAGTATTTGGCATTGGATTGTGACGTCCAGCGCAGAAGTTGGCTCGTCAGCTATGACGAGATATGGTCCGGCAATCAGTGACATCGCAATGAGGATTCTCTGGGCCTCTCCTCCGCTAAAGCAACCTGGATCCAGCACAAACCTAGTATCGGCATCCCCGAGTCGAACGATGCCAAGGTACTCCAAGACTCTCCTTTTGAGTCCAATCAATCTGACATTGTCGTCATGAATTTCAACAGGTTCGCCCGTCTGCATTCCGATGCTGAACATAGGATTCAGAGCGTGTCCGAGCCCCTGAGGAATCATGGATATCTCTCTGCCTCTCAGCTTTACGAACTCCTCCTCTGGGAGGCTCGTCAGCTCAACACCCCTAAAGTAAACCTTCCCCTGTACGCCAGGTCTGTCGCCAGTCTGCTCTTTTGGAACCTTGTCGAACTGTCGACGCAAACTCGAATCTGAGGCTCCTGCCGCGTAGCGGGCCACTCTTTCGAAGAAACCCATTATGGCAAGTGCAAGACTGGTTTTTCCACACCCGCTCTCCCCGAGCAGGCCAACACACTCGCCCTCGTGGACAGCAAAGCTGACATCATCAACGGCTCGGACGAGTCCTTTCTTTGACGCATAGTATGCCTTGAGATTTTCCACCTTGAGAAGTGTGTCACCTTTCGGCATTGAATCAACGCTTCCAATCCCTTTGTGAGCATATTAAAACGTATCAATAGCGCAATAGCCCTCACGTCCCTTTCGTCTAGTGATTCATCTGGCTTGAACGTGTAGGGATTGTGACCACATCATATGGCTGGAGCAGGTCAACGTTAAGACTTAAAACGTCAATATCTCGCGCAGGGCTCACTCGTCTAAGTAGAATGACGGAGATGTGAAGAGGATGAAACGAATTCTTGTCACTGGCAGTTACGGTCAAATCGGGACCGAACTCATAGGCGCACTGAGAAAGAAGTACGGTGGAGAGAACGTCATAGCCACGGGACGCAAGAAAGCACCAGACATCTTGACTGCAGACGGACCCTACTATAGACTCGACGCCCTTGATATGAACGACCTTCAAAACCAGCTCGTCGATTACGATATTGACGTGGTCATTCACAATGTCTCTATTCTTTCTGGGGCCGGAGAGCAGAACCCGCAGCTTGCATGGGAGACGAATGTACAATCTGCCTACAACGTGTTGGAGGCAGTGAGGATTCTGGGACTCAACCAAGTCATGATTCCAAGCTCAATCGCTGCATTCGGTCCTAGCACTCCAAGAGAGAATACACCGAATGATGTGATCATGAGACCGACGACAATGTATGGGATCACAAAGGTTGCTATCGAACTACTGGGAGAGTACTATACTCGAAAATTCAATGTAGACTTTCGTTCCCTGCGCTATCCCGGGATTATCAGTTCCGAGGCGCTGCCGGGTGGTGGCACGACGGACTACGCCGTTGCCATATTCTATGAGGCAATCAAGAACAAACGCTACACGTCCTTCCTTTCAAAGGACACGCGCCTGCCGATGATGTATATGCCTGACTGCATCAAGTCAACAATCGACCTCATCGAGGCAGATGCCAAGAAGCTAGTGCATAGAACCTTCAATGTGACGGCAGTGAGTTTCACGCCGGAAGAGCTGGCCAATGAAATCAAGAAGATCATCCCCGACTTCCAGATAGACTACAAACCCGATTTTCATCAGGCCATAGCCGATTCATGGCCGAAGTCAATTGATGACAGTGTTGCCAGAAAGGAGTGGGGTTGGAAGCCCGATTATGACTTGCCAAGCATGACCAAAGACATGATCAAGAAGCTCAAGGCAAAACTCAGCGCGCCCGGTAAGTGATCCTCTTCACAGCGATGGCCGTTGTTTTCGCGGCCCACCGCAGTCCCTCCTTCTTCGATTGAAGTCACAGGCCAGTTTCTAGAACACCTTTCGCTTGATATCGATTCCTCGAGCCCGCATCTGCTCAATGAACAGACTAGGAGGAATGGCCTTCTCCGGCGGAAGCACTCCCCTGTCCTTGATCGTTCCGTCTGCTATCCATACTGCTATGAGCGCGGCAGGAAAGGCTGTTGTTCTCATCATCGATGTCAGGCCGGTCTCGTCATCGAAGTAGTCGATCAATTCATACTCTACTTTGCGAGACTCAGTTCCTTTCCACCCCTCGACCGTAACACGCAGAAGTGTCACGTCTTTCTCTGACTTAGGCAGGTTCTTTTCAAGTAGCCTCTCAAGCACCTTCCTAGGGGCTATTTTCTTGCCATCGAAATCCTGTTCGGTACTGTCCATGAATCCAAGCCTGTAAAGACACCACATTTTGTGCCCATGTCCGGGATATCTCAGCGTTTTGTAGTCAAGGTCCTTGACCTTGCCCTGGTATGTAAGAGGAAGGGTTGAGCTGCCACCGCTGGTATTGAAGGCCTCAAGCATTCCGAACGGTTCGGGAAACTGGACCTGCTCGAAACCGACAAGCGGGTCCTCGTAAGCTATCTTGCCGCTTCGCAATACTCTGCAAGGTTCAACATACTCGTTGATCAACCCTTCAACGGAGAATAACAAAGAGTAGTTCAGTGGAGGCTGAGGCTTCTGCTGGAGTCCTCCCACTCTTATCTTCACTCGCTCTGTCCTAGTCAGATAATCGACCCCGTCGCGCACAAGAACACTGACCATGCCCGGAGCGAGTCCGCAGTCAGGTATCACTGTCACCCCGGCCGCCTTGGCTTTACTGTGCATCTCAAGCTGCTTTTCCACGACCGTCAGGTTTCCTCCGAGATCGCACATGTGTACTCCGGTCTCGATTGCCACTTCTGTACACAAAGTGTTTATCGAATAACTGGCACAACTGATTACCGAGTTCACTCTTGAGAACGACTTGGCCAGCTGGGTCTTGTCCCGACCATCCAGCTTCTCTGCGACTGCCTTGGGTCCCGTCTCTTTCGCGAGGCTTTCGGCACGCTGAAGGTCGACGTCGGCTATGTGTATCTGATCGACCTTTGGGTTCTTGGCAAGATCATACACTGCTCCCCTGCCCATCATGCCTGAGCCAACAACCAGGACCTTCAAGCCAATCATTCCCTCGCGAGTATTTGACTAGATAGTGTTCTCCGGGATAAAAACAGTATCGAAGGTTTGAGGAGCCCAATGGCTCACTCCTTTCGAGGAGCACTCTGCCCTCTGATGGTTTCAAGAAAGGTGGCAGGTGAACGACAGAAATAGCTCCATTCACCAAGAGTCAGCTAACCATGGTAGGTCCTCACGCGGTTCATCTGTTGTTACAGAGTACATGAAGAAGAAAGAGTAGCATCAGCAGACCCGACGAGTTCTCGTCGCCGGGCCCGCAGATGCTCGTGGAGCTAGCAGCTCGATGAGCCGCTAGCTACCTTCCAGCCCTAATCACGAGCTGTGAGATCGGATGACCCTACTCACTATGCTCGTTTACTAGTTGGCTGTG
This sequence comes from Candidatus Thorarchaeota archaeon, assembly GCA_003345555.1. GTDB lineage: Archaea > Asgardarchaeota > Thorarchaeia > Thorarchaeales > Thorarchaeaceae > OWC5. The sequence continues at coordinate 19,152 of PRDJ01000035.1, forward strand.
TTCTCGTGGTCGAACCTTGGGTCTGACCAGTCCGGGTTGCAGTTGTATGCGACGCCGTCGGCTGCTCCCTGTTCTGACGATTGCGCTTGTCAGCACGAGACTTGCTAGTGTGATTGTTGTGTTTGCCCACTACCTATCTCACCTCCATGGCATGATAGAAAGCGGACTGCTGCGATGCATTCCTGTCAGCACAAAGGTGCGGACACGAATCCGCAGTTCTACCTTCTGCGATTGAGATAGGCGTGTATCGACACGTCGGCAAGATGGGGATCCGACTCAGTGAGCTGAAAGCCCTTGGTCGAAATCCGTACTCCCCGATTCAATTGTGGTAGATACGATGTATCATGTTGAGGCAGTATCGCCTTCACACACATATGCGTAATGAATGCTAATAAAGCTTTACCCAGCCGTTTCGGGAAATCAGGGATTTATCAGGTCCCGCCGCAGGTGTTCGGGCTGTAACGCACTTGTTCATGAGAGTGGCAAATTTGCCCTATTTTCGGCGATTTGCTGTCAGATTCAAGGCGCACAAACATACGAAATCCCGACTTCCAAATCTGACTGACCGACTAGAAGCGTCGCAAGTTCATGAACTTCCTCCGCCGACCGGGGGAAAGAATACCACGAGATCATCATCGGACAGTTTCTGATTCAAGTCGAAAGTGCGGACACCATTGACGAATATGATGCGTGCTTGGTCGGGCGGAAATCGAAGCCTGGCAATTATATCCGAGATTCTTCCGTGCTGCAGCTCCACTTCGAAGGACTCTCCTATCGCCGTACCGGGCGGCGCAAACTGACGAAGCGTTGCATAGAGCTTGACGTTAACGTGCATCCCAATCGCCTAGTAGTAGTCGACATCCACGTCAGTATGCGTGTAGCCATGACCCTTGAGATGCTGCCCTCCGCAGAGAAGAACCATGTTGAACGGAAAGAGACCTATGCGAGCTCCTTCTGGAATAAGTGAAGAGGGCTTTGCGAGAGTACCATCAATGAAACAGTCTCCAAGATCACTTGGCTTCAAGCCTAGACGTGCGACTAGGCCGCCGAACGTCTCGTTCGAGATACTATCGAGCCGCAACACCGTGTCTTCGTCAGGTCGACTATCTGGAACTAGGGACCTTAGTGCACCGTACAAATGAATCTCTATCCGTCTGGAATTCATGATTGTCTTCCTTACATCGCTTGTCTCTTGAGCGACTATGCATTGCAATCTAGCTTACGTAAGACAATAAGCTTGCGGATATGGTTGCTGAAAAATGAGGAAGGAGGGGATTCAGAATCCCCTCTTCGGTCTAATACTAGGTTCCCTTGTATACTGCGTCGATATCTCCATCAGAGACATCGAACGTGACATTGTGAGGCGGAAGCTTCTCTGTTCGGAAGAACTCAGGTAGACGGTCATCTCGTTCTGTGAAGCCTGCTCTCTTGTTGAAGTCGCGTTCGGCCTTCAGCACTTTCATTCCATACTCCGTCACATCGATCTTCTTACCAAGGAATGCATCCACGCTGTCTGTCATTCCCTTGAATCCCTCGTCAATGTCGAGGACTGCGAACGCAATGAACAGACAATAGCCAGTGGAATCGATGTACGCGGTAGTGGCTTGAAAGGCTCGCGAGAGATCTGCTTTCTTGAGTTCTCTTGGGTCAGTGACCTTGCCCTTGATTCCAAGTATCTCTGCGGCGATTGTGTAACCTGACGTATGGTCGGCTCCCATCGGAGTTGTCGCATAGGTCACACCAATACCACGGATTGGTCTTGGGTCGTAGGCCGGCAGTGACTGTCCTTTGACAACAGGAATCCGTGTCACTCCCAACACGTGACCTGCACTTGACGCCCCCGAGGATACCAATCTGCCAAGGTAGGACTTGGGATTGTACGCTTCCTTAAGTGCAGCTATAGCTGCTGGTCCGTCGCCGAACTTGATCATTCCTGATTCCATCAGCATTGCAAGCGTGTTTCCAGTCTCAATGGTATCCAATCCGAGGTCGTTGCAGAGCCTGTTCAGTTCCGCTATGTCTTGAAGCACATCGATGCCCAGATTGGGCCCTAACGACCACGTCGTTTCGTACTCAAGAGGCGAAACATGCATCTTACCTGTGTTCTCATATGGTACTGCGTTGGAGCAAGCCATGATGCAGCCGACATGACACGGGTGACCGTACTTTCCTTCTGCCTTGTCGCCGAATTTCGCTTTCGTCTTGTCCACAAGCTCGTGTATGGCTTCTCCAGATACCTTGGCCGCGTTTTCGAAGCGTCCGGCACTGAAAGCTCTTGTGGGCAAACCGCCTGCTTCATTCAGGATGTTGATGAGCACTGCCGTTCCATAGTTTTTCAGGGCACCGAACGGCTTTCCCTGTGGATCCTTGAGAACGCCCGTGACGGCCTGAGTATCAAGCGCCTTGGCGAGCGCTTTCCTACCACTCTCGAAGAGTGTCTTATCCTTGGCTGTTGGCACTGCCCCGCCTGTGTCCTCGCTGATGATTGCGACGACATGCTTTGAGCCGAGGACTGCACCGATCCCGCCTCGTCCAGCGTACCTGCCAGGGTCGTTGTTCTCGATATTGTTACCGAAGATTCCGGCTGCCTTCATCAAGCGCTGTCCAGCAACCCCGCACCCAATCACGCCGGGTTTGGACGGGAAATCCTTCCAAGCCTTTGCAATCATCTCATAGCATCCTATTCCGGCATAGTCATTCTTCTTGAGGATCTCGGCCTTGTCCTTCCCTACGTGGATGATGTACCAGTCTGTCGTACCTTTGGGTGGGGCACCCTCAATAATGATTCCTTTTACGCCTATACGACCCAGCTTAGTCGCTGTAATTCCGCCTGCATTAGACTCCTTTATGCCGCTGGTAAGCGGCGATTTCGCACCAACACTCAGCCTCCCGGAGGAAGGCGCAGAGGTCCCGGCTAGGAGACCTGGCGAAACAACAAACTTGTTGCGTTCGCGGAGCGGGTGGCACGTGGGATCGACTTCAGTGGACACGATTGTTGAAGTGAAAGCACGGCCAGCCAGCTGTTCCTGCTCAGGCTTGACCTTCTCCCATTTGAAGCTGAGGTCATTCATATTGACTCTCAGGATCTTGCTCATACTGGTCTAAACGCCTCCTTGCTGCTGAAGACATACATACTGCTGGGATATATGCCAGTGTTATGCACGACTGCGCATATCGTGCTTCTCTTTACAAGCAGGTGCACGTCAGAAGTGGAAGTGTTCTGAAGTTGGAGAAGTACCGAATCCTCTCTAGGGCCGAAAGAGAATATAGTCCCTTTTTGCTAGGCACAGGTGAGCAGATTCCGTACAGAAAGGATCGTTGAGTCAGATGTGTGAATGGTGTTACAAACACGGTGCGGGTCAGAAGTGGTACTTGAACTCGAAGAACTACCTGCGTGAGACCGCACTTGAGGTCGGGGCCCATGATTACATCTTTGAGTTATGGAAGCAGTTTGACAAGGTCTATCTCCAGAGGATTTATGGTATTTCCATGAAGGGACCGGGATACAAGTTCCGGATTCCCTTGGTTGGCAGGGTTCTGAGAAGCTACGTCAATGGATGGTTCCGTAAGGAGAGACCGGTAAAAGGTCGAAACCCGAGAAGAGCAGAAGGGCATCCAGGGCAGGTTGTGCCACTTGAAGATGCAAAGAAGATTCTGGAGCTCGCGAGTCCCATTCTCAGAGTCAATTGCGCTTGCAGGAAGATGACGCGCGGAATCAATGATCCCTGTTGCCTTGCTTTTGGTGCGCTCGCCGAGATGGTTCCCAAGCTGCCACGCTACATTCCAGATCGAGGGATGGAACCCCTTCACGTCGATGAAGCACAATCATTCGTAGAGGAGATGAATACGGCTGGGCGCATCAACACCGTCTGGTTTGGCCCCATGCCCTACATCGCTGCGCTGTGTAACTGCCAACAACCGGAATGCGCCGCCGTGAGACTCAAGACCTCCTACAATCTCCAATTCCTATACAAAGGCGAATACGTGTCCAAGGTTGATTTGTCAAAATGCGACGGTTGTCGTGCTTGTTCATCGAGATGCCAGTTCGGTGCGCTGACCTTTAGCCACTTGATGAACGGCCCGTTCATCGACGCTTGGAAATGCTATGGCTGCGGTCTATGTGCCACGGCATGTCCTCAGCATGCAATCCAGCTTGTCGAGCGTGTCTCACTTCCCGCTCTCAAGGAGGTATGGTGAACGAAAACACATATCGCTGTAGACTACGGGAAATGTGGAGATCCAAGGGAGTGCAAGAAGTGCCTTCTGGCTTGCCCTTCTGCACTCTTCATTTTGTACTCCCCGGATAGAGAGAGTAACGATCCGAGCGTGTGGAGAGTAGACGTAGCGTTCACTGACCTTTGCACCCGCTGCCTAGATTGTGTGAACGCCTGTCCCAAAGGTGCCATCAGAATCAAATGATGGTGCGCCAGAGAGATATCAAGGCGTTGTTTGAGACTTCAGAGGAGCTCTCCTATAGAGAGCCCATGAAACGATTAGGTACAGAATTGAGGCGCCCAGTATCGCTTCAAAGAGCACCCTGATTCCCACTTCATAGAACGGTTCGAATAGAACAGGAATCAACGCGTTGCCAATGAACTGTGCTGACATGAGAAGACCTGCTAGGGCGCCGCGCTTTCCAGGTGCGAGCATCTGGCTATAGTAAATCGAAGTAGGATATAGCATTCCTGCGGCAACCGCAACGACGAGGAGGGCAGCTGTGACACGCGGCAGACTGAGCGGATTCCCAAGGTCGTCTATACTAGTAAGAACAATGGCGGAAAGAATCAGTGTCGTTATCCCCAGTATGAGAGGAAGACGTACTCCTCTACGTTTAGTGAGCCAGCCCGCAACGACTCCCACAACAGCGGCCACTAGGCCGGAGATCATCAGGAGATTGCCGATGACAGTGTCACTAATCAGACCCGTGAGCGCCCTCGAGGTCCAGACTACTGTCGCAAGATATGTCTCAGCGAACATGAATCCCATGAGCATAAGCAACAGAACCACAGGTCGACGTAATTCCTGTGATACGTATGAGAGAAAGACTCTCATTCCGGAACCAACTGCCCGGGCAGTTCCTGCATTTCTGCTGAATGCAATAGCTGGCAACACAAGAAGTGTTACGAAGAACAGTGAGGCATAGAACCAACGCCAACTGTGTGTCAGAATAATACTTGCGGCAAAAGGTCCCAATGCAACACCGATTGACCCCACGGCTCCTATTATGCCCATCTTTGTTGGGACGCTTTCTGGTGGTGTTAGATCTGTTATGAGTGCGATGGCCGCGGGATTGATGAATCCCCACCCTATGCCCATTATGATGTGTGCTCCGGCGTAGGTACTAACCGATGTGGATGTTGCTGACATAGCCAGCCCAAGTGAGGACAGCGCCACCCCACAAAACACAACGGGCGTTCTTCCTACGACATCTGAGATAGCGCCCGAGATCAGCTGCAATATGGCAAAGGGCACCATGAATGCTGTGATGGCGACCATTACCTCACTCGGGTCCACAGCGAACTCATGCGAGAGAGAACCAAAAAGAACCAGCATACCATTCATGATGAATGGCCCAACTAATAGAAGGACATAGGCAGCACCTTCGGCCAATCCTGATCTTGGTTTCTTTTCGCAGCTTACTTGCTCTACATCAGACATACCTGCCATTCACCTCTCTCATTGATTCTGCTCTCAAGTCGCTAAGTCGACAAGTTCGACGATGTCTAGGACCTTGGCCACTTGGCCTTGGTTTGCATCGCTAAGATTCCTTTTGCAGAATGGGCATGCAGAGACAAGTATGTCCGCATTCACGGCCCGAGCGTGCCCAAGGCGAATCGCCGCCGTGGCTTGCGCAAGTTCGGGAAACGATGACTTAACCCCGCCGCCCGCACCGCAGCACCAAGCGTTCTTTTCGTTCGGATGCATTTCAACAAATTCGACGGGCAGTACCCCAAGCATTTGTCTGGGCTCTTCGTAGACACCCATGTGTCTACCCAAATGGCAAGGGTCGTGGTATGTCACGCGACCAATAGATCCTTGTTGAGTGACTTTCAGCTTCTTTTCGGTAAGCAGTTCATTTACGAGTTGAACAGAGTGGAGCAGGTCGATATCTAGATCGAAGCCAAGTTTCTTGTAGTCTTTCGAAAGCGTTCGATAGCAGCCTGCGCACGATGTGATGACTCTCTCTGCACCCGCTTTTTCAAAGGCCTCTAGATTGTGTTCTGCGGCTTGCCGTGCAAAAGCCCTTTGTCCGGTCCTGAGAAGCGGAGACCCGCAGCAGTATTCATCCACGACCGTGAAGTTGATGCCTGCTTTCTTGAGAACGGAAAGCGTCGCATCACGGACGCTCGTTTCCTTGTAGTTTGAAGTGCAGCCCAGAAAGAGCACTGTATCTGCCTTGTCGGGAAGATTGAGCTGCTGCACGATCTCACGATTGTGGTGGGTGGCTTCATACGGATTGTGCTTTCGTGAGATGCTCTCAGCAATAGCACGGTGTGGAGGCAATGGTCCTAGCTTATCAACCACCAGACTTCGCAGTTCTTCAATCATCTCAACGATGTGTTCTCGATGTGGGGCCATGCATTGAATCTGACAGGCTCCGCACTCCGTGCAGGCAAAAGTGGGCTTGAGCAACGATTCCTGCCAGTCTATCTCACCAGTGGTCAATGCTCTGGCAATCGATATCCTTCCGGATGCAAAGTAGCTCTCAAACCTGTACTGTTCTCCTGATGGACAAGACGGACCGTAGTCCCGAAAGATGTACTTACAGGTGCCGCACCGGTTACATCGGTGCAACCAATCCGCTATCACTGATTCGTATGGACTCACAGTCCCCACCTCCCAGGGTTCATTATCCCATTGGGGTCGAGGGTCTTGCGGATTCTCTTGAGCAGTTCCACGAATCCGGGATCTGCATTCTGCTGTAGCTTCTTCGCGGCCCACACGGGTGTCTTGTATGGAAGTGCCTTGAGGCTGAGAGCAAAATCGAGGAGCTCTTCGTTGCAGTGCCTCACTTTCTCAACTGTTGCATCGTCTTTTGGGAATCTGATGATGAACTTGAATTCGCCAAAATGCATGCTGTTCATGGGCTTCAAGTAGGCCATCAGCTCAAACCCGTACTTCTCAACAATCTTTCTTCCTCCGGACAATGCTTCTCCCCAGTGTTTGGGATGGATGTATGTGCCAACCCAAGTCAATCCATCGTATTCTGTGAGCACTTTGAACGCATCAGATGGAAAGTCCACCCATGACTTGGCTTGGTCACCCAGCATTCTGGAGATAGCGTCCCAATCAACTAGAAGCTGGCGGCTTTCGTTCTTTCTTGCATCTTCCACGAATGTTTCAATCAGCTCGTATTTCGCGTCTGCTTCCTTCTCGATATTGCCAGAAAGAGTGAGCAGAGTCCCATAGTCGGGCTCTCCTCCATATACCTGCACGGGGGGTGAGACGCCGAGCAGCATTTTGACAATCGAAAGGGACATGCAGTCGGCGTCGTCGATAAGCTGCGCTCTAGCTATCCGCTTCAACAGCTCTGTAGTGGGCACCTCTCCAAATGTGAAGAGGGCCGCGTGTCTTGTGAATTGCTTCTTCGGCCAAAGCTGAACTGCAATCTTTGTGACGAAGCCGCTCATCCCTTGCCACCCACTGAAGAGACCTACAAGATCTGGAAGAGGATACCTCCCGAACCAATTGCCATCGCCCATGATTGCTGACCCTGCTCGCACAATCTCGCCCGTAGGAAGAATCGCCTCGAGACCGTTGATGAAGTCCCCCATTGCTCCGCGCATTGTCGAAAGGTCGCAGAGTCCTTGGAGCAGGGCGTTCGCCAGCACGGATGTGTAGGGTGGGGCCAAGGGATAGGTGTACGTCAGAGACGGGTTGTGCTCGTCAAGATATTTCCGGAGATGGCCGAAGGTCACGCCGGGTTCAACGACGGCATACATGGCTTCGTCATCAACTTCGACAATCTTGTTCATGCGCTTGAGGTCCACGGTGACTGCATCATCTACTTGAGGGATTGTGAGGCCGCCGATATTCTGCCCTGTCACAAATGGGACAAGTGGGACCCTGTCCTTGTTCGCAATCCGTACGATCTGCTGCAACTGTTGGACCGATTCGGGCATGACGACCATTGCAGGCCGCTTGGGCGGGTTTTCAGTCATGTCGAACGAATAGACGTACTTCTCGGCAAGACCATCGGATACGTACTGTTCACCTACTATCGAGATTAGTTTCTGCTTCAGGCTCACCGTAGTCACCTCTTGAGAGAAGATGAAATCAACCTGTAGAATCTCAGAGTGGCACGTGGGTGTCTCAGAATCCCTTTGACCTTCAGACCTCCGTTCAAGAGGGCTCTGATTGGCGAGGTTTTCCCTTTCACGAGTTCGATAATTGTGCTCAGCTTGGCATTCACTCGGAGCGTCGGATGTGGGATGTCCCCGTGCTCCACTCTCATTCCTTTGTCAAACCGAATGGTCACTGGGTAATAGTCGGTTTCAAGGACAACGACCATCTTCCATTTGGCGACGATGTCTTTGAAATCAGGTCGTGCAAGCGGCTTTGATGTAAGTATCGCGAGAATGTTACCGATGAAGTCCTTTGGCTGCTCTAGCATGAATTCACTCTCGGTTTCGCTTCTGGTGCTCTCCGATTCTGCGTCTCCGTCGCGTATCCCTCTATTGAAGTTGCGGGATGGCTGGTATACTGGTGCAGGCCAGTCCTTGGGCCGGAGTAATCCTCACGTAGAGAAGCGAGACATTCTAGAGCAGGTCTCCCAGCACGGCTTGGACCTTCTCCAGCTCTTCGTAGCTTGAGGGGTCAATGAACAAACATGCCCTGACAACTCTCTCGTCTCCGGGCATTAGCCAACACCTTGAGTCCATGCCACCACACATTGAGAGCTCACTTGTACACACAGCAAGCGAGCTAGGTTCCGCACCCGCCCAGAGAACTCCAAGTCGTTCTGGACTATCAGGGCTGTCACCCCTTGTGAACATCATTGAATTCGTGTCTGGTGTGACCGCCGCTGGTACGAGCAAGTCCCTGAGGTCCAGGGTATTTCCTCCCCACCGTGTATGCAGGGTTGTGCCTTCATAGACACCATTCCATCCTGGATCCACGAAGAGACTAGGCATGAAAGAGATTGGCGCATTGGTCGGATTCCTGATGAGCCAGTTGACCAGAAGGATTGGGCTGCCTGGGGCCGTCAGATACTGGAGCCTAAACTGCACTCCTCGGCACACCAATTGGAGGTGTCCGGTCCACGATACCTCTACGCCCGTCCATAACCCACCTTCTTGACACGGTTTCGCATCCATCTTTTCCTTGTTAGTTTGGGCCTTGAAGAGGTCGTCGCTCGTTAGCTCATCCCACACTATGGGCTGAATCCCACCGTAGTAGTTGTCGATGAATTGCTTGGGTGCTGGCGTGGGGAACGCAGAACACAGTAGTTCAGTAGAACGAGTGTTCTTGAGAGAGAACAAACAGCCGCCGTAATCCGGTGATACAGCAAAACTGAACACACCGTTATTCACTCTGAGAACTCTAAGTCCCTTCTCAGTCCCTTCCGAGATCTTCACGTCTGATCCTGTTGTGCCGAGCTGGAGTAGCGTGAATTGCCTGGAGAATTCCATGGGTGTCCGCACACGGATGAGTCCATGACCGACTGAGAACCCGACGTTCGCTGAATCGGATGGGGTCAATCTCAACTTATATGAATGATTACCTTCTATGACCACTTCCTCCAGGGGAGTACTGTCGTGCTCCAGTTCTGGCGGGCCTGATTGCTTGACCTCACCGTGCCACCCTTCAGGGGCATCCACTTCTATCCTGCCTACGAGCGGTGCATTTACCATGTTTTGAATATCGAATTCCATCAGTGCAGGCTGACGGTAAGGTATGATCAGCGGTTTGTTCTTGATTGCTATCATTGGTATGGTTGGCTGATGTGCGAGGATTTGCTGTGCGTTTTCATACTCACCCCTTATGTCTGCTCGCCATGTCCTCTGTATCGAGCGCCAATCAGAAGAAGCGGCGATACACCATACCTCAGACACGCATCGTGTCTCTTTTCCTTCGAGCCTGAAGGGCCTGTACATGATGCGTTGTATCTGTCCTCCTGCGAGTTGGATCGAGTCCACACCATCTGGCTTCCAGACTTGACCTGATGCGCCGAGGGGACTGACCGTGGCGATCCACTGCTCTGAAAAAGCACTGGGCTCTGATGGGACGGATGGATATCCCATGAACAAATTGCCCGTTGGTGACTCTACAATCCCTGTGGCTAGCGGGATGAACGTGTGGTCAAAGCTGATTGATATGCCTCCTCCCCTGCCGTTGAGTCTAAGCTGGAACTCATGGCTCTCTTCACTTGTGTTCGTTACCCATACCTCATGCTTGAGCTGCGACGAAGAGTTGAGTGCAATCCAGCGGTCCTCTATTACGAGTGGTCTCTCGGGATGGCGCGCATGGGCAGAGACGATGACTCCGGATTCGGTACTGCGGATGTTGACTTCTCTTTCAGAAAAGCGGAACGGGCTTAGTCCGAAAGGCGGACCTATCTCAGTTGATAGGCTAACCGGATTCATGGCACCAGCGTAGCTACTGTATAGCGAGAGGATTCCCCCTTCCCGTAGAAGCCGCGCAGTGTATTGCGGACCAACAATCAGCACCTGTCGTTGACGGTCGTCCTCGCCTGTGGAAATCCTTCCGTCCTGCAGACAGAATAGCGGTATGCGATATCTGCCCGTTTTGAGTTCTGTCTTTTGCCTGCTTTCGTCTTCATACGAAAGAACCATGTAAGCCCAAAGGTCGTGCGTACCGGGGCTTAGTTCTGCGCCCGTGCGTACCGTGACAGTAGCTCCTCCCAGACCATCTGGAGCAAGCTCAAGATCGCTTTCCGGAGGCGCAATTGTAATATGAGGACCGGGCTTCTCGAACATGAGCTTGCCAGTTAGGTTCCTCGAGGAGTTGTTGATCACAGTGATAGGTAAGGTAGTCTTCCCGGATTGTAGTACACGACATTCTCTCCATCTCGTCTGAATCTCGGCGACCGGCTTCACTCTCAGCCCCGTACGCAGCGTCGACTCCTGTCCGTTAATCTTCAACTTCGTAACAATCGAAGGCGCCTTGATGTACTGGCGGAATGCAGGAGCATCCGGTGAAAGGTTGAAGGGAACGGACCATGTGAATGTTTTCTTGGCCTTTACTCGGGCGGTAGTCTGAGGGTTTGAGTCAAAATGCAGACTCTTGAAGCCGTCCAAAGCAACGCTGAGGTCTATGTCCTTAGTTGTCCCGTTCTCGAACTTGAGTTCGTAGACCGAGGGGATTCCACAAAGGGTGAGATGTTGGCTCACGAGTGCCTTCACCACAAGGCGGCCTTCGGCCGTCACTCGCTCTATGCCAGTGATAGCTCTAGCCAAACGATCTACAGTGACGTGCAGACTATTCTTGCCGTTTTCGAAGCCATACGGGTAGATTGCCATTCCATGTTCTGTGTAGTCGTCTGGAGCTTGATTCAGCTCTCTTCGCTGCATGCCGTACCATGCACTTCGGTCGGGGTTCGTGGTAAAGAAGGGAGTGCACAAGGGGTGTCGGAGAATCTCGGGAATATAGCTCTGCATTTCCACTCCCTGACCCTCCGGGTTCCACATGAGACCCATCTTCTTGTAGAGCGGTACTGCTCTAAGGTTTCCTGCCCAGGTGTTCAGGTCGACTCTGGTATACCCTTTCTGTATGGCGATTTCAAAGCATTTCAGTAGAAGGTGCTTTCCCACTTTCTTGTTCAACGCTTCAGGGCTCACGCCCAGGGTTCCGACATAGGCAGCTTCGGTATCCCTCCAGTGTGAAAGAAGGGTCACTGACCCGACGGGGCGGTGGGTTGTCTTGTCAATTGCTATGAGAATCGCAAGAGCTCGCATTGACTCGTATTGCTTGACGACTCTTTGAGCTGTGAACGGCACTCCCTGAGTGAAGCCTCCCAGCCACAGCGGATCCCAGCTGTTATACATTTCCGCTAGCGATTCTGCGTCTTCAGGCCTGTATTCTCGAATCTCTGTTGTTAGTTCCTCGGGCATTTATGAACCCACCTCTGTAGGATTATGATTTCCTGCCAATTGCACTCCCTCATATATGCGATTGGTAAGTTGCAATCTGCAATCGCAAGAATGCTGACCATGACATCTGGGCAAAGGTTTTTTCCTTCTCCGACACCATTTCCGGCAAATGACGGGCGAACCATTGACTGCACTGGTCTTAAGACGGTTCGCAAAGGAAGTCAGTGTCGTTGCTGTCATTGCAGCCGGATTCTATCTTGCTACTGTGTCTGCTTGGGATAGCTACCAAACGAACGTTGATTATCATGCCGTAGTGTCATTTCTCGCGATTTCGTGTGCGTCCGCCTCACTCTTCCAATCAAGGGAAAACCGCTCGCCTCTGACTGTTCTGTTGCTTTCGGCCTTTCTCTTCTCGGCCATTGTACACATGATTGGTTCCGCCGAGCATCTAGTTGGCGGCCCTTCTCTTATTCCGACTGAGACCCCCATAGACACTTGCCTCGAGTTGGTTGAGCTGGGCCTTTTTGGAATCACAATCCTTGCTGCTGTGGGTCTTGAACGCAGAGTCTCGGGAGCCTCCAGACATGCCCTCTACTCTCTTGCATTCTCGGTCACGTTTCTATCCTCTCTAGTGTTTACTGTGATCTGCTGGTTTGTTTGGTCTGGAGTTTGGCAAGTTCTCGTTGTGAGTTACTTGGCCGCACCGGTGGCTGTTATTACAATGACGCTATCTGGAGTGGTGCTCTTCAGGCGTGTCCCTTACCCGCATGTCACTGACAGATATCGCTTGTTTTTTGGTCCGGCTCTTTTTGCGCTTTCTGTGGTCCCGTTGATATTCTCGCTGGGGGAAGTAAGGGATCTGTGGGTCCTCTCAGCATTCCTGCAGATGGGCGCATTCTTTATCCTATACTTGGCAATGGTGATGCCAGTTCTAAGGGGAATGAATCTTACACGGAGACGAGCCTATTCTATTGCCTACTCGATTTCACTTCTCGTAGTCGTGCCCTTCTTGGTAACGATATTAGTGATGGCACTTGCGCCAGGATGGACGTTGTTCGATTTTGGAGCATACGCGACATCGCAGATCGGAATTGCAGTAGTCTTTTGCGTGATGGCCCAACTCCTGTTGTTGTACTCAAGGAGGAGGCCGGATTGGGGCCATAATCCAATCATACTGCTTTTCCTTACCCAGGCGTTTGTTGAGTTAGTAGGGCTTCTGCTTACCGCAATCACGCCCATAGGAGCTACGTGGTCCTATGTGCCATACATTATAGGCAGTGGAACCGTAACAATCGGTCTCTTCTTAGCCATAAGGTGGACCACCAAGCCACCTGCACGAGAGAACCCAAGCGGTTCTTGGGTTCTTGCCTGTCTTGTACTAGTCATGCTCCTTTGCGCTATTGGAGCCGGAGTGGCATGGCTCGTTTTGATACCATATCCTTGGCTATCAGGTAGTCCCGTGGGGTCTGTGATTCTGCTGACCACGAACCTGGTCAACGTCTTCGGATTCCTCTATCTCATCTTGATGCTACTAAAAACCTCAAAGACATTGTTTCCCGTGGAAACGAGAGCAGTCGGCTTCCTATCACTATGGATTGGGCCGAACATTCTCAGGGCAACATTCCAGGCTTGGTCCGGGGGGTGGTGGGTTTCGGAGTTCATTCTGCTTCTGGGGATGCTAGCTGGTCCAGCCCTTCTCGGAGCGATGTACATGGAATCGTTTGCTCAGGCGGAAGAATCTCGAAAGAAGGCCACACTCTATGGGGACATACTGGTGCACGATATTGGCAACTATCACCAAGCCATACTTAATGCTCTGGAGCTGCTTGAAACCCCAGGTCTTCCTTCGGACATCAGCGAACGGGCAAGGTCAGAAGCTCTTCTTGCCCTAGCTCAGGCCTCGCAGCTTGCTGGCAACGTGAGACAACTTGCAAGAGCCGATGTGTCTCGAAGAATGGAGCTGGCTCCTGTCGATCTAGTCAGTTGCATCACAGACGCCATGAATCAGGCGGCGGCAAATGCTCCAGAACTGGAATCTCACCTTCTCTTCAATCACAATGAACGGTTCTTCGTTGATGCGAACAGCCTTCTCACGGATTTGTTTGTCAATCTTTTCCGCAATGCAGCCCAGCATTCTCCCGCCCGAAAGCGAATCGATGTCGAAATTACGCCTACGGCTTTGCGGAGCAAGGATGCATGGTCAGTTCGCATATGTGACTATGGCAGTGGTATAGATCCAGAAACAAAAAAGAGGCTATTCAGTCGGTTCATGGAAGGTGCATCCGGCACCGGTCTTGGCTTGTCAGTAGTGCGGACGCTGACAGAGTTGTTTGAAGGGCAAATCGTTGTAGAGGACAGGGTGCTTGGTTCATATCGAGAAGGATCCGTTTTCACCATTACGTTGCCCGCCTCTGTTTCCGCGGCACTTCTCGGGATCAGCATGAGAGGTGGCCTCGAAAGAGCCATGCATGCGGCAATAACGGGACTGTACCCGATCATAATTGTGGGGCAAACAAACCAGGTCCCGTTTGCGATTAGTTTCCTCAAAGAGATTGCGTCTCACTTGAAGGAAGTTCAAGCAGGTTACGAGAGCCCACTTTCGACTCAATCTCTAGGCAAGTTTGAGATTACTGGTACGACGCAATTGGTGGACAGCAACCTTCCCTCTGCCTTCTTAGTCATTGACTTGACGAGACAGCACAGTGAGGGTGGCGCAGCATGCAGGTATTTCTCTCGGATTCTCGAGAAGACACGAGTAGCATCTTATCGCTCTCTGCTGTCGATGATTGACAGAGAGATTCCTAAGATAGTGAATGCTGCAACGGAGCTTGCACGAATTCTCTCTCTTGACCGGGAGAGCCGCGATCCACATCTGGCCGTCTGGAAGGGCAAGTTTAACGATGACGAGAAGGATCTGGTCTATGATATCGTCTTAGGGCGAACACACTTAGGCCACGTTCTCAGAGAAGCCGTCAGACGCAATCCATCCTCGGTCGTAGCAGGCGCTGATGAACGGTTGATTCTTGTGGAAGGCAGAGTGCTGCCCCCTTCTGAGCTGGGACCAAATGAAGCAAGGGACATCGAGAAGAACCTGACTGCCGTTCTTGGTATCATCGGGTCTGAAGTGCCTTCCTAGTCGAGTACTCTCTGCCACCGGTCGAAAGAATGTGCACCGGACTCGGTTTCTTTTTCCACAATCAGACAAAGAAAACGAGTGCACGTTTGGACTTCTTTGCAGCAAAGGCTGCTGTGACTCCGTGTCACTGGAAGCCACCGCAACCATTATTGGCATCGAGTGACATGAGCAATCCGCAACGTCCGCTCTTCTTTTCAAAAGATAGGACGGTCGTGGGGAAGTGATTCCACGTGACTTGGCCATCTCGGTGTTTGTCTGGTATCGGCTCCGCCATCGGCAATGAGCAGTCTCCGAGCCGGGGGTACTGCCAAGGTAGGTTCACTTCGCTGCCATCAAGGGACAGCAACAGTTATTGACCCCAAGAACTGTCTCAGTTCAGAGATGCCTGCGAAGAAGTACTACACAGCGTGCTCACTGAACTGCCCAGACATATGCGCGTTCGTGGTTCAAGTAGAGGGCGGTCGCATTGTCAGACTTGAGGGTGACAGGAACCATCCATACACATTGGGCAGATGCTGTCCAAAGGGTTATGCCCATGTGCTCAGAATGTATTCGCCCGACAGGATATTGTACCCTCAGCGGCGTCAGGCTGACGGTACCTTCAAGAGAATCGCTTGGAATGATGCGCTCGACGAGATTGCTGTCGATATTGACGATGCTCGCAGGAAGTTCGGTGCGCAGTCTGTGGGCATATACTGCGGCTCGGGAAATGATGGGCTAGCCCCTAAGTATGCCAGCAGATTTGCGAACACGCTTGGCTGCAGAATGATTCCGGGGATTGTCGAAATCTGTTTCGAAGGTGCGTACGAGGGTGCTCGGTTCAATGTCGGCCCTTTTCCTCCTCACGAGCTAAGCGACTGGGCGAACTCGCGATGTATTGTGGTATGGGGTACGAACAAGTTCGAATCCAGCATTCACTCGAAGAGAGTCATCAAAGAAGCGACCGATCACGGCGCGAGACTGATTGTCATAGACCCTCGCAAGACTCCACTCGCAAAGATAGCTGACATCTACACAACCATTAGACCAGGGACTGACGGAGCACTTGCTCTTGGAATTGCGAATGAGATAATCAAGAGAGACCTGTATGATCACGAGTTTGTCGATAGATACGTTGTCGGCTTCGAGGAGTACAAGCGCAGAGTGGCTGAATACGACAAGAGGACCGTGAGCGAGATAACTTGGGTGGATGCCAACACAATTGAAGCCATAGCTCACACATTTGCCGTTCACGGACCCGGTCTCTTAATGACAGCTCCTGCTGGGATGAATCACTATACGAATGGAACTTGGGCCGCGAGGGCAGTGCATAGTCTTCTTGCAATATGCGGCTACTTGGGTGTTTCAGGAGGCGGTTTTCAGTATCTCTCATCCGATCGCGGTCCCTTCCAAAGCTCTTCGATTACGCTTGCTGACATGCTTCCAAGTTCAGTCAGACCTGTTGTCGAGTCGGGAACGCATATTCCGGAATACGTGCTGAGTCATGAGGAATCACCTCTCAAGGTGTTCATCATTCAGGCGGCAAGTCCTATTACTCAGTGGCCGAATACGAAGAAGACTAGGGCGGCACTTGAGCGAATTCCTCTCAAGGTCTGTATCGATATCGAGATGACCGACACAGCCCGGTTGTGTGACATCGTCCTCCCCGCGACAACATTGTTCGAACATCATAACTTAATGCACAGCGAACTTCACAGGATTGTCCAATATGCACCGAAGATTGTGGAGCCACCGGGCGAGGCAAGGCATGAGCTGGAAATCTGGAAAGGAATCGCAGAGAAGCTCGGGCTTGGCAAGTTCTTCCGACTAACAGAGCTTGATGCGATAAAGCTTGCACTGGGAGGTCATGATTGTGAAGGGATTACGCTCGATGAACTTAAGCGGCATCCGGGCGGCATGAGAACTAGGAGTCCGGCTATCCCATTCGCAGATCGCCACTTTCTCACGCCATCAGGCAAAGTCGAGCTGTATTCCAAAACGTTGGCGAATTTGGGCTATGACCCTTTGCCGTACCACCAGGAGCCAGCTGAAAGCCCTGTATCCACGCCTGAGATTTTCAGAAACTACCCACTAATCATGATTTCTGGTAGGCTACGGAACCGATTGCACTCACAGTACACTACCGTGGAAGTCGGAGCTGAGGCCAAGGCCTATTCTGAATGTACAACTTGTCAGAAGTGTGTCAAAGACTGCAAGGACGAGGCAATATCCCTACAGTCACCCAGCATCGAGATGATTCGCCGGGTTTCTAGCGAGAATCCAGAGACGCGTGCCAAGATGCGTGAAAAGCTAAGTGAGAGTGTGAAAGGACTTGCCATCACTGGCTCAGAAATAGTGATAGCTATTCCCAACAGCATCACTGGACTCCAAGTCCCCATATGGGACCCGGTCAAGTGCATAGGGTGCAGAGAGTGTAATCTGGACATCTGTCCTTTCAAGGTCGTGACGGAACCAATTAGAATGCCCTCGATGCTCCAGACCCCTACGCATCGAACGTTCCTGAGGATGAACCCGGTTGCTGCAGAGCGGCTCGGCCTCTCTGATGGAGACTCAGTCCGCGTGGAATCCATCAGAGGGGCAATCGAGGGTATCCAGCTTGAATTGACAGAAGACATCGATTCCAGGGTCGTGTGGGCATCCGACGGTTGGTGGGAGAGAGACGGCAACATTAACCTCCTGACCGATGACAAACACACGGCGTTCGGACACACGCCGGGCTTCAACTCGGTTCTTGTGCGAGTCTCTAGGGTCGAGCACGGTGCACGTCAGCTCTAGGCGCGCTCGACCTTGGCGCATTGGCAAATCCTATGACCAGAATGGAACTATGATGAACATGTAGACAGTTGCAGTTGCAAGGTGTATCAGACCCACCGTCATAGCCAGCTTTATGAATTCGGCCCATGAAATATGACTCTCATTCTCCTCGGCCAATGAGACAACGTACATGTTGGGTGCATCACCAAAGGGTATTGTATAACCTCCCATGTTCACACCGGCCACGAGTGATGTTGCGACAATGGGGCTTCCTCCAGGGAATTCCGCGGCCACCGGGGCCATCAATGCACCAACTGCAGTCGTATCTAGGATCCCTATTGCAAAGCCTGGTACCCATATGAAGACGAAAGCAGCAATGTACATGTTGCCACCGACAAGAGCAACCAATCCACCCACTAGGTCGGTGACAACGTTCGTGACCGACAGAGACGCGACGAGACCCAGAAGCCCAACCACAAAGAAAACAGTTTCCCAAGATAACTGCTGAAGGAGGTCCTTCGCTCTGTCGAATGATATCACCAGCAGTGCGGAGGCAACAAGAACCGCGACCATGGCCGATTCATTCGGGACAAGGATAAGCCCTGCCATGAGAACGCCCAAGGTGAGTATCGAGAGGTAGAAGTCAAAGCGCGACTTGATCATTACTCTTGGGTCAACTTGGAAGAGTTCGCTTGTCTCGTCGAACTTGCCCGGCACCAAGACATCCTTGTAGTAGTTTAGCAGAAACACAATTGTCACAAGCAATAGAATCACTGATAGAGGCATGAGGATGACGAACATTGACCCAACATCGAGATTGGCGAGGCGAACAATCAGTAAGTTCGGGATGCTACCAATAGGTGTCGGGAGGGAGCCTAGGTCTGCCACTATGATTTCTCCGATTAAGAATGGCCTGAAATCGATTCCGAGACCACGACAAATCTCAACCGTGAACGTGGCCATTATGATGATTGTCGGGAGAGGAGGAATGAAAGGTGACATGACAAAAACAATGGTCATGAACACGAGGAAGACTTTGCGAGGGTCGCCTCTCGTACGTTTCGCCAGAATAAGGGCCGTATACTGAAACATGCCGGAGGAACCCACGACCGATATTATGATCATCATTGCCATGACAAACAGTATCGTATCCCAGTTCATGGCATTCAGCATCTCAACGAATCCATACCCACCCACTGCATACAACACAGCCGCTGCGAGACCCATCGAGAAGAGCACTACTGCCGTGTCGTCGAATTTCTCGATTAACAGCACTACGAGTGTGACAATGAATATAATCAGACAAATAATACCTGCAATCTCCAAGCAGAACGCGCTCCTTCGTGCGAGCCCGATGTGTCATCTTGGCGGCAAAGGTCCGCCTAGCGCACCTGAGCAACTGGATAATAAGGTATTCTGTGTTGTCAGGCGATTCACCAGTTCTCAGACAGGCATTCAATGTAGCATCTGTGTTCGTCATTCATCTTGGAGTTCACTCGCTTGAGCAGGAATTCCAATGTGCCAGCATGATGAACATGTATCACCAATTGATTATCAAACCAGCGCGGCTACCGCAAAAAGATAGGCTGTCGATATTGCCAGATGGACCAACCCGAGCGGCGTGACGGCTTTCGTGAAATCCATCCATGAAATCGGCCCACGGTTCTTCTCGGCTAAGTCCCGAAGATACATGTTAGGGGCATCTCCAAACGGGATGACATACACTGAGAAGTTCAATCCGGCAACCATTGAGATGGGCACTATTCTGTTCAACGATGCGAACTCCACACTCATGGGCGCAAGAAAGGCTGCTATAGGGATAGTGTCAAACGCAGACATTACAAATCCGGGCAGCCATATCATCACCAAGATGGCGATGAATACGTTGTTGCCCACGACGGCAGTCATTGCTGCCACGAGATCTGTGGAGACGCCTGTCACTTGCAGTGCTGCGACAATTCCGAATAGGCCCACAATGAAAAAGACCGTGTTCCAAGACAGCTGGTTCAACAGAACCTTAGCTCTCTGGAACGAAATCACCAGCAGTCCTCCGGCAACAACGAGAGCCACGGTCACAGACTCTGTAGGGACGAGTACCAGTCCTGTTATCAGTACTGCAAGCGCAATAGCTGAGACAAAAAAGTCGAGTCTCGAGCGTATCATGAGTCTTGGCTCTATATCAAAGAGATGGCTGGCTGCAGCGCCTGGAAGCTGTGCGAAGACCTGTCGGTAGTACCTGAGGAAGTACCAAATTGTCACTCCCAGAAGAAGTAATGACAATGGGAACAGAGTGACGAACATGAGGCCGATGTTCATTTCGGTGAGGGACACGACAATCATGTTTGGAATTGATCCTATCGGACTTGGTATGGAGGCAGAGTTAGCTACAACAGCCTCTGAGAGCAAGTATGGTCTGAAATCGATTCCAAGGGAGTTGCATACTTCCGCGGTGAAGGCACCTATTATCAAAATGGTCGGCAGGGGTTGCAGCACGAGCGATACTACAAATACAAACCCCATGAGAACCATGAATAATCTCCTTGGCTCCCCTCGGGTCCAGCGAGCAAGAACGAGGGCCATATACTGAAACATGCCCGAAGAACCTAGGACGGATATGATGATCATCATCGCCGCTATGAAAAGAACGGTGTCCCAGTAGATACTACCTAGCATGGCTGTGAAAGCTATGTTGTTGAAGGTATAAAGCACCAGAGCACATAGTCCCAACGAGAAAAGTGCAACAGCTGTTTCATCAAGTCTGCCAAGCAGTATGACCAGTAAAGTCCCGACGAATATAATCAGGCAGATTATCCCGGCTATGTCCATGTCAATCACGTTTCAACTCGTGGTACTACGGAGAGCTGTTTGTGGCTGGAGCCGTCAGGAAGTAATCGCAATAAATAAGTGTCGCGTCTAGCCTCTGCTGAAAAGACCGGTCGCTGATCGTATGGACTCGAGAATCGAACATCATGCCCGAATTCTTGTAGAATGGAGCACTGAAGTGAAGAAGGGTGATATGGTCATCATCAGTGCCTCCCCTGAAGCTCACGAATTGGCTGTCGCAGTTACAAAGGAAGTGGCAAGAGCTGGTGGGAGTCCGTTTACAGTCATGGCGAGTGAGGAGATTACCCGTGCTTTCTATGACGGGGCGGCCGAAGACACGATAGCTTTGTACCCGAAGCATCAGGAATCGCTTATCCAAGCATGCGATGTATTTATCGCACTTAGCGCCCCAGTGAACACACGGGCACTCGCGAATATTGACTCGAAGAGAATCATCGCTCTCAGCAGAACAGTCCAGAAGATCACGGACCTGAGGCTATCGAAACGCTGGTGCCTGACTGTGCACCCTTGCAGGACACTAGCTCAGCAGGCTAACATGAGCTTGGAAGAGTATCAGAATTTCGTGTATGGCGCGACCCTGATTGATTGGAAGGCAGAAAGCAAGAATCTATACCTCATGAAGGAGCATTTCGAACAGCACAAGGATGTCAGATTCGTTGGCCCGGATACGGACCTCCATGCATCAACTGAAGGACGAATTTGGGTCGCCTCAGATGGCAAACACAACATGCCGAGCGGGGAGGTATTCACTGCACCAGTCGAGACCACTGTCGAAGGGAAGATATTGTTCGATGTGCCTTTCCTACAGCAGGGTCGAGTCATCGAAGGAGTGAAGCTCAGATTCGAGAAGGGAGAAGCAGTTGATTTCTCGGCCGAGAAGGGGCAGGAGACTCTGAAGTCTATACTGGATACGGATGCAGGTTCCAGACGACTCGGCGAGATTGCAATAGGTACGAATCGTGGCATCAAGCAGTACACTCTCAACATGCTGTTCGACGAGAAAATGGGCAACACAGTTCACTGCGCCTTGGGTAACAGCTACAAAGAAAACAACGGCACCAATCGGAGCGCGGTTCACGTAGACATGATCAAGACCATGGTCAATGGTGAGGTCATAGCAGGTGATGAGGTAATCTACTCTAAGGGCAAGTACTTCTTCGAGACTCAGGCGCCTGGAAGGCCTTCGATTGGCAAGAAAACACAGAGAAAGTAAGTCTGCCAATCATCTGCGGCATCAGCAAAGGAACTCCAAAAGGGGCGTGCTTTCGGTATCGCTGCTTCTTCTGTAATGCATTTAGGGCAGTGACAAACGTGAGATGCTAGGGTAATAACGTGTCAGCCCAGAAGGATCGTCTGGTTCACTTGATTAAGGATGCAAATCTCAGCTCAATCGAAGTCATGAGTGAAGAGCTTGGTGTGAACCAAGAAGAAGTCAGAATGATGTTGCATGAGCTCCTCGAACAAGGAGTGCTGAGGGGTCGAATAACTGAAGATGGAATAAGGTTCTTCCAAGATGGCCTGAGAGTCTCGGAACAGCCTTCCGTGTCAGTGAAGGAGAAGGAACCACGGTTACTTAAATACAGTACGAAGCCGGGCCGCTACGTGGCAGAGGCAGGTCTCGCAGTTGTCGTGATTTCATATCTGAGTATAGTCATATTCCATGGGAATATAGACGTGGAGAACATCGCCGTCGGCATGATACTTGTGGGCCTTCTCTTATTGGCAGCTGGCTGCTATTACGTTGGTCGTCGCAAGACTGTCTGATGTGAAATCGTAAGCACTCACAGCTCGCCTTAAGTACGGGTCGACCGAACCAGACTCTGGACGCGACAAAGAATGGACATCCTCCTTCAAGCTCTCTTGCTTATCGTGTTTGCAGTTGGAGTGGGAACACTGGCCTCGATGCTCGGTATAGGCGGCGGAATAATCCTGATGCCTCTCTTGGTTATCGTATTTGGTTTTTCTGCTAGACTGGCACCTGCCACGACGCTCGTCGCCGCTCTCTTTGCCGCGATAGCTGGTTCCTATGCGTACCTACGGCAGAAGCCGAGTCCCGTAATCGTAAAGGCCGGGCTCTTCTTGGCAGCGACCAGTGTTCCAGGTTCGCTCGTTGGCGTATGGCTACGACTGATAATTCCGACTGACTTCATTCTAAGGTTAGTCTTTGCTGTAGTTCTTCTCCCGATCGCAATCAGGATGCTCTTTGCCAAGAGGAAGGGCAAAGGAGACTTGGCCTCAGAGGTCGGTTCGTTCGGATTCTCTCAGGTTTCCCATCGAAGACTCCTCTCTTCTCTTGCAGGCTCATTCAGTGCAGGCACTCTGTCGGGTTTGTTAGGGATAGGAGGGGGCATACTGATGGTTCCAGTCTTCAACATGATGATGGGACTCCCGATGCACGCGGCAGTAGCCACCTCAATGCTCACGATGATCTTCACTGCCACATCAGGTACGATGCTCAACTTCCTGACAAGCGAAATCGACTTCTTCTACAGCCTTACTTTGAGCATAGGCATGGTCATTGGAGCCCAGATAGGCCCGAAGCTCATTTGTCACGTGAACGCCATTCGTCTCAAGCAGGCTTTTGGTGTTGTATTGGTCTACCCGCTAGTCAACATGGCACAACTTGGCAAGATGATGTTGGACCCTTCAGGCACAAATCCTATCATGGCTACGATTGGCGACCTCATCATCTGGTTCTTGATAGTAGTACCGGCCATCTTTGTGAAAGTAGTGGAGTCGCGAAGAGCAAGAACCCTTGAGACTCCGTCTGAGAAGTGCGAGGTGCCGACTTCGGAATAGCGCCGCCTTCTGAAATCCTTCTCTAGCCTTCACCAGAACGTTAGCTTGCCCTAGCAGCTTGACCTAAGAGCATGCGGCCTAAGCAATCGGCCAAGCTTCAACGCGTTTCCTTTCGGACTATGGCTGAAACCACAACTGGGAGACAATCGATGATGAAGATAGCCCGTGCAACAAAGAGACAAGCAGATTGGGTAGTCAGACACCGCATAGAGATGTTCAGGTCTATGGGCTGGAGTGAAGATGAGCTTGAGAAGACTGAACCTATTGTCCGAGAGTTCTTTGCTATGGCTCCCAATAATGACATCGACTGCTATCTCGTCACGGAGGAAGGCAAGATCGTGGGCGGTTGTGCCGTATCTATCCTGAGAATGCTTCCTTCATACAAGAACCGAACCGGCTTGCAGGCCTATCTGCACAATATGTATGTTGAGCCCGACTACAGGGGAAAAGGAATCGCTACAGCTCTTCTTGAGTTCATTCTCGACACTTACACGAAGAGAGGAATCCGCAGGTTCACGCTGCATGCTTCTGAAATGGGAAGGCCGCTATACGAGCACATGGGTTTCGAGAAATCAGACAACTACTACTCTAAGTCAATCCAAGATACATGACCAACCAGACTGAGGTTGGGATTTCACTGCAAGTAGGCAGAATGCTCAGTTGACCTTCTCCCAAGCAGTAAAGACCTGACCCCGCCCAGATTCAGTAGTGCCCAGTATCTTCTCAATATCCTCCAGCTGCTGGCAGGTACCTGTGTCCATGATCGTTTCAACCATAGACGCCATTTCGGCACCGACATGAAGCCTCTCCTGAAGTGTTCCTTCTTTCCTCAGTAGTGTTAGCTCATCCACTCCTTGTTCAATCGTTGCGGCAAGTTCTTGGTAACGTCTGCTCTTGTACCAAGGAAGACCGAGAGCGTACATCTGGTAGAAAATCATGTCTAGCACAACTCCCAGAACCTTGTTGTTAGAATCATGCTCACCCGGCATCTTGTGCCTAATTGACCTGTCTCTGAGACCTATCTCTCTGCAAATCTGATGCCCCCGAATCATCACGCTTACTGGTTTCTGGGTGTAGTCCGGGCGTCCGTACTTGTCATTGTTCAGGTAGATCCTTGCAAGGAGGTCATGTTGTTCAGGGAAGTGTCTCTTGACGACGTTGAGAAAGTATTCCTTCTGTCGTCCGGGTTTCAATGTGAGCCCTCCGAATACGATGGACTCTGCCCCGGCTTGCTTTGCTTCTTTTACGAGTCCAGTGATGTTCTCGTAAGTATCGCCGATGCCCGGGATGAGTGGCACTGCCATCACTCCCCCGAATAGTCCTGCCTTTCTGACTTCCTTGAGTGCTTCGAATCTCTCGGATGTAGAGGCAGACTTGGGTTCGAATACTTGCTTTGTGCGTTCCTCATACAACGTGATTGTGAACGTCACGTTCGCAAAGGACTGTTTATGGATCTCCTTCAGAATATCAAGGTCTCGGAGAACCAGGTCCGATTTTGTCAGAACAAAGACAGGCATACCGAAATCTCGTAGAACCTCGAGGTTCTTCCGTGTCACTTCGTACTGCTTCTCAGCTGGTTGGTATCCGTCAGAGACTCCCCCACAGACACCGATGACCTGTTTCCTCGGTCCCTGCCGTGCAAGTTTAGCCGCATCATCTTCGTCGAGAAACGACAATAGAGACTCCGAGCTCAACTCCGATTGAGGGGCAAAGCCATCTTTCTTCAGCTCGCGTTTGAGTACGTCGGGAGCGTTTTCCTTAATGCGGACACAGGTGAAGAAATCATCGACGTGATATCCCTCAGACATACCATCACAGTAGACGCAACCGTGTTCACATCCTCTGTAGGCATTGAGAGAGCGGTTCACATGGAACCAGCTGTCCGCTACAATGAGTTTGGAAAGAAGTGACTTTGCCCTAATACATTGATACTCCATTCTGCGAACAGCCCCGCTTGCAGTTACCCAAGGATTGCTTGATGACTCATATAGTGTTCTTGGCTCTTAAATCGAGCTTTCAGATATGCGAAGGATGCATGAAGAGACCCACAATTAACGCGAACGGATTCTGCATCTAGGTAGCTTTTTCTTCTTGACGTATCTGTCTCAATCTGGGTGCGTTCTTGAAGACCGACCTGAAGAAACAGTTCAAGGATCTGTACTTACCCTCTGCCAAGAAGCCATCCATCGTTGATGTGCCCTCGTTCAACTTTGTCATGATTGATGGCGCTGGAGATCCGAACACGTCTAAGGAATACCAAGCAGCATTGGAGGCTCTGTACGGAGTATCATTCACTGTGAAGTTCATGCTCAAGAAGGAGGTTGGGGCCGATTTCGCAGTGATGCCTTTGGAAGGTCAATGGTGGACACCTGGGCAGGCTACAATCGATTTGAGCAACAAGAGCAAATGGCAATGGACCTCGATGATTCTTCAACCAGAACCTGTGACCAAGATCTGGATAGGGAAGGCTATTGAAGAGCTGCGCAAGAAAAGGAACCCTTCTGCCCTTTCGAAGGTGCGATTCGAGACCTTCCACGAGGGCCTCTCAGTCCAAATCATGTATGTCGGTCCGTACGCTGCGGAGGGTCCGACAATAGAGAACCTTCACACATTCGCGAAGGAGTCCGCCTACAGACTTCGCGGCAAGCACCACGAAATCTACCTTAGTGACCCTCGAAGGACAGCACCGGAGAAACTCAAGACAGTCATTCGACAACCTGTTGAATAGGACGAACATCAATCGTTATATGTCGGACCTTCCTCATGTCTGCTCCAACGATTCTGAGAAGGTGCTACTCAACGTGACGAAGTATAATCTGAGCGGAAAAGCTGCGATCGTGACGGGAGCTTCGCGCGGTCTCGGTGAGCAGTTCGTCAGAGCCCTTGCTGAGTCAGGGGCGAATGTTGTTCTTGCTGCTCGAACCCTCGACAAGATGCAGAGAATAGCTGACGAGGTATCTCGTGCTCATGGTGTTAAGGCAATACCAATTGCCACCGATGTAACCAAAGAATCTGACGTCATCAAGATGGTGGACACTGCTGTCAAGAAACTCGGCACCGTGGATATTCTGGTCAATAACGCGGGAGTATACGTTTTCAAACCCCTGATTGAGCAGACTCTCGCTGATTGGAACCAAGTCATGAATGTCTGTTTGACGTCGGCCTTTCTGGCATCAAGAGAGGCTGCGAAGGTAATGATTCCGAAGAAATCGGGCTGCATTATCAACATCTCATCCACTTTCGGACTTGGTGCAACGGAATTCACAGAAGTGGGTTACTACGCTTCGAAAGGCGGAGTGATAGCAATGACAAAGGCCCTCGCAGTGGAACTTGGCAAGTACGGTATTCGTGTCAATGCCATTGCGCCTGGATTCTTTCCAACTGAGATGTCCATCAATGCTCTCACAGACAAGAAGCTTCGAGAGACCTACATCGAACCCAGGACCGCGCTGTTCGATACAAAGACCGGTGGCCGTCTGATGGCCCAGAACGAGTGGATTCGGGGTGCAGTCTGTTTCTTGGCAAGCGATGATGCGAAGTATATAACAGGTCACACGCTCGCAGTGGATGGCGGCTGGTTGGCGTACTAGAGATCGTCTCGGACGACAAGCGCCCGGGATTTACGCTTCATTTCCCCGGGTATTGTTCGGCCTTAACAGTCTTGAAATAGGTATGACGAGAAGCTCAAGAATAGTCTCCTACTGGAGGCGCAAGCATGCGAGCAATACCGTTTATCCAAACCAGTGTCTTTGTGGACGAGAGGTACTCCTTCAGCGGCAATCAGCTGGCCACATTTTGGGATCATATCCTGAATTCGCGTCTCACTGATGAGGAAATGCAGGGTATTGCTTTGGAGATGCAGCATTCAGAGACGACGTTCACTCTTGCTCCCACTCTCGCAAATTGCTCTTCGAAGGTGCGAATCTTTACACCGGGAATGGAGATACCCTTTGCTGGACATCCAACTCTTGGCACAGCATACGTGCTGAGATACAAGCGACTCGTGAGTCCTACTGACAGCGAAGTGCAGCTCGAACTCGGGGTCGGACCAATAAAGGTGCGGTACCTTTCAGAAGATGCTATTCAGATGGCCCAAGGTCGCCCTAAGTTCATGGAGACTTGGACACAGAAAGGTGCAGTTGCAGACGCGATTGGACTGAGAGCCGATGAGATATTAGATACATCACCAATGGAATTCGTTTCGACTGGTGCGCCGTTTCTGATTGTCCCCGTCAAGTCACTCATTGCTATTCAGCGGGCAAGTCCAAATGCTCCGACCCTACTGAAAGTGCTCAGCGGACAACCGTCCCAAGACGTCGTTCTCTTCAGTACCGAGCACATCAACGCCGACTCGAATGTCCATGTCAGGATGTTTGGTCCGGGCGTGGGAGTCCTTGAAGATCCTGCCACGGGCAGTGCAGCTGGTCCGCTGGGCGCATATCTGAAAATGCACGACATCTTGCCCGAAACCGGGTCAAAGGACAAGATAGTCATCGAACAGGGGTATGAGATTCGTAGACCCAGCAGACTTGAGGTAACTACATCAGGTGGTAAGTCTCCGCGTGAAGTCTATGTGTCCGGCAAGGTCAGACTTGTCGCCGAGGGGCGTCTGTACGTAAGGACAGAAGACAAACGCAGCTAGTCCTTCTTGGACGGCACAACATCATGCCATGTTTCACTGCCCTTAAGAGAAGGTAGACTTGCGTCAACGACCTATCATTCTAGGAGATTTGATCTCATCAGCGAACAATCCGTTCCGCAGACGCGGGCAGGAGAACATCAGAAGTCGATGCGCCCGTTCTTCATAATGTGGAGCGGTCAAGCTGCCTCTCTACTTGGTACCTCACTTGTCCAGTTCGTACTTGTATGGTGGCTCACGCTTACAACCGGCTCAGCCACAGTCCTAGCCTTTGCTACAATCGCCGCTTTGATTCCACAGGTGCTCCTAACTCCTCTTGCGGGAGCCTTTGTGGATCGGCACAGTCGACGAGCCATAATGATCGTAGCCGACACAATTGCGGCAGCTCCCATTGTACCTCTGATGATGCTCTATTACTACGGATTGATTGAGGTCTGGCATATCTATCTCGCCATGTTCGTCAGAGCTTCTGCTAGTGCATTTCATTGGCCGGCCATGGAGGCGTCTACGACCATGCTTGTGCCGAAGAAGCATCTGGCCCGAATCGGTGGGTTGAATCAAGCACTCTACGGTGCATCGAGTGTGGTCGCTCCTCCGATAGGTGCTGTGCTATTCGTTACATTCCCGATGTATGGTTTGCTCGCCATTGATATCGTTACAGCGTCCTTGGCTGTTTCTGCTCTTGCTTTCATACACATACCGCAACCCGTGCGGCAAGCACTAACAAAGGACTCAGGGGTCCTAGGCGATATGTTGGCCGGGTTTAGATTCCTGCGAGTCTGGAAAGGAGCATTAGTCTTAATGTTTGTCGCGATGCTGATCAATTTCCTCATTTCTCCGGCATTCGGCCTATTGCCTATTCTGGTTGCAGAGAACTTCGCAGGAGATGCGCCGATGCTGGCCGCGATGGAGTCAGTGATGGGCATCTGTACAGTCTTAGGTGGTGTGATCTTGGGCGCATGGGGTGGGTCTAGTCGAAGAGTCGTGACGGCAGTATGGTCTCTGGCTATCTCAGGCATTGCGACAACGATTATCGGTCTTGCTCCCCTGCTTGTTGGTCCGCAACCTTGGAACCAGTACGAGCTGACCCTGGGCATGGTGTCCGTAGTCGGTTTTCTCTTGGCACTTGTGAACGGCTGTCTGATGGCGATCCTTCAGGCCACGATTCCACCAGACATGCAGGGACGGGTGTTCTCACTGATATCCAGCGGTGCGGGAGCCATGATGCCATTAGGCTATGCGCTTGCAGGCCCGCTAGCTGATGCCTTTGGTGTTCAATTCTGGTTCATCCTCTCTGGTGTTGTCACATTTGCCACCGGCTTGGCCTGTGTCTTCATGCCATCGGTAATGGAAATCGAAAAGACCCCAATTCAGTCACGGAAAACGGTAGCTGAGCTGGCCGAGTTGGTCGATACTAGCTCATCTGACACTGACACGGAATGACGTTGCCTGAAGAGGAGATGGCCGACGATTCCTGTCTAGTCAGGAACATAAGAAAGGAGCGGACCTCCCCGGTGCCAAACCGAGGGGATTCCGCTTCCGTACCCCGCTTTTGTACGATTCCAATTCGATTCCCGCAAGAAAGGGCTCTAGACCTATGCACCCGTTTTGCGTGCCCATAGTGTCTTGAAATCAGGGTCAATGTCTATGTACCTAAGTATGATGACCGCCACAATTAGAGCCGGAGCAAAAATCGGGCCCCACCATATCAGCGCCCATGGCTTGGAGTAGTCCATCATAACGCCCAGGATCACCGCGGAGACTGCTTGAAAGAAGTTGAGTGGTACGCCAATGAAGCCTGTATATATCCCTGAACGGCTTTGTCCAGTCTCAATCTCATCAACCTGAGCGATGTCAGCGGGGACAATGTAGCTCATCAGATAGTAGACCGCCATGCATGCAGCTAACGGTATGAAGTACACTACGCCAACAATCACATTTGGCACAATGGCCGTCAAGGACTGTAGAATGACTGTCATCGGCAAAAGCAGCGCAAGAACAATCATCGACATGGTCATGGAGCGTTTCTTCCCTATGCTTCGAATCACCTTTATCCATACAAAGAGAAACAGCATGATGGAAATGAGGAGCGAGAGTGCTGGTGGAAGGAGCAGCGGGAGAGAGTTGAGGAGGAGGACATCACGAGTGACTCCTACTATCTGGGCAGTGATAGCCGAAAAGGTGAATGAAAGGAATCCAACAGCGAACATCCACCCCACGTAATTGTGATTGGCAAGAACTATCGCAGTTTCTTGACGGAGACTCCTCCTGGGGACGACAATGTCTGGCTTCTCCCGTATCCAGATTATTGACGGTAAGAAGAATACAACTGTGAGTACTGAGAATGCGAGTATGAATATCACACCAAAGCTCTTGAGGCCCGGAGGTTCAGGATCCTCGTAGAAGAGTAGTGTAGTCAGGAAGCTAACCACGACTCCCAGTCCGTTAGCGATCCAATTCGCCGTGTTTTGCATACTTGACACAAAAGGCCTTTCGTCTTCATCTGTTATCTCTGGCAGCCAAGCTTGGAATGCTGTTAGTAGGAATGCGTAGAAGAACTTGAACGTGCATAAGGTGGTCAAATAGTAGAAGAACAGGAGGAGTCCCAAGTTAGGATTCGTCAAGTCAAGGAACCAGTTGGGAACGAATAGCAGGAAACCGGTCACGGCAAGACCTGGTGCTCCCACTGCCACGAATGGCTTTCTGCGCCCCCATCTGGTCTCAACACGATCGCTCCAGTAGCCTGTCAGCCAATGAGTCAGGCCGATAACAACGTATGACGTTGCGAGAGCCAATCCTGCGAGAAGCCAATCAAGTTTGAAGAAATTACCGTAAATGTAGAACGAAGTAAGGCCGGTCAAAGTCAAAAGAAACGACGATCCGAATCGGCCCATACCATAAGCGACTTTCTTGTAGAATGGTAGCATCATATTTCAAAGACCACCAATCCAGCCCTTTTGCGGAATCTGAATCCTAAGCTGAGCGGCTAAGCCCGCATTTAAGCGATACGAAAGAAGGGACAAGATTGACTATGTGGTTGTTTTAGGCTTTCACATCTTTGTTCCTGTATGCTACTGGGCTTGCATCAAAGGTCTTCTTGCAGTTCGGGCTACAGAAGTAGTACCTCTTTCCCATGAAGTCACTGTACAGCGCCGCTGTCTGGATGTCTACATCCATCTTGCATACGGGATCGATGGCGATGCCCGACTTCCTATCCTCGGATGGAAGCACCGTTGTGGCTCCCTCGCCCAATGGCCTAGGCTTGAACCTGCCAAGGAACAATGCATTCGTGACAACGCTGACGCTGGATAGCGACATGGCGAGGCCAGCATACTCTGGTCTTAGTACTAAGCCCATTAGCGGTACGAAGACACCAGCCGCTATCGGAAGCAAAGCCAAGTTGTATACGAACGCCCAGAAGAATCCTTGCTTAATCTTGGTCATCGTCTTGCGACCGAGCTCAATGCCCGATACAACGTCCAGGAGATTGTCTTTCACAAGTACGATATCCCCGGTCTCCACTGATACGTCCGTACCTGAGCCCAAGGCAATACCGACATCGGCTTGAGCCAGAGCAGGAGCGTCATTTACGCCGTCGCCTACCATTGCCACTGTGCGTCCTTCAAGTTGGAGGCCCTTCACTTTGATTGCTTTGTCCGCAGGTAACACTTCTGCAAGAACGTTATCAATTCCAAGACTTCTCGCCACGGCTCGTGCTGTCTTCTCCTTATCCCCGCTAATCATCCAGACATTGAGACCCATGCTACGAAGTGCTTTGACTGCCCTTGCTGAACTCTCTTTGGGTGGGTCAGCTATAGCCAGCGCGGCGAGTGGCCTGCCATCGATTGCTGAGTATACCACCGTCTTGCCCTGTTCCTCAAGCGCGTCGCTCTTGGTATCAATCTGAGAAATGTCGATGGAATTCTCCCGCATGTAATGGTCATTTCCGATGATTATCGTGGAGCCGTCCACGGTGGCACGGACTCCTTTGCCAGAATCGGAAATGAAATCGTCAACTCGGAGAAATTCAATCTCTCTCTCTTGTGCATAACGAACGACCGCCTCAGCCAGAGGATGTGCACTATTCTTCTCCACCGATGATATCAGCTGCAATGCTTTGGTTGCATCGGTATTCGAGGCGTAGATGAGGTCTGTAACGGTAGGCTTCCCGACGGTCAGTGTTCCTGTCTTGTCGAACACGACTGTGTCAATCCTAGGAATTGCTTCGAGCCCCGCTCCCGTCTTGAAGAGTATACCCTCCTTGGCTCCTCTTCCTATCCCCACCATAATCGCCGTAGGGGTAGCCAAGCCCAGGGCACATGGACACGCGGCGACAAGGACAGCTATTGTGAAACTCAATGCTCTCACCCAACCTGCACCCATGAACACCACCCACGACACGAATGTCGCGGCTGCCAGTATTAGGACAATCGGGACGAATACTTCTGCGATCGCGTCAGCCCTTCTCTGGATTGCAGGTTTCTGGGTCTGAGCTACCTCAACGAGCCGCACAATCTGGGACAAGACAGTGTCCTGTCCGACCTTCGTAGCTCTTATCCTGAGTGCTCCACTCCTGTTTATCGTGGCGCCGACGGCTGAGTCTCCCACATTCTTGGTGACCGGCATTGATTCTCCTGTGATCATTGATTCATCAACAGTAGATTGTCCCTCTACAACTTCGCCATCTACTGGCACCTTGTCACCAGGTCTCACCAATATTATGTCACCGACTTCCACATCCTCAGCAGGGATTACGATCTCTTGGCCATTCCTCTCGACAATAGCTACCTGGGCTTGAAGGTTCATCAGGCTCCTGATGGCTCTCGAGGTTCGACCCTTGGCGATGGCCTCAAGCGTCCTGCCTAGGAGAATGAATGTAATCAACAGAGCCGCAGTATCGTAGAACGTCAAGTAACCCGGTAGCACAAACGTTGCCGCTACGGAATAGAAATAGGCTGCACTAGTCCCTAGCATTATGAGCAGATCCATGTTGGTCTTGCCATGCCGAAGTACTCTGAGGCTTGACCGGTAGAAAGGATAGCCCGCGACGAATTGAATGGGGGTCGTCAAGATGAATAGCACAAAGTCTGCAGACACCCCTGGGGGTATGAATGGAATCAACACTCCAAGCATGATCAACAGCACTGGGACAGTCAAGACTGTGGCAAAGGCCAGCAAGCCCGAATAGTAGTGAACTTCCCTCTCTCTTGCCAACGACTCTCTATCAACACGTGAGGTACTAGTGTCCACTATGCTGTAACCTAGCTCCTTGAGTGCTCGTTTGACAATCTTGGACGTAACCAAATCCTCGTCGTACTCAACAAGAAGGCGTCCGCTGTCCTCATAATTCCTTACACTGATAACGCCGTCAAGATTCTTGATCCTCTCTGAGATGGGCTGCCATTCTTCTCGCTGAGGATGAGGATTAAGAGTCAGAGTCATGGCCGGCCTTCTTGCGCGATATCCTGTCGAGTTGACTGCTTCCTCCAATGTTCGACGATCTACCTTGCCTGCCTCGTATTCAACTACAGCTTTCTCATCCAGTAGACTCACGGCCGCACTGACGACACCTTCCTGTTTGAGAAGCGACTTCTCGACGGTCGCCACACAGGATGCGCAGTGCATCCCCTCTATCTTCAGTGACATTCGCGATTTGGTCGCTGACTCGCGCGATTCAGTACTCAACGTAGACCACCCTTCTTCGGCTGTATGTTCACTATTGTTAACGCGGTCAACTAATAAGCATTCGGATATGTCACACAGACCAGCAAATCATCGAGGCACCGTGTCAGCCCACGAACAGGTCACTTTCTCCACTTTCGGCCAGCTTCATCATTCGCAGCAGCTCTGTGAATGTATGTTGTATATTCTCACCTGTCTTAGCTGATGTCTCGATAAAGTAGGCCGGCACATTGAGCTTGGCTTTGAAATACTCCGCAAACTTCCGGCCTTCGTCAGGAGTCACACTGTCCTTTGCCGGGGTTCGTGGTCGGAGGTCCACTTTGTTACCTACTATGACGGTGGGCGGCAACGGCCCCATGTTGCGGTAGGCTTCCACGAGCCATTTGGAAGCGTTCTCGAATGATCTTCGGTCGACCACAGAGTACACCAAGATGATTCCATTGCAGCCATGATAGTAGTGGCCTCTGACTTTCTCGAATGTAGGTTGCCCGGCCAAATCCCATATTATGAACTTCACGACTTCGTCCTCGAAGAGTATTCGCTTTGTCGCAAGGTCAACTCCTATGGTTGCGATATGACCCTCGATGAAGTCCTCTCCTAGGTAATTGCGCCGCATGCTGGTCTTGCCTACGGCACCATCTCCTATGAGAACTGCCTTCAGAATCCTGCTGCCGTCGTCTTGGTCCTTCATTGGTTATCATCGTCGCTTTGCGGGGCGCGTTTTTTGACTTTGGTTACTATGTCACACGTTGTCGGCTCAGTCATATCTCTTGCTGAACAGCTGCGTCCTTAATCCCCGGCGGTACACGATTGTGATGGGACACCATATGGATAAGATAAGCTTACTGGACTGCCCCGAAATCACGATTCCGGCTCGCCTAGAGCCACTTCTAGGGTTCTCTTCATTGCGCGAGGTCTCACTTGGCCTACTTTGATGCTGTCACAATTGTGGAAATCTGCGAATTCTCTCAATCCGTTTGCGAGCCGACCTGCAAGTCCCGCTGTGCTTTCCTCTGACTTCTCAAGATATAGCGACTTCAGCTCGAGAGTGCTTTCTTTCCGGTGTGCTTTGGCGTCAACTCCACCAACGAACCTCAATCCGTCGAGAATGGGAAGCACGTAGTATCCCAACGTCCTTTTCTCTTGAGGAACGAATGCTTCCATTTTGTAGTCAAAGCCCCATAGTGTTCTCGGCAGATGACGTTCGCGAACAACGTTGTCAAAGGGGCTAAGGAGCTTGATAGGCGCCTCTTCCTCTGGTTCTTTCGTGACCTTGTTAATCTCTTTGAGCTTCGAATTCAGCATGAAATACCGTTGCTCTATGCCTTCTATGGACACTTCCTCGACGAACCCCTCATCAAGTAAAGTAACGAGAAACTTCTCGATCTCGGTCTTCTTTCCTTTCCAAAGAATGCGGGCGGGAAACCTGCCGCGATAAAGCCTCAGGTCCTCGGCCGATGCAAGCCCGAGAGATGACAGGGTAGTGGACGCCACAAAACGCGGCACCTCGTCTTCGGGCATCGGTTCCTGACTCACGCGGGGCGGGAGTACCCTCTCAGTGAGGTCATAGTACTTCTGGAAACCTTCTCTGTAGGCGATCATGAGGCGACCAGTATAGTAGAGGTATTCGAGCGCCGTCTTTTCGTTTTTCCAGTCCCACCAGCCGCTACTTCTTTCACTCCTGCCTCCGAAGTCCGAACTCGACATAGCTCCGTCTTTCTTGATTCTATCGTACACCGAATCAAGTATCTCCCTTTTCTTGACAGCCCAACTTGCCATTGAGCCCCAAGTCTTGTCGGTGTATCTGGTCCTCGCCCAAGTGCAGTAAGGATAGGCCTCTATGGGTAGAAGACACATCATGTGATCCCAGTACTCAAACAGGTCACCTTTTCTCTCCCATTTCCAGACTTCATCAGTCTTGTATCCAGACAAACGATTGCGTATTATCAGGTCATGACTTCTTGCTACAACGGAGATAGTGTCAATCTGGACATTCTGGATCCGGCGTACAGTGTCTACTACCGACTTTGAGGGTCTTCGCGTTCTGAGTCCTTGAGCATGCAAGATGAACTTGCGAGCTTCTTCAACGGTCAGCTCAAGCATGTTCTTGATTGAGTGTGAGAGGACTATTCGGTTTTTCTGTTGGTAGTCTTAGGGCGGTCGGACCTAACCCAGCAGATGCTAGTGGAGAAGCAACGTCAGCATCAGAATCCATCCAGTGCCAATGACCATCATCAGCAGCGCTATTGGCATTGCCGCTTTCGCAAAACCCCGCATCCCTATCGGATTCTCTTCAGCTTCAGATAATGCGAGGGCGATTACGTTCGCCGGAGAGCCTATTGGTAGAATAAAGGCGCCGACATTGACGCCAAACACAAGCGCAAGAGGAGGCATTGGACCCGCGGTTGCAGCCTCAACAGCCAATGGGGCAAGTAGAGCCGCTATTGGCACGTTATCGATTACTGACGATAGCAGGCCCGGAATCCAAATCATGAAGAGCGTGACACTGACTGCTCCGCCGCTGATGAATGCGTCTGCCCAGTTGGCTATGTCCGCGAGTACGCCAGTCGCCTCAAGTGCGGCGACAATCCCAAAAATCCCTATTACGAAGAACACAGTGCCCCACCCAACCTCGCGCAAAACCCTGTCCACATCGTGCTCCGTCAATAGGAGCATGATTGCCGCGATTGTTATCGACACTAAGCTTGCTTCCAACCCCTCGGCAACGCCTACTGTGAAAGCCAATATGAGGGCAATCATCGCTATGATGGACATGTAGAACTCAATTCTCGAACGAATGAGAGTCGTCGGGTCAATCTTGAACAGTTCTTCTGCTGTGGCCTTGTTGCTTGCAGTTAGGGAGTTTCTATAGAAGCGACGGAGCAAAGGCAGCGATACAATGAGGAGAATGAAAGACAGAGGCATCAAGGTAACAAACTGGAATCCCGGGTTGATTCCTGTTGCAGTCGCTACAACTAGATTCGGCACGTCACCCACGACGGAAGGTATAGAAGCGAAGTTTGCGACTATGGCCTCGGAAACAAGGAAGGCCTTGATGTCGAGGTCTAGTGCCCTGCACAACTCAATCGTAATTGGCCCGACTATTAGCATCGTGGATGTTGTGTCGAAGAATAGGGAGATGAAAAACACGAAAACCAAGAATGTCGTAAACAATCGAGGTGGGTTGCCGCCGCTAGGGAGGGCCATCCTGAGGGCAATATACTGATACATGCCCGAGGCACGAGATATGCCAACAATAATCATCTGACCCGTTATGAATAACACAGTGTACCATCCAATGCGTTCAGTCAACGCTTGGAATGAGCTCACGTGTGCTGCCCAGAGAATCAAAGCGACAATCCCCATACCCGTAAGCGACATTGCAGTCCTGTTGACTCTCTCACTTGTTATTGCACTGTAGGTAACAATGAACACTAATACGACAAGTCCGCCGACTAGATCCATAGGATGCATTCCTCGTTCTGTGCTCTTGTGAATGGCCTTGACAGTGTGTCCCAGTCAGGATGCGGAGTATGGCAAGCTATGCAGATGGGTTCACCCTATTAACTTCCGCGGATGCAATTCGTACTGAGCTGTTCTTCTCCAGAGCTTGAAGCAATATCAGTTCGTCCCACCAGCGTCAGTGAAAGCTGTCATCGAGCTCATGCGGGCAAGAGAGATATGCCGCTTCTTGTGCAACTGACCATGCAAGATGATCGGCCTTTACTTTGGCGTGCTCACAAGCCTTGACACGGTTGTCGCTATACTCACAGGCGCGGCTGCATCTATCGTAGTCGGGATTGCTCATTGGGTTTCAAAGAAGGGCGGTCCACGATGGGTCGGCCGGAAGCTAGTCCACATGGTAATGGGCACGATTATCGCTCTCACTCTCGTGGTGTACTCGAATCTGAGCGGGCCAATCTTCGCGACCGCTCTCTTTATGATAGTTCTATTCTGCTTATCGTTCTACGACAAGGATATCATTTCACACTTGTTGGCTGCAGGCACCAGAGAGTCAGGGAGCACATTCGGAACGTTCTTTGCCGGCTTTGCTGGTCTCGTGTCGTTTGCTGTTGTGTTCCTTGTATTTTACGTCCGGCCTGAGATATTTGTCGCGGCGATTCTTGCTGTGTCGTGGGGTGACGCCTCAGGAGAGGTTTTTGGCAGAACTCTGGGCGGCAGTCTGATTAGGAAGCGATTTCGGGGAAAATCCATTGAGGGCAGCGCGGCAGTATTTGCCTTCTCTGCATTGTCACTAATCGTAGCCATGCTTCTCCATTCCGTCGACACACAACCCTTCTTGGTATTGCCCGAAATCCTTGTCGTCGCGCTTGTTGTTTCTGTGGTTGAAGCTGTGAGCGTCGGCTGGACAGATAACTTCCTAGTTCCCTTGACCACAGCCTTTCTGACTTGGTTCCTGATCTTTCCCACGACCCCGTTGCTGCTGCCATGACTGGCACGGCTGGACGGCTTCTATTTCCAGTCGCTATATCTCATAATGCCCGACTCGCCTAGCTCGCAAACAAGCTTGAGTTCGCTCAATACACTAGTCCAACCAATATCGTATCCGACGATGTCTTCGGGCTGTCGAAAGTCATGGTGATGGAGATTGACCACAGTGTAATCCTCTGCAGGGTCGAACCTGACGTTGACTATGGTTTCTGATTCGTCCTCGTATACCCATGAGAACTCGATTTCCTTGTCGGGGACTAGCTTCCTGAATAGCACGGGACCTCGGCCTTCTGCCCACCAGGTGTAGATGCCTGCGTATTGTGGGTCTACCTTAGGCTTGGGTGCGCGAACGAAGTGACGGAGCTTCTCAGGGTTGGTCCAGACATCAAATGGCAGAGAAGGCGGTGCCCGTATCAGCACACTCTGTCTCACCTCTTTGGGATCGTAACGGGTGATTCTCAGAGGGCGATAATCAGAGTAATCAAAACGCACGGCGGGCTCTCCCAGTTCAGTAACCGACTTGAAGTTCGCCAACAGCACGTTCCAGTGTTCTGGCAGGTATAGTCTGCTTGCAGAAAGAGGGATGGCCCCATGTTTGACTTCGATTAACGTACCTTTCGCCAGCTCGCTGAATCTCAATACGAAGAGAGTCTCTACACCCATTATGCTCCAGCTGCAAAGGATGGCTTTGTTCTGAGAGAACTCGGTAATGGTCCAAGTGTCCTCGATTTCGGAGTTAGTCGGAGCATTCTTCCCCCGGAATGTGATGAAACCCCCCTTTTTCGTGTCCGAGGTAATCTCGTTGCCCAGCCACTGTACCATCCTCACCGGATCTAGGAATGTATTCCATACTTCTGGAACTGGCTTAGAAATGTGGGCAGTAATCCTTACTACCGGGAGCACAGGTTCTTCGTCGTTACCAGGCACGGTCCTACTCCTCCACAAGTTCTGATTTGCCGAGGCCACTTATCTACGTGACAAAGACGAGTACCCTAGCTTGAATCAGGCTTTATTGACTGCTTTTCTTACACAAAACACTTTCTGCGGTAAGGCCTTTCTCGATGGCACCGAGTGCCGTCAAGCCATCCCTTCTCCAATATGACGCGACTTGTTCGTTATAGACCTACCCGCCGCAAGCACAACAGACAAGTACGCTTGCGATAATTGGTCTTGGCGCATCATTTCACTTGAGATTCTCAGTATGCGCCGAGGTTCTCAGACAAATGAAGAGTCGGAGTAAGCCCCCCAGCACTTCTGGCACCAAGACGCAGGAGGAGATTCTGCGATACCACGCCCTCATTGATAACATGAATGAAGGATTCTGTGTCGTTGACCTCGACTCCAAGATAGTTTACGTGAACAAACGTTTC
The DNA here is from genome assembly GCA_003345555.1 of Candidatus Thorarchaeota archaeon. Lineage (GTDB taxonomy): Archaea > Asgardarchaeota > Thorarchaeia > Thorarchaeales > Thorarchaeaceae > OWC5. The sequence continues at coordinate 58,881 of PRDJ01000035.1, forward strand.
TGTGGAATGTTCGGGTATACCACGGAAGACATGTTTGGTCGGGACGTTCATGAGTTCCTAGACAAACGCAACAGTGGCATATTCGACAAGCACAACAAGAAGAGGGCAAGGGGTCTTCCATCGCAATATGAACTGGAGTGGATCACGAAGACCGGTAGAGTGCTTCCGACGCTTGTGTCGGGTGCTCCTCTCGTTGATACGCAAGGTGTTCAACGTGGCTCGTTTGCAGTTGTCTGTGACTTGACGGAACGTCGAAAGGTGGAAGATGCATCGAAGGCGTCTGAGGCTAAGTATAGGGCTCTAGCAGAGGAGATGACTCAGGGGCTCGTTATCGTAAAGGATGACAGGTATGTCTACGCAAACAAGGCGTTCGCGGAGATGCTCGGTTATTCGCCAAAGGAGATAGTTGACATGTCCTCGAGTAAGGCTTGGTCTCTCGTACAGCCTGAGGACCAGGGTATCTTGCGTCAGTATGGAGCGGACCGCCGAGCAGGCAAGAAAGCTCCATCTCACTACAGATATCGCTTAGTTGCACGCAACGGGTCGACTCACTGGGTGGAGGCGTTTGTTACTGAAACTGATTTCGGAGGAAGCCCTGCGTTGCAGGTGTTGCTGATTGATGTAACAGAGCGAGTGGAAAGAGACGAAGCTTTTCTTGCTTCAGAGGCGAAATATCGTGCTCTGGCCGAACAGTCAAGCCAAGGAATCATGATAATAGGTGACGAAGGATTTGCTTACATCAACAAGGCATTCGCCCAGATGGTGGGATACTCTGTTGACGAACTAATGAGAAAGAACATGATTGAGATATGGGACTTGATCCATCCCGAAGATCAGCCCGTCGTAATGACGCAAATTCAGAACCTCTTCGCACGAAGGGCCGTGCCGCCTAGGTATCAATACCGTCTAGTTCGCAAGGACGGTGAGATATGCTGGGTTGAAGCATTCTCAGGCCCAATTCAATATGAGGGCAAGCAGGCAATCCAGACCATGATTGTGGACGTGACCGAGCGATTGAGAGTCGAGAGAGCAACAGGCGTCACGAAGGATAGGGCGTCGTTCTACTTGGATGTAATGGGGCATGATTTGAAGAATCAGCTACAGGTTGTTGTCAATAGTGCGGCACTGTTGCGTATTGCACAAGATGACAGCCGGAAGTCCTCGCTTTTGGAGGTCATTGAGAATGCTGTTCAGAGATGTTCTAGGCTTATAGAGGAGGTCCGAGCGACAGAACAGCTAATGAGCATCCCCTTGGCAGAGCGGCCGTTGAATGTCGCTTTGAAGGGGTGTGTCCAAGCTATCTCCAGCCGTGTCACAGATGCGGTGTTCGAGGCAGTCTATGAAGTGGATGATGCCTGGATCTACGCGGACGGCTATCTTGAGCTGCTGCTTTCCAACATACTCGTGAATGCGGTTGAGCACAACCCGAGTTCGGACAAGCATGTTTGGGTCGGACTGAAGGACGACGGTCAGTTCTATGTGGTCTCCATCTCAGACAACGGACCCGGTATTCCTGATTCGTCCAAGGCCATTCTCTTCGATCCTGCTAGGCGGTTTGGAGGAATGGGTATCCACCAGTCAAATCAGATTATTGAGAAATACAGGGGTAAGATCGACATCGTGGACAGAGTAGTGGGACATCAAGACATGGGAGCTGAATTCAGAATATGGTTCCCGAAAGCAGTGAGAAGCAGCTAGTGTTCCTCAATCACGTCTATGTCATCGTCACTGCTGGCTCCGATTTTCAGTTCCTTTGCGCGCCGTACCTGCGGTAGGTCCCAGACATCCATGTTCAGCTTGTTGTCCGCATTGAATGTTTGTAGAATCCGTACGCCCTGAACGTCTATTGAGACCATATCTCCGCTTGCCAGAATGATTCCCGGTTCTTCCACACGACCAGAAGCCGGGCCGCCGGTCACAAAGACCTTCCTTGCATCCATCACAATAAGCACGGGATGAAAGAATGACGCTAGCTCAACCACCTTCTCCTCCAGGTGGCTCATATGCATCTTCACCCTGTCCTGTCTGTTCATCCAACCCACAAGCAGCTTCATGCTTGCTGTGAATCGTGCATACTTGTGCGTCTTCAGACATGGTGCCAACACGAGTGTTCCAATGTCGAGCAGCGGCTTCCCGATATGTGTCTCCTTGAGGAACTTGCCGTCTGCAATCCTCACCTTGGTGTATGGTTGCTCCTCAAGGAAAACAATGTCTGCTCCAAGCCTCTCGGCAACTTCGGTCAGTCCAACTCTACTGGACGCCTCTCTTGTTGAAGCCGTTACCATCGAGCTCTCAGCAATCTGTATCTTATCTGCCCCTGCGTCCAGAATGTTCCGACCTAGAGCCTCGACAAAGCTGGCATCACTGCTGGCCGGGTAGGGGTCTGCCGTGTTCAGGTTGGGTTTAATCGTGACAGTGTCGCCGGGCACGATAGCTTTGTCAAAGCCTCCAATGAGGTCTACTGCTTTCTTTATGGAAGCACGGAGGTCGGAGCTTGCATGCACTTTGCTGACAAGGAATTTGCCATCTCTGACGAATGGCCTTGCTGATTGCATGATTGAAAAGTGCTGGCCTAGGTGTCAAATACCTTTCTCAATGACATGAACTGGCGAACGGAAACGCGAGACCATTCAGTCATTAGGTTAGAACACTTGTCCATGTCTGCACAAGCCAATTCCGTCTTGGCTTCACTACTGTCCAACTGATTCAAGGACCGGAAACCGCTCATGTTCGCCAACCTGACGCGGATTGCAACGGCGCCTTCGTGTGCAAACGTCCAAGTTAATATGCAGGAACGCGCTGCCTTTGGAACCATGTCTGAGCCAATGATAAAGGAACTTGAATCGAGATTCGTAGAGGTTGTCGAGAAAGTTGTGCCCAGTGTAGTGAGTGTGTCTACAGTGGCTCTGGCGCGCGTACAGATGTCCCAGATAGTCCCAGTGCAAGGTCAAGGTTCAGGTGTTGTCTTGACTGAGAAAGGTTTCATTGTCACCAATGCACATGTTGTGGAAGGAGCCAGAGACATCGGAGTGACCATGTCTGACGGCGAAGCTTTCAAGGCTGTTCTCGTTGGTCAGTCGCGAGTGAGAGACCTCGCGGTTCTGAAGATTGATACAAAGAAACTGGTTCCGATTGAGCTGGGCGAATCGAGCAAACTGAAAGTTGGTCAGTTCGCGATAGCAGTTGGTAACCCCCTAGGACTCGGCACCACTGTCACTTTCGGCATGATAAGCGCCTTAGAAAGAACGATTCAGAGTGAAGAGGCTTTTCTCGAGGGCCTGATACAGACCTCTGCTCAGATCAATCCGGGCAACTCCGGAGGAGCCCTTGTTGACACTGAAGGCAAGCTGATTGGCATGCCAACAGCCATGATCCCATGGAGCCAAGGAATTGGCTTTGCCCTAGCAGTGGATCGAATCAAGGACGTCTTTGAAGAGCTTATCGAGACAGGAACGGTGCAGTCACCATGGATGGGTATTGTGGGAGTGACTCTCAACAAGGGGATTGCATCACACTATCAGCTCTCAGTTGAAGAAGGAGCCTTGTTGATTGAGATCCCCTCGGGTCCTGCGCTCAAGGCTGGTCTCAGACCTGGCGACGTCGTTATCGCTGTTGACGGGAAGAAGGTGGTGGGCATGGAGGAGCTCAGAGGCATCATAGCCAAGAAGAAGGTAGGTTCCAAGCTTCGTGTCACTTTCAACAGACAGGACGATACGTACGAGGTCTACGTAACTTTGCAGCCGTCACCGTAGCCTTGAACCGAAGTCGGATTGCCAATGTGCCTAGAGCACGAATACGGTCAACAACACGCCCGTCATGGTTGCCGCGATGCCGACAATCTCAAGCCTCGATATCCTCTCTTTCAAGTACGCGTAGGCAATGGGCACGCCAAAGAGTGGCGAAGTGGATCCAACAACAGCTCCGATGGTCGCCCCGGCATACTTGATGGAGGCGAGGTATAGAAGCGATCCCAGAGCCATCCCAAAGAAGGCCGCGACGACGGTGACCTTGATGCCGCGCTTCGACGGGAGCGGCATACCTAGGTGCCTTGCGACGGCGAAAGCCGGAGCGAGTTCTATCGAGCCGACCAGCATCCTGATGAAGTTCGCGTCAATTGCTTCAACCTCTGATGTGCCTGCTTGCATCAATGTCGTGCTAAAGGAGTACATGATTAGTGCGAGAATCGCCAGTGCCATTCCAACCGCAGCAGAGCCGCCCTTTTCCGTGGCGTCGGCATCATGGTTCTGGCCTCGGGAGATTACAAAGATTCCGACCACTGCAAGAATCACTCCGAAGACTCTGCTCGGAAGTATCTGGTCGCCCAGGAATAGAATCGCCAGAATGTATGTTGTGATGGGATATGCAGACGTTATGGGGAACGCGTAAGACACACCGATTCGGTCTTGACTGAAAAGGTATGCTGTGTCTCCGATTACTGTGCCGACTGTGACTGCTGCTCCTAGTATGATGATGTCTTGAAGAGGAACAGAGAACGGTGTCGTTCTGAAAGGCTGGAAGACGAGGATGGCGATGAAGGCAAGACTGACCCACATCTTGATGGCACTAACAGCCAGGGGTCTTATGTCATGGGCAACTGACTTGTAGATGATAACGGACACAGCATAGAAGAGAGAGCTCAGCAGTCCCGCTGTTACGCCCAAGATTATGTCCTGCATCGTAATCGCCTTTGGTCTTCTCTACGCTCCATTCTAGAATCAAAGTAGGACCAAGAACACCCCGGTGATTGTTGCAGCAATGCCGACAACTGCCAGTCTTGAGACCTTTTCCTTCAAAAAAACTAGCGACATTGGGACAGCAAAAAGAGGAGATGTGGATGCTAGAACCGAACCAACTGGAGCTCCGACGTACTTGAATGACATGATGTAGAACACTGAACCAACTGACATACCTAAGAACCCGGCCATAATGCTCAGCTTCGTTGCTCGTCTTGAAGGTGTGGGCATTCCTTTATGCTTGGCAATTCCATAGATAGGCAGAAGTGCAACGGATCCGACAATGACCCTCGGAAGATTGGCGTCCACAGGGTCGACGCCCACTACGCCTATGTATGCGAAGACAGCCGCAAGGGAGAACATTACCAAGGCTAGAAATGCGAGGCCGATTCCTAGAGGATCAAAGCCACGTTTGTTCTCCGACTCACTGGCCTTGGCTCCATGCTCTTTCGATATGAGCACAATGCCGATGACGGCAAGGATCACACCTGCCATTCTGGCAATCGCGAAAGATTCGCCCAAGAATGCTAGTGCGACAAGATAGGTCATGATTGGATGTGCGCCAGCGATGGGAAATGCGTGAGCTATTCCTATCCTATCTTGGCTAATCAGGTATGCAGTATCGCCGACCACGGCACCCGCAACCATGGAGAATGAGAGTGGCGGCAGGGCTTCTAGTGGCACCGCGTAAGGAGTCGTCCTAAAGGGCAAGAGCAAGAGCTCAAGTGCAATCATGAATGGAAGTGAAATCCACATTTTTATCGAGCTGACAGCGACCGGTCTGATGCCTTCACTCTGCGACTTGTATATGTTGACCGAGATGGCAAATAGGAAAGCTGCCAGCAGACCCGATACTGCCCCCATGAGGAACTCGGGTGTGACCTGCATCATGAGGGTCGCGACGAAGCAACCCTCCTAAGAGCATATCTGAATGTACCGATTGGAGGAAGGGATATGAACGACACCGCAGCGACTACCGACTCGGGCATCGAGCTATGCCTTAGGAGCCTCTCCTCTCTTCTGTGCGTGCATCTCATCGGTCTGCCGTTCAATGTCCTTGAGTGCTTGTCCATGGAATGGATAACGGGATATGATGGCAGCACCGACAAGGGCGGCCGCCAAGGGTACGGCCGAAAGCAGTAGTCGGATTGCCAAGATTGCGGAAGGGGGCTGGACAACCAAGTTCTCATCAAACCCAGAGCTATTGAGAAGAAGGGCGTATGTCCACGACTGCGCCAAGACCGCGAAACGCATGACGAATGCATTGAAACCGAAGTACGCTCCTTCGCGGCGAACTCCTGTTTTGAGTTCATCAGCATCTATCGTAAACGCAATCAGAATATCTGGGAGCATCATGAACCCGCCCACACCTGCGGCCGCGATGCCGATGACGATCAGCGCCTGAGTGAAGTCGCTGATGAAGAGGATAGCTATCAACGTGACGCCCACCCACAGCAGAGTAGCTATTGCCGAAGTTCTGGGTCCTCTGGCAACATTGATGTGATTCCAGACGGCAAATACGGGCATTGCGACAATGAATAGAACCAGAAACAGTACGGTTTGGTCCCAATCGCTGCCACCTACTACATATTTGACAAAGAATGGAAGTGCGCCCAAAGCTACGGCGACGATGTACTGCACCAGGAAATTGTAGCTAACAAAGATGATGAATGACCGGTTCGAGAACGTGTGCTTCATTGCTTTGAATACGGGCAGAGTCGGCTCTCTGAACTCAGGTCTCTCGTGTGATCCTGCAAGAGACAGAAACGCGAAGATGGCAGATACCAACCCGACGGCAAGACCGACACCGGACCAACCCATTGTAGTTGCGAGCAAAGGTGGGATAGCTGTTCCTGCAATCAATCCGAAAATCGAGAATACCTGTCTCATTAGAGACATCTGAGATCTCTCTCGATTTGTCTGGAACATCTCGGGGAAAAGAGCAGTCCAGTTCAGCACGACTATCGTGTAGCATGTGTCATAGAATAGCAAGGCAAGTGTTAGCCAGATGAAGAGGTTGAAGTTACCGTATGTGGATGCATCGCCCGGGGGACCAAACACAAAGAACATCGAAATGGCGAGAGGAAATGCGAACACGGCAATCCATGGTACTCTTCTGCCCCATCTCGTAATCGTCCGGTCTGAGATGTACCCGAATATGGGGTCATTGAAGGCATTCCACACGGTCCATATGGACGTGGCAAAGGCCATCCACACAGGGTCCATATGAATTACTGTGATGTAATAGAACCAAATGTAAGTCTGGATTGCGTACTGAGGAATTGATGCAGTGATACTCCCAGAGCTGTAAGCGAGCTTCCCAGCGATGCCCATGATTCTGATTCCTCCACCGAATGGCCGCACTGCGGAATAAAAAGCATCCGGGAAAGCGGAGGAATCTCAATGCGGTACATCAACCGCATAGCTTTGCCTGCCCCTTGTACTCTGCAACAATCATTTCTGTTTCGCGAGACGCCCGGCTTTCTTATGGAACGAGCTGGGAGGG